>JBJTRI010000016.1:0-37120 GCA_046076045.1 bacterium
TCGACCGCGCCGACACGGTACGTGTCGAGGCAGACGAAGCCCACGCGATCGCGGCCGAACACCTCGTCATGGTTGGCGAGCTTGGCGAGTGTGGTGGTCTTGCCGCTGCCCGTGGGGCCCACGAGCGCGATCACGCGCGGACCGCTCCTCTCGCGCCGGGCCTGCTCGATGCCCTCGGGACGCATGGGCTCGAAGCGGGGCCCGCGTGGGGCACGCCCCTCCTCGGCCACCATCTCGAAGCCACCGTAGGCGGCACGGCGCACCTTCAGCACGCGCGCGTCGTCCCCGAGCATCGTGCGCGCACGGTCGAGCAGCGACGGGATGTCGGCTCCGTGGAGGATCTCATGCGGCATCGGGCAACTCCCAGGTCGCGAGGTTCTGGATGGGCGTCTGCGGCGGGAGCTCGGCGAGCGAGACCACGACGAGACGCGGCAGGACGGGTTCGGTCAGGCGGCGGACGCCGAGCCGGAGGCCCGGGGGTGCCACGAGGGGGGGCTGTGTGCCCTCCCGACGCTGGCTTTGCACGAGTCGTTCCAACTCCCCGAGCGCGCGGTGCAACTGCTCCGGGTCGAGCTGCGAGGCCGGGGCGTTCGGACGCGGGCTGAACAACTGCATGAGCGCGACCTCGAGTTTGGGCCCGAGCGTGAGGGCGCGGACCGTGCCGTCCTCGCCCGCCAGCATGTCGGCGATCACCGGCCCGAGCGCGCGACGCGCGTGCTCGGCCAGCGCCTCGGGGTCCTTGGTCTGGTCCGCGGCGTCCGAGAGCGCCTCGAGCACCGTGACGAGGTCGCGCACCGGCAGGCCCTCGCGCAGCAGGCGCTGCAGGACGCGGTGCACCGCACCCAGGCTGAGCCGGTTCGGGACCAGGTCCTCGACCAGGGCGGCGTGCGACTCCTTGAGGCTGTCGAGCATCTCGCGGACGTGCTGGCGCGAGAGCAGGTCGGCCGCGTGCGTGCGGATGGTCTCGAGCAGGTGCGTGGAGAGCACGGCGAGCGGCTCCACCACCACCCAGCCCGACGACTCGGCGTTGGCGCGCTGCTCGGGCGCGACCCACACGGCGGGCAGGCCGAAGCTCGGGTCGGTGGTGCGCATGCCGTCGAGCGGGGCGCCGACGCCGCGCGTGTCCACCGCCAGCAGCAGGCCCGGCGGCAGCTCCCCACCGCCGATCCGCACGCCGCGCATCTTGATGGCGTACTCGTGGGCGGCGAGCTGGATGTTGTCGCGGATGCGGACCGAGGGCACGATCATGCCGAGCTCGAACGCGAGCTGCTTGCGCAGCACGCCGACGCGCGGCAGCAGCGTGCCGCCCTTGCGCTCGTCCACGAACGGCACGAGGCCGTAGCCGACCTCGAGCTCGAGCGGCTCGAGCGTGAGCAGTTCCTGCAGCGGCGGGGCCTCGCTCGGCGACGCGGTCTCGGCGGCCGGTTCGGTGGTGGCCGCGGCGGTGTCCGCAGGACGCTGACCGAGGCGACGCGCGAGCAGGCCGCAGCCCACACCGAGCCCGAGGAACGGCAGCGGTGGCAGGCCCGGGACGAGCGCGAACGCGGACAGCACGCCGGCGGCGGTCCACAGCGCGCGCGGGCTGCGCGTGAACTGCGAGGCCATGGTGCCGGCCATGCCGCCGTTGTTCGAACCGTGCGTGACCAGGATACCGGCGGCCGTGCTCACGATGAGCGCCGGGATCTGGGTCACCAGACCGTCACCGATGGTGAGCATGCTGTAGGTCGTGAGCGCCTCGCCGGCCGTCATGCCGCGCTGCGTCATGCCGATCACGAACCCGCCGACCAGGTTGACCGCGGTGATGATGAGGGCGGCGATCGCGTCGCCGCGCACGAACTTCGCGGCGCCGTCCATGGAGCCGTAGAAGTCGGCGTAGCGGTTGATCTCCTCGCGCCGACGCCGGGCCTCGACCTCGTCGATGAGCCCGGCTCCGAGGTCGGCGTCGATGCTCATCTGGCGACCCGGCATGGCGTCGAGCGTGAAGCGCGCGGCGACCTCGGCGATGCGCCCGGCGCCCTTGGTGATGACGACGAAGTTGATGACCACCAGGATGAGGAAGATGATCAGACCGACGACGACGTTGCCGCCGATGACGAACGTGCCGAACGCGGTGATGACGTCGCCGGCGTGTCCCGTGCCGAGGATGAGACGCGTGCTCGTGACGTTGAGCCCGAGCCGGAACAGCGTCATGAGCAGCAGCAGGCTCGGGAAGACGTTGAACTCGATCGGGTCGTGCGTGTTGATCGTGAGCATGAGCGTCACGATGGACAGCCCGAAACTCACCGCGAGCAGCGCGTCGAGCAGGAACGGCGGCAACGGCAGCACGAGCAGCGCGACCGTGATGACGACGCCGACCGCGAGCGCGGTCTCGGCGCTGCCCGCGAACAGACGGCGCGCGACGCCCGGCAGGCCCGCCCCCGGCGCCGGAGCGCCGTGCGGGACGTGCGGGTGCCCCGCCCCCGGCGTGGTCGGGTGCGCGGCGGCGCGGACGGCCGCGGGTGCGGCGCTCGGCAGGGTCACGGTGCTCACGAACGACCTCCATCAAGGGTGAGGCGGCCGCCGCCGGGCAGACGACCCCGCTGGCGATAGACGAACGCGAGGATCTCGGCGATGGCGGCGTAGAGGGCCGGCGGGATGGGACGGCCGACCTGCGACGAGGCAAGCAGGGCGCGTGCCACCGGCGGGTTCTCGACGATCGGCACGTCGTACTGGCGCGCGAGGTCCTTGATGCGCTGTGCGAGCAGGCGCTCGCCCATCGCGACCACGATCGGGGTCGGGCCCTCGTCGAGGTCGTACTTGAGCGCCACGGCGACGTGGACCGGGTTCACCACCACGACGTCGGCCTTGCGCACGTTCTGGAGCATGAGCTGGCGGGCGCGACCGCGCGCCATGCTCTGCTGGCGCGCCTTCACCATGGGATCGCCTTCCGACTCGCGGTACTCCAGCTTCACCTCCTGCAGCGTCATGCGCAGGCTCTTCTCGAGCTGGTACCAACGCCACACCCAGTCCACCGCGGCGACCACGAAGAACGCGATGCCCACCACCCACGCCAGCTTGAACGCGACCGCCTGGATGACCGCGGCGATGCCGCCGGGGCCCGCGCCGGCCAGCGCGAGCAGCTCGGGCTGGGCGGCGGCGAGCACCATCCACGCGAGCGCGCCGATGCCGCCCACCTTGAGCAGCGAGCGCAGCAGCGTGACGACGGCCTCGGAACCGACCATGCGCTTGAGGCCGCTCGCGGGGTTGATGTTCGACCACTTGAAGGCGATGGCCTTGAACGAGAACAGGCCGCGCGTCATCGCGAGTCCCGAGGCGATGGCCGAGACCACGACCACGGCGAACAACGGCAGCAACGCGCCGACCGTGCCGAGGATCGCGCCGCGCAGCGCGGCCACGAGGTCGCCGCCGCCGAGCTGGGCCCCGAGCGCGAGCGACGCGGTGGAGCTGCGCAACTGGCCGGCCGCGAGCGCGCCGATGGCGGCCGTACCCGTGGCCCCGAGCAGCGCGACGCCGGCCAGCGTCACCGAGGCCGAGGTGAACTCCGGGCTGCGCGCGACCTTGCCGTCCTGACGGGCGGTGGCGCGCCGTTTGGCGGTGGGTTGTTGGGTCCTCTCCTGCCCGTCGTCGCCGGCCATGGCTCAGCGCCCTCCCGCCGTGAGGCGCCACGCGCCCACGATGCCGTCGACCGCGTCGGGCAACTGCGCGAACCCGTCCACCAGCACGCCGGTCATGACCGGCAGGGCGATGCCCATGACGAGCAGCCCCGCCCCGATGGTGATCGGGAACGAGGTCATGAGGGCGTTCAACTGCGGCACGGCGCGGTTGAGCAACGCCATCGCGACGTGCGTGAGGAGGAGCGTGGCCAGCACCGGCCCCGCGACCGAGGCCGCGGTCGAGAACAGGGTGCCGAGCAGCCCCGCGGACACGGTCGCACCGCTCGCGATCGCCATCGCCCCGCCCGGCGGCAGGGCGCGCAGTCCGTCGGCGAGTCCGGTGACGAGCGCGAGGTGACCGTCCACCCCGAGGTAGAGGACGGTCGCGAACAGGCCGAACAGCGAGCCGAACTCCGAGTTGGGCAGGTCCGGCATGACGAACACCGCCGGCCCCATCGAGATGCCCATCTGCACGCCGAGCATCTCGCCGGCGAGGGCCGCCCCCTGCACGAGCACCGCGGCGGTGAGCCCGGTCGTCACGCCGATGAGCCCCTCGAGCGCGAGCGGCAGCGGCAGGTCGAACGGCTGCGCGGGCAACGCGACGGGCGGCACCGACGGCAGCAGCAGGATCGACAGCACGACCGTGATCGCGGCGCGGACCGCGGTCGGCATCTGCGTCATGGACCACAGCGGCGCCGACAGCATGAGCCCGGTGACCCGCGCGGTCACCATGATGAGCGCGGGCCAGCGGTCGGGCGTCAGCGCCTGCTGCAGGGCGTCGGGGCTCATGCCGCGAGGTTCGGCAGGCTGTTGAAGATGCCCGCCATGTAGGAGACGAGCCGCGACAGGAACCACGGCATGAGCAGGACGAGCACGAGCGTCATGACGAGCAGCTTGGGGATGAAGGTGAGCGTCTGCTCCTGGATCTGCGTGACGGCCTGCAGCACGCCGACCACGAGGCCGACGAGTAGCGCGGCCACCAGCATCGGGGCGGCGACGAGCAGCGACATCTGGACGGCGCTGCGCATGAGGTCGAGCGCGAGGGCGTTGGACATGTCAGCGGAAGCTCAGGATGAGGTTCTGGAACACGAGCGACCATCCGTCCGCGAGGACGAACAGCAGCAGCTTGAAGGGCAGCGAGATCATGGCGGGCGGCAGCATGAACATGCCGAGGCTCATGAGGACCGAGGCCACCACCAAGTCCACGACCACGAACGGCAGGAACAGGGCGAAGCCCATCTGGAACGCGGTGCGCAGCTCGCTGGTGACGAACGCGCTGATGATCGTGACGATGGGGAGCTGCTCGGGCGCGCGGTCGGCGGGCGCGCCGCTGGCCTCGGCGAACATCGCCAGGTCCTTCTCGCGCGTGTGGGTGAGCATGAACTCGCGGAACGGCACGATGCCGCGCTCGTAGGCCTCGGTCTGCGAGATGCGACCGTCGAAGTACGGCTGCAGCGCCTCCTGCTGCGTGCGCTGGAGCGTCGGGTTCATGATCACCGCGGTGAGCAGGATCGCGATCGCGGCGAGCAACTGCGAGGGCGGCGTGGTCTGCGTGCCGAGCGCCGAGCGCAGGAAGTGCAGCACGATCAGGATGCGGGTGAAGCTCGTCATGAGCAGCACGATCGCAGGCAGGAGCGTGAGGAAGCCCATGAACACGACGAGCCCGACGGTGCCGGTCATCTGCAGCGAACCCGGCCCCTGCCCGATGCTCATGGACATCTTGGGCGGGTTCGGGACGCCGAGTCCGGGACCGGGGACGGCGGGCGCGACCGGCGCGGCCGCGACCGTCGTACGGCCACGGCTCGGCGCGGGCGCGCCCGATTGCGCCGACGCGGGCGCGGAGACGGCGAGCAGAGCGGCGAGCACCCAGGCCCCGAGCCCGGCGCTGCGCGCGATGGCCGCCCACGACAGGCCCGGGCGGGCCGGCGTCGCGGTCGTGGTCGTGGTCGCGGGCGCCGCCTCGGCCACCAGTACGCGCTCGCGCTCGCCCTCGGTGAGTTCGGTGAGCAGGCGCGAACCGCTCTCGGCGAGCGAGACCACGAGCACGCGGTCCACCACCTGCACGAGCGCGATGGCCTGCTTGGGGCCCGTCTCGACGCGCTGCAGGACGCGCAGCGGCACGCGGCTCACGCCGCCCGCGCGCACCTTCTGCAGCAGGCGCAGCGCCAGCATCATGACGCCGAGCGTCACGGCCAGCGCCGCGAGGAGATGGAGACCCGCGCTCACGCGGCCTCCGTGGCGCCACCGGCGAGGAGGCGGGTGACGCGCACGCCGAAGCGGTCGTCCACCACCACGATCTCGCCCTGCGCGAAGCGGCGATCGGAGACGTACAGGTCGACGGGCTCGCCGACCGCGCGGTCGAGCATCACGACCGAGCCCGGGGCGAGTTGCAGCACGTCCTGTACGGTCATCTGGGCGCGACCGATCTCGATGACGACCGGCATGCGGACGTCGAGCAGCGCGTCGAAGCCGGCCACGGCCTTGAGGTCACCGCGCTGCGGCTCCTGGATGTCACGGACGTTCACTGGGCTCTCCCTTCGGGGTCGCGAGCGGGACGCGCCGGAGTCGGCGTCGTCACGGTCTCGGTGATCTGCAGGGCCAGACGGCCCTGCATGCGGCCAACGGTGCCCCGCCAGCGGACGAGGCCGTTCACGAGCACCTCGACGGGCGTGCCCACGGCGTGCGGGGTCGGCAGCGTGTCGCCGACCGCGAGTTCGGCGAGCGCTCCGGCGCGCACCCGCAGCAGCGGCATGCGCGCCACGATGCGGACGTGCGCGTGCTGCAGCTCGCGCGCGGCGAGCGGGCTCGGCGCGGCGACCGGCAGCGCCGGCGTGGCGGGCTCCACGAACAGCGGCGCGAGTGACTCGAGCGGCACGCCGAGCGTCCAGCGCGTCTCGAGACCGGTCGCGCGCACGTCGAGGCGCACGACGACGAACACCTCGTCGCGGCCGCGGAACGGCACGGTGCCGGGCTCGACGCGGCAGTCGCCGACGGCGTCGGACACGCTCGGGAGCCGGAACGAATCGCGGAGTACCGCGGGCAGCGCGGCCGCGAAGCCCGCGACCACGCGCTGCTCGAGCGCGGTGAGCACGCGGACCTCGGTCGGCGCGTCGCCCGCGCCGCCGAACGAGCGGTCCACCACGGCGAGCGCGAACGGCACCCCGAGCTCGAGCACCGCGGGTGCATCGCCGATCGTGAGCGGCCACGCCACGCACGGGTCGGGCAGGCCGTTCGCGAGGTCGCCCGCGCGCACGGTCTCGACCCCGGCGGGCACGACCTCGAACGCCTTGCGCAGACGCGACCCGAGCAGCGCCGCCAACGCGGGCGCGAGGCGCTCGAGCGCGGCGTCCACCACCGCGCGCTGCTCGCGCGGCAAGCGCGGCGGCGCGAGGAAGTCGTACGGGCGGACCTCGGGAGCCGCAGGCGCGACGCCGAACAGCGCGTCCACGTCCTTCTGCTGCAACCAGGTCCGCATGCCCACCACCTCGGCGCTCACTGGAGCACGAACTGCGGCAGGAAGACGTCGAACGGCTCATGCTCGCCGACGATCGGCGTGATGGCGCGACGGATGGCGGTGCGGACGCTGTCGCGCCCGCCCGGACCGGTGATGACGGCCATGGGCTGGGTCTCGAGCGCGCCGATGATCGCGTCGCGCAGTTGCGCGTCCTGGGCGCGCAGGCCGGACTCGACCTTGCCGTCGGTGACCTGGATGGCGACCGTCATCATGAGGAAGCGGCGACCCTGCGAGCCGGCCGGGTTCACGATGAGGTTCTCGATGCGGTGCACCGAGCCCGCCTCGCCGTGCCCACCCGATCCCCCGTGCCCGCCCTTCTCGGCCTTGGCGCCGTGTCCGCCCTTCTCGGCCGCGGCCGACTCACCGTGCCCGGCCGCGTCGGCCGCGGCCGGCTGGGCGGCGGCACCGCGCGAACCGACGACGCGGGGCGCGATCACGAACAGGCCGAGCACGGTGCCCAGCACGAGGGCGCCGACCGCGGCACCGATCATCGGGATGGGGAGACCGGGCTTGGCCGCGCCCGCGGGAGCGGCAGCGGGGGCCTTCTCTTCCTTGTGGTCGCTCATGGGGTCCTCTCAGGCGGTGGATGGGACGGTGACTCCCTCCCTTGGACAGCAACCGCCGTACCACCGGAACCCCCGTCCGACGCCCCCGGACACCGGCTCGCGCCCGGACGAGATCGGCATCCGCACCACGCTGTTTCGCAGTGGGTTGCGGGCGCCCCTTCAGGTCGGACACGAGAAACCCCGAGGGCCGCGAGCGCGTCGCGGCCCCCGGGGGCTGAAGCTTGTGCCGGAAGACCGGAACCTTCTTCCGGTGCTTCCTGCCGTCACGACTAGCGACGCAGGTTCACGAGGTCGTTGAGGATCTCGTCGGCCGTCGTGACCACGCGGGCGTTCGCCTGGAAGCCGCGCTGGGTCACGATCATGTTGGTGAACTCGTTCGAGATGTCCACGTTCGACCCCTCGAGCGCGCCCGGGGTGATCGTCGAGCGGCTGGTGCCGCCGGCGAAGCCCACGACCGCGAGGCCCGAGTTGGGCGTGCTCTGGTACATGCCGTCGTTCGAGCGCACCAGACCGCCGGGGTTGTTGAAGGTGGCGAGGGCGATCTGCGCCAGGCTGCGCGTCACGCCGTTGTCGAAGAAGCCGCTGATGACGCCGTTGGCGTCCACGCTGATGTTGATGAGCGAGCCGGCCGGGAAGCCGTTCTGCTCACGGACGACGGCGTTGGACGGGTTGGCGAAGCCGGCCAGGCCGTTGGTCGTGTTGACCGTGCCCGGGTCGAGCGTGATGTCGAACGGCAGGCCGCCGCCCGCGGGCGTGATCGTCATGTCCGTGCCACCGCCCGGGTAGGTGAATGACAGCAGCTGGCCGGTCGGGCCGAACGTCACCTGACCGGAGCCGGCCGGCGACACGGTCGCGGTCGGCGGCGTGCCGCCCACGTCGGCCGTCCAGCTCCACTCCGAGGCGCCGGTCTTCTCGAACGACAGCGTGAGCACGTGCGGCGCGCCCGTGCTGTCGTACACGGTCGTGGTCATGGACTTGAACGCCCCCACGCCCGCGCTGCTGTCGAGGTTGCCGGTGAGCGAGATGAGGCTGGTGGCCTGTGCGGGCGCCTTGTCGGTGAGGCCGATGTGGATGCCCGAGATGGCCGTGCCGCTCGTGAAGTTACCGCGCGGGTCGGCGTTGATGCCCTGCACGAGGTAGCCCGTGCCCGGGTTGATCAGGTTGCCGTTGGCGTCGAGCTGCAGGTTGCCGGCGCGCGAGTACACGCTCGAGTTGCCGTTGTTGAGCACGAAGAACGCGTCGCCCTGGATGGCGAGGTCGAGCGGCTGGCCGGTGCTCTCGAGGCTGCCCTGCGAGAACAGCTGGTCCACGCTGCCCATGTTGACGCCGGTGCCGATCTGGATCGGGTTGGTGCCGCCCAGCGTGGCCGAGGGGCGCGACGCACCGCTCACGAGCTGGACGAACGCCTCCTTGAACGTGACGCGCGACGACTTGAACGCGACCGTGTTGACGTTGGCGATGTTGTTACCGATGACGTCCATCCGCGTCAGGTGGTTCCGCAGACCGGACACGCCGGCGAAGAGCGCTCGCATCATGGTGTACATCCTCCGTGTGACGGGTGACTGAGGGATCGGGAAGGGAAGTCGTGGCCGGGGAGCGCGCCCATGGCGCGCGGGCGGTCAGGGTTGGCCGATCTCCGCGAGGTCGGAGAGCGGGATGTCGAGCGCACCCACGCGCAGCGTGATGGCCCCGTTGGTGAAGTGGACGCCCTCGACGCGACCGCTGACGAAGGTGCGGACCGGGACCTTCGAGCCGTTCGGACCGGTGCACTGGATCTCGTACGTGTACGAGCCCACGGGCAGGTCCGACGGCAGGTCCACGTCCTGCTGGCCGGCGGGCAGGCGACCGAGCGGGCGCTCGGCGACCACGCGGCCGTTCTTGTCCTTGAGCGTGATCGTGGCCTCGCCACCGCCGGTCCCGACGTCGAGCCGGACGCGGGCCGCACCCGTGACCGGGACCTCGACCTGGTTGCCCTGCGCGACGATGGTCTTGCCGACGAGCGAGGCGGAGAACGAGGTCTCGCTCATGAGCGTGTTGAGCTGGCCCTGCTGCGCGAGCGTCTCGACGCCCGCGTTGAGCGTGGTCAACTGCTCGACGCTCGTGAACTGCGCGAGCTGCGCGGCGAACTCGTGCGGCTCGAGCGGGTTGGTGGGGTCCTGGTTGCGCAACTGCGTGACGAGGAGCGTGAGGAACGCCTCCTTGCCCACGCTGTCGCGACCCGTCGTGGACGACGAGGTGCGCTTGGCGTTCGTGGCCGCGAGCATCTGGTCCACCGCGGCCTGCGGGTTCGAGGCTCCGTAGAGGGGATCGACCATGACCTATCTCCCTTCCCGCGAGGCCCCACGCTCGCGGCGCGACTGGCGCTCGTGGGCGTGCGGCTGCTGGTGTTCGCGCGCCGTGCGCGAGTCTCGCGACGGCGAGTCCTGTCCGCGGTCGGACGACGCGGTGCGCGCGACGTCCACCGTGATGCGTGCGTCCTCGAAGCCGTGCGCCCGCAGCGCGCGGGTGAGCCCGGTGAGGTCGCGTTCGATGCGCTCGGCCGCGGCCGCGTCGGGCACCTGCACGCTGGCGTGCAGCATGTCGCCGCGCAGCGCGACGCGGAGTCGTCCCTCGATGCCGTCGCCGCGGTCGAACGCCACCGTGGCGTGCGAGGGCGACAGGGTCTGCGGACGATCCTCGGGCAACGGTGCAGGGCCCTGCGCACCCCCGACCGCGGGGAGCGGGTCCTCGAGGCGCGCGGGCGCGACCGTGACGCCGTGCACGAGCGCGTGCGGCGGCGGCGTGGTGGGACGCTCGACGCCGTAGGCGGACTCGACCGCGTTGGGCGACGTACTCGGGGCGGGCGTGCCCTCCCCCTCGACCTTGGGCCTCGCCGACGCCGCCGGACGCACGCGGCCGTGGCCGGGCGTCGTGACGATCGGCTGCTCGTCGTTGGCGGTGCTGGCGGCGCCGGTCCCGGTGCGCACCGCGCGCTCGGGGAGCACCGCGTCGGGCACGACCTCGCCGCGCGCACCTGCGGCGCGCTCGTCACCCGCGACCACGGACTCCAGCACGACGCTGCCCTCGCGGACCTCGAGACGCGGCCCGGGCAGGGCGGCGAGCCCGGCCTCGACCGCGGCGGCGGCCCCGGCCGCACGCTGGAGCACCGCCGCCGCACGCTCGAGCGCGGGCGAGGCGGGCAGGCGGACGGGCGTGAACCCCGCGGGCAGTTCCATGCGACCCCGCTCGGGCGCGGCCGGCTCGAGCGCGGGCTCGGGCACGGCCGACTCGTCCACGACCGGCGCCTCGGGCTCGAGCGACGACTCTGCGCTGGGCGATGCAGCCAAGTGCACGTCCGTGGTCGTCAGGACGGGCCCCTTCGACCCGTCCGGCACGACGGGCCCGCCCGCAGGCGTCCCCTCGGGCAGGACGTGGCCGGACCGGGCCGTGGTGGGCGCCACACCCGCGGTCGCAGGACCGTTCGGGGCGTGGAGCGGACGATCCGGGGCCGGGACGGCCGGGAACGTCGGCGTCGCGCGCGGCGTCGGGACGGGCACGGGGCCCGCCACCGAGGGACGCGGCGGCTCACCATCGGCACACGGCACGGCCGCGGCCTCCGAGGTCACCACGGGTGCCTCGTTGGGGATCACGGGGACCGGCGTGGGCACCGGTGCGGGCGCGACGTTCGCCGCCAGCATGCCGGCGAACATCGCGGCCAGGTCGTCGGGCACCGCGCCCATGTCGCGCGCGGGCTCGGGCCAACCGGGAACGGGAACGGGCGAGACCGGGTTCACGGGCGCTTCTCCTCGACGGTCGGGGTGAGCAATCGCCGCGAGAGCTGCGCGGCGCGTTCCGCCGGCATCGCGGCGAGCAGGGTGGCGGCCTGACGCGGTCCCACCGAACGCAGCACCCCCTCGACCTGGGCATCGCTCAGGTGCGTGAGGATCGCGGCGGCCTCGGCGGGCTTCATGGCCACGAGGATCTTGGAGACGCGCGCGTAGTCGGCGGGCTCCTCGGCCGGGGCGGCGGGCGCGTGCGAGGACACGGTCTCGTCCACGTGCGGGACCGAGGCTGCGAGCGCCATGCGATCGGGCTCGGCGTGCGCGGCCGCGGCCGGGTCCACCGCACCGTCGTGCAGCGCGGCCTCGCCGTGCGAGGCCTCGCCCGACGTCGCCTCGGCGGTGGGCGCGTGCGCGCCGTGCAGCGTCGAGTCGGCCACCGCGGTGCTGTCGGCGACCGCGGCCGGCGGCGGCGTGCGCATGACGACGATGGCGGTGCTGCCCGCCATCGCGAGCACGAGGCAGCCCACCCCCACGATGATGATGGTCTTGTTCACGCGTCCCCCCTCGCGATGTGACGACGTGCCTCGGTGAGGCTGTCGCTCTCCTTCTGCTCGGCCCGGGCGCTGGTCACGCTCCAGTCCATGTGCCGCTTCTCGCGCAGCTTCTCGATGACACGGCGATCGCGCCGCGCCTCCTTGAACCGGTCCTGCTCGCGCACCACCGACTCGGTGGCGGCGCGATGCACCTCGGCCGCGGCCTCGGCCGCCAGCATGGCGGCCTGCAGCGTGAGACCCAGATTGCGGAGCGCGCCGGCCGTGAGGTCCACGCCCGAACCGCGCACGACCTGCTCCCCCGCCCGCTCCAAGCCCGCATGCGCGCGGTCGAGTGCGGCCCGCTGCTCGCGCTCGGCGTGCAGCGCCTCGCCGAGCACGCGCGCCTGGTCGCGCTCGTGCAGTTCGCGCAGTCGCAGCACGCGATCGAGAGGGAACCGGAAGCGCTTCATGCGACCCCCGTCTTGACGCGCGCCCGCACGAGGGTGGCGAACGCCGCGAGGCGGTCGCGCGAACCCTGGATGGGCGTGTGGTCGTGGGCCTGCTGACGCAGGAAGTCGAGCGCCTGCGGGCGGAGTGCGATGGCCGCGTCGGTCCACTGGTCGGCGCCCGGGTTGTAGGCCCCGACGGTGATGAGGTCCTCGTTGGCGCGATAGGCCGCCTCGACGCGCAGGAACAGGTCGGCGTCCTCGCGCGCCTGCGGCGAGACGACCGCATCGCGCACACGGCTCACGGACTCGAGCACGTCGATGGCCGGGAAGTGCTTGGTGTTCGCGAGTCGCCGCGTGAGCACGATGTGACCGTCGAGGATCGAGCGGGCCGAGTCGGCGACCGGGTCGTTGAAGTCGTCGCCCTCGACGAGCACGGTGTAGAGACCCGTGATACTGCCGCGGTCCGAGGTGCCGGCACGCTCGAGCAGGCGCGGCAGCAGCGCGAACACGCTCGGCGGATAGCCCTTGGTGGCCGGCGGCTCGCCCACGGCGAGGCCGATCTCGCGCCACGCCATGGCGACGCGCGTCACCGAGTCCATCATGAGCAACACGTTGCGGCCGGTGTCGCGGAAGTACTCGGCGATGCTGGTGGCGACCTGCGCACCGGTGGCGCGCACGACCGCGGCCTGGTCCCCGGTCGCGGCGATCACGACCGAGCGCGCCAGACCCTCGGGCCCAAGGTCGCGCTCGATGAACTCGCGCACCTCGCGACCGCGCTCGCCCAGCAGCGCGATGACGTTGATGTCGGCGGTGGTGTGGCGCGCGATCATGCCCATGAGCACGCTCTTGCCCACGCCCGAGCCGGCCATGATGCCGATGCGCTGGCCGCGGCCGATCGTGATGAGACCGTCGAGCGCGCGCACGCCGGTACCGAGCGGGGTGTCGATGCGCGAGCGGCCGAGCGGGTCTGGCGCGTCGGCGCCCAGCGAGCGGCGCCGCGTGGTGCCGAGCGGACCGAGCCCGTCGAGCGGACGACCGAGACCGTCGAGCACGCGACCGACGAGCGACTCGCCGACGTCGGCGTCGAACGCGTGCCGCAGCGGCACGACCTCGGCGCCGGGGTGGATGCCCTCGACGCGGCCGAGCGGCATGAGCAGCACGCCGCGCTCGTGGAAGCCCACGACCTGCGCGAGCAGCGCGTCCTGGCCGTCGGGCACGATGCGGCACACCTCGCCGACCGCGACCGGGAGCGAGGACACCTCGACCACCTGACCGATGACGCGGTTGACGCGTCCGCAGACCGCGAAGCGCGGCGTGTCGTCGAGGCGGGACAGCGTGCGGTCGAGCCAGTTCGTCGCCATGGTGCCCTCAGTCCTGACCCAGGCGCTCGTAGAGCGCCCGCAGAGCCACGTCGAGACGACCGTCCACGAGCCGCTGCGGGCTCTCGACCGCGAACCCCGCACGCCCCACCGACGGATCGGCGATCCAGCGGATCGCGACCCCGGCGTCGGGCGGCAGCAGCGTGTCGCGCGCCGCGCCGAACGCGGCGAGGTCGTCGGGGTGCAGCCGCACGTCCACCGCGAGGTCGTGCGGCATGAGCTCGAGCGCGCGGCGGACCCACTCGCCGAGCAGCGCGGGATCGGCCTGCACCTCGCGCTGCACGAGCCGCCGGGCGATCGCGAGTGCGAGCGCCTCGAGGTCGCGCTGGCGCCCGGCGAGCAGTTCGCCGTGACGCGCCTGCAACTCGCGCGCCACGCCCTGCAGCACCTGCAGCGCGGGCTGGACCTGCGTGCCGGCACGCGCGGCCCCATCGCGCACGCCCTCGGCGTAACCGGTCTCGTACGACGCGTCCACCGGCTCGACCGCGGCCGCGGGCCCGCCGAAGTCGGGCAGCGCCCACGCGCCCGAGACCGGCGCGGGATCGCCGGTGCGCACGAGCGACGGCGGCAGCCACAGGGTCTCAGGCGATGACATCGTCGCTCCCCCCGCGGCCGGCGATCATGATCTCGCCCGACTCCTCGAGTGCGCGCACCGAGTCGATGATGCGGGCCTGCGCGGCCTGCACGTCCTTGACGCGCACCGGGCCGAGCATCTCCATCTCCTCCTCGAGCGCACCGGCGGCGCGCTCGGACATGTTGGCGCGGATGTGCGCCTTGAGCTCGTCGCTCGCGGCCTTGAGCGAGATCGCCAGCTCGCGCGACTCGACCTCGCGCAGCAGGCGCTGCACGCCCTTGCCGTCCACCTGCAGCAGGTCCTCGAACACGAACATGAGGGCCTTCACGCCGGCGGCGACGTCGGCGTCGCGCTCGCCCAACTGCTCCATGATCTCCTTGCCGAGGTCGCCCCCGGTCTGGTTGAGCACGCGCGCCACGGCCGCCGCCCCCCCGCCCGCGGCGGGACGCGCGCTGAGCGTGAGGTCGGCCTTGCCGGCCAGCGCCTGCTCGACCAGGAGCAGCGACTCGGGCGTCACACCGTCGAGACGCGCGACGCGGTACAGGATCTCGGACGCCAGCCGCGGCTCGAGCGCCTTGACCACGGCCGTGACCTGGTCGGCGTCGAGGTGCGCGAGCACCAGCGCGGCGGTCTGCGGGTGCTCGCTGCGCAGCACGCCCGCGAGCATGGCGGGGTCGGCCTTCTTGAGCTGACGCATGCGGGCGTCGGGCCGCGACTCCTCGATGCGGTCGAGCACGGGCTTGGCCTTGGCGGCACCGACGGCCTGCTCGAGCAGCGTGCGGGCGGGCTCCTCGCCCCCGCGCACGCCGGTCGGACCGCTCTGCGCGGCCTTGCGGAACTCCTCGAGCACCTGGTCCACGAGCTCGCGGTCCACCGGCGGGAGCGACTGGATCTCGCGCGTGACCGACTCCTGCTCCTCGGGCGACAACGCCTTGAGCAACTTGCCGCCGTGCTCGGGGCCGAGCGCGAGGCACAGGATGGCGCTCCTCTGGGCGCCGGTCAGGGCGTCGTAGCGCAGCGTGCGCGCGGTCGTGCTCATTTGTTGTCCGCCAGCCAGGCGCGCAGCACCTGGGTCGTCGCGTCGGGACCGGGCTCGGCGAGCAGGCGCTGACGCAGCAGCGCGAGGTCACCCGTGTCGGCGGCGGGCGCGGCACCGGCCGGACCGGCCGCGGCGGGCACCGCCTCGCGGGCCGGGCGCGCCGGCGAGCGGAAGGTGCGGAGCGCGAGCACGAGCAGCGCGACGATGGCCGCGACCGCGAGCAGCGGGCGACCGAAGCGCTCGGCCAAGCCGATGAGGTCGAGCGCGGGCTTGGCGGCCGCGGGTCCCGTGCCCTCGGTGACGGCCACCGGCTCGAACGCGATGGCGTTGACGGTGAGGCGGTCGCCGCGCGTGCTGTCCACGCCGGCGGCGTCGCGCGCCATCTCGCGCAGCTGGTCCACGGTGATGTTGCGCGCACCGCCGATCGAGGTGCGGTCCACCAGCACGGCGACGGTGAGGCGCTGCACCGCCCCCGTGGCGCTCACGCTGCGCTCGAGCCGGCGGGTGTTCTGGTAGGCGTTGTTGATGACGGTCTGCGCGCCGCCGCCGTCGGTCTCGGCGGCTTCGCTGCGCTGCTCGTTCGCGAGCACCTGACCGTCGGGGTCGAATGACTCCGCGGTGCGCTCGACCTGGTCGAACGACAGCGTGGCGGCGACCTGCGCCCGCACGCGACCGGGCCCGACCACGGTGATGAGCAGGTCCTCGATGCGGCCCGCGAGCTGCGACTCGAGCGTGCGCTGCAGCTCGAGGTTGCGGCTGCCGCCCCCACCCGCACCGGGGCTCGCCGGCACCGAGAGCACGTGCCCGGTCGCGTCCATGACCGCGACGTTCTCGGGCGGCAGCTGCTCGACGCTGTTGGAGACGATGTACACGATGCCCTGCACGGACTCGGCCGGCAGTGCGCCGCCGTTCTTCAGCGTGACCACGACCGACGCGCTCGCCGGCCGCTCGTTGCGACGCAGGTTGCTCGGCGACGGCAGCACGAGGTGGACCTGCGCGTCCTGGATGCCCTGCAGACCGCTGATCGTGCGCGCGAGCTCGCCCTCGAGGGCGCGCTGGTAGGTGACGCGCTGGGTGAAGTCGGTCATGCCCCACGAGGTCTTGTCGAACAGCTCGAGGCCCGGACGACCGGTCGAGGGCAGACCCTCGCGCGCCAGCGCGACGCGCGCGGTCGCGATCTGCGCGACGGGCACCTCGATCTCGCTGCCCCCGCCCCCGAGGCGGTACTCGATGTTGTTCTTGCGCAGCTGGTCGCCGATGCGGCCCGACTCCTTGAGGTCGAGGTCGCGGAACAGCGTCATGTACGTGGGGGCGCTCATCTGGTGCGCGATCACCCACACGGTGACGATGGCCGCGGCCGCGAGTGCGAACAGCAGCAGCTTGCGACCGGCCGGGCCCTGCGCATCCTGGAGCAGCGTCTTGAGCTCGCTCATTCGGGGGACCTCACTGGACGTTCATCACGGAGCGGTAGGCCTCCGTGAGCTTGTTGCGGAGCTCCACGAGCAACTCGAGCGAGATGCTGGCCTCCTCGCTCGCCGCCATGACCTGGTGCAACTCGACCGGCTCACCGCGCAGGAACGCCTGGATGAGGTCGCGCGACGACGTCTCCATCTGCGAGGTGTCGTTGAGCACCTTCTTGAACACGTCGCCGAACGACGCCCCCGGCGCATCGCCCACCGGCACGCTCGGCGTGGGCGCGGTCGGGAGCGAGAGGCGGAACGGGCCGTCGAGGCGGATCGGGTCCATGGCTCAGGCCTTCACGTCGATGCGGCCGCCGAGCGGCGCCGGGACCGGGTCGCGACCGGCGCGCGCGGCATCGCGCGGGCCGTAGGTGAGCGCACCGAGTTCGTCGCGGCGCGAGAAGAACGCCTGCTCCTCGGGCGTGAGCAGGTCCCACAGGCTGGCGCCCTGCGAAGCGGCGCGCTCGGTCTCGGGCGCGGGCTTCGCCGCGGCGGGTGCTGCGGCCCCGGCGGTGCGGCCCGGCGTGGGCGCGGTGACCGGGTTCAGGTAGGGGTTCGAACGGGAGATGTGCATGAGGGTCCTCGTCAGATCTCGAGTGCGCGCCGGAGCATCGACTTGGCGGCCTGGAACACGGTGGCGTTGGCCTCGAACACGCGGCGCGCGACCATCAGGTCCACGAGCTCGGTGTTCACGTCCACGTTGGGGTAGGTCACGAACCCGTCGGCGTCCGCGTCGGGGTGGCCGGGGTCGTAGAGGCGACGGCCCGCGCGCGGGTCGGTGACCTCGCTCGCGGCCCCGGTGCCCTCGGCGACGTCGCCGTTCACGGTGACGACCTGACGCTGGTAGGGACCGCCGTCGGCGGTGCGCGTGGTCTCGACGTTGGCGAGGTTGCGCGAGATGACGTCGAGGAAGCGCTGCTGGACGCTCATGCCCGCGGCCGGCGTGGACAGCCCACTCATGAGCTGCCGCGTCGTGCGTGGGAGGACGGGGAAGCGGATGGGATCAGCCACGCGTGTCCCGGATCGCGGTGCGCAGTCGGCCGTAGGCCTGCTGCAGCAGCTTCGCGTCCGCCTCGTAGCGGAGCTGGGTGTCGGCGAGCTCGGCCATGTCGCGCTGGAGGTCCGCCTCCTCGACGCGCTTCTGGCCGGCCTTGGCGAGGTCGGTGGCGAAGTCGGTACTACTGCTCGACGACAGAGCACCCGCGACACGACGCGCGATGGCCTTGTGCGTGGCCGAGGTCTCCTCGAGACCGGCACGCAGCGAGGACGTCAGCGACGTGTTGCCGAACAAGCCCTTGATCATGGCGACCTCCGTGGACGAGTGGACCCGGAGGGCACTACTGCAAGCGCGGTGCCATGCCTGTGGGGCGCGCGGGCCGCGAGCGCAACCCGTTGCCGCCGTTCGAGTCGCACGTGCATCGCGCGGCGCGCGACACGCGCGGGTCGAGCACGACGGCAATCGCGACCGGAAGGAGATGCCGGACATCCGTTCCGGTCACGCGTCCATGTCACGCGCGTGCAGCGGGACGACGGCGACGAAGCGTGACGCCGCCCCACCTCGACGCCCGCACGACGAGGCCCGCAGGAGTCGAGAAGCCCCTGGGTACTGCCATGGCTCGCACGGCTGCGCGTGGGCGACGCACCGCGGAGCGTGTCGCTGCGGAGCGGCACGGGACGAGTCCTCGCGAGAGCCCGGCTCGGCAAGGGCGGCGAGGACGGCAGGGGCAGCACCGGTGGGGCGGCGGGCGCTGGCGGTGGCCGGCCACGCCCTGCCTGCTCGCACGCGGCGTGCGCGCGGGCCGCGCGCCCCGGCATGGAACGAGCGCCCGGACCACGAGGGTCCGGGCGCTCGGGATGGCGGCCGAGTGGATGGTCCCCGGCCGAACGGCTCAGGCGACGATCTTGAGCTTGTTGCGCAGCGTGCGCTCGCTGATCCCGAGCATGCGGGCGGCCTTCGTGCGGTGCCCGCCGGTGGCCTCGAGTGCGCGCTGGATGGTGATGCGCTCGAGCACGTCGAGGTTGAACGACGCCTCCTCGACACTCGGGCCCGCCGCGCGACTGGTGGTGGCCGCCGCTTGGGTGGGCGTCACCATGGCCGCAGCCGGGTGCCCCTCCCCTTCCGGCATCAGGAAGGAGTCGGAGGTCAGGCGGCCGTCGCGGCACAGGATGAGTGCGCGCTCGATGGCGTTGCCGAACTCGCGGATGTTGCCCGTCCAGCGGCGACGGCGCAGCACGTCGATGGCGTCGGCCGTGACGATCGGCGGCTTCACGCCGAGCTGGCCCGCCATCTTCTGGATGAAGTGCTCCGCGAGCTCGGGCAGGTCCTCGAGCCGGTCGCGCAGCGGCGGCGTGTGGATCGGCACCACGTGCAGGCGGAAGTACAGGTCACGGCGGAAGCGACCGGCCTCGACCTCGGCGCGCAGGTCGCGATTGGTGGTGGCGACGATGCGCACGTCCACCTTGATGGACTGGTTGCCGCCGACGCGCTCGAACTCCTGCTCCTGGATGGCGCGCAGCAGCTTGGCCTGCAGGTCGAGCCGCATCTCGGAGACCTCGTCGAGGAGCAGCGTGCCGCGATGCGCGCGCTCGAACGCACCCTGCGCGCGGGCGGTGGCGCCCGTGAAGGCCCCGCGCTCGTGGCCGAACAGCGTGCTCTCGATGAGCCCCTCGGGCAGCGCGGCGCAGTTCACGGTCACGAACGGCTGGTGCGCGCGCGGCGAGAGCTCGTGGATGGCGCGGGCGAACAGCTCCTTGCCCGTGCCCGACTCGCCCTCGAGCAGCACGGTGGCGCGGGTCGGCGCCACATTGCGCACCACGTCCATGACCGCGCGCAGCGCCGGGCTGCTGCCCACGATGGCGCGCGAGCCGCGCAGGCTCGAGATCTCGCGCTGGAAGTCGTCGTTGACGCGCCGCATGCGGTCGAGCTCGATCGCGTTGGTGACCGCGATGCGCACGGCCTCCGAGCGGAGCGGCTTGGTGAGGTAGTCCACCGCACCGTGACGGATGCTGGTCACCGCCTGCTCCACGCTGTGGTAGGACGACGTCATGATCACCGGGATGTCCTGCCCGTTGCGCTTGAGCGCGGTGAGCAGGTCGATGCCCGAACCGTCCGGCATCTGGTGGTCGGAGATGATGAGGTCGAACGCCTCGCGCGCGACCGCGCGGATCCCCTCGTCGAGGCTGGTGGCCAGGACCGCGCGATGGCCCATCGCGCGCAGGGCGTTCTCGAGCGTGGCGCTGACGGTGGGCTCGTCGTCGATGCAGAGGATGGTGGACATCGGGGATTCCTTCACGCTGATGGTGCGAGTCATCGCGGTCCGGAGGGACACGCCGGGGGTTGGGCGAGAGGTTCGGGTGCGATGTGCCGGAGAACGGCAACGGCGGCCATCGCGACCGGAAACGCCTACTGCAACCGGTGTGCCATCGCTTCCGGGACCGGAAGAGTGGTCCCATCCACCGCGGAGGATTCTGCCGAACGATACCCACCAATCGAGGTCGCGGACTTCGTTCGAAGCGATCGATCCAGCAGCGATCGGCGCCGCGACGAAGGCCATCGCGGGACTCACCCACCGTCCGAATCGCCAGCCGCGCATCGGGATGCGCGATGGGCCACGACCCTGCGTGAGTCCCGGTCGAGCACTGGGACGACCGCGATCGAACATCCACTTCGTTCGGTGACCGTTCGTAGTAGTGGAGCGGCGATCGAGGACTGCCACGAACGGAACGGACGACCGGATTCGGACATTTGGACATAAGCCAGAGGGGTGTCGTCTGACGGAATGTCTCGCCGGTCGCGCCTAGGGGGAGGCCGGCAAGAACGGCACTCACACCCACCACCCCGAACCCGTCCCTCGGGTCACCGGTGAACCATGGTGCGTGGAATGCCTTTGAGGCCGGGACGGCCGGGCACTCCACCCCGAGGTCGTTCCCGGTGCGTGGAAGATTGTTGAGACCCGGTCGTCCGGGCGCATCACCCACGCAAGTCGTTGTCCCTGCGTCGGTGATCGGGCCGCCCCGACCCGCTAGGTCGTTGTCCCGGAGGTCTCAACAATTTCCCGGCCACAAGGTAAGGCACGACGCCGGCGGCCTGGACGGCTCCTCGGCCACAAGGGTGGCTTCAGTGGGCGGTGCGGACCACGCGCTGCTCGGCGACCCGAGGGCCCGCGACGAGGCGTGCGTGGTAGATCCCCGGAGCCAGCCCCCCCAGCACCGAACCCGCCAGTGCCAGTTCGTGCCGCCCTACCGTCACGACCCCGAAGTCCAGCGCCACCACCCGCCGCCCCGCGGTGTCGAAGCACTCCAACCGAAGCTCGGCCGCTTCCGGCAGGTCGCAGTGGAGCGTGACCGCACCGCGGATCGGGTTCGGACCCAGCCGGAACCCCAGCGCGAGCGGGACCGGCACCGACGGACGGGGCCGGAGGGCGTCGCGGATGGCCGCGGCTACGAGCGAAGTGGCACGCGTCAACCGCTCGACCCGCAGTCGCTCCACCATGGCGGCATCCCCCGACCGCACCGCCCCATCCAGGGCATCCCGCATCGCGGCGGTCGCGATGGCCAGCTGCTCGGGAGCGTCCTTGCCCCACGGCTGGGACTCGACCCGCACGGAGTCGAGTGCACGCACGTCGAGCGCATCGCAGAACCACGCCCGTGCTCCGCGCGGCTCGGCGTCGGTGACGCCCCCCACGCGGTAGGGGTCGGCGAGGTCGGCGCCCAGACGGGCGAGTCGCACCGCGGCGCGTGCCATGGCCGCCCGGTCGAGCGTGGCGCGCGCCGAACGCAGGTCCTCGAGCGCGCGTGCGAACGACGCGATCGCCCCCGCGTCGTCGGGATCGGGCGCGGTCACCACGCCCTCGCCCGAGACCCGCAAACGGCAGCGCCGCAGCGCCTCGTCGGCCTCGGGGTCCTGTTCGGCCACGGCCTCGGCGGTCACCTGCGCGCGCGCGAGGTCCGGTGCGGCGAAGAACGCCTGTGCGTCGCGCGGAAGCGAGCGCAGCGCGCGCGCGAGCACCACCCGCTGGGCCTCGGGCGCATACGCCAGAGCGGACCCGGCGGGCATGAGCACGACGGCCAGCAGGAGGACGAGCAGGATGTGGAAACGGCGGTCGGGCAATCCGCTGGCCGACGGCTCGCGCTCACGTGCGCTTCACCGGGGGCCGGGCTGGGCGTTCCCCCCTCGAGTCGCGAGGAGGGCTCTTGTAATAGGAGGTCCCCGGGGCGTGCGTGCGCACCGGGGGCGAGACGCGGGGGAACCCGGAGTGTGAGGGGTCACGGCCCCGCACTCAAGCCCGGATTGCGGCCCCGAGTCCTATTCCCGCGGCTGCGGCGAGGCGCCGCGCCGGGTGTCCCGGTAGCACAGGGCCACCGCCAGGAGTGCCAGGAACAGCTTGAACTGCCCCCCGTACACCGTGGACTCGACCTGGTTGTGCGCGAGCATGCCCGCCCATGCCGCCAGCAGCCCGGCGGCCATGGCGCGCTCGGCCGGGTCGGCCGCCCGCCGCCAGCGCCGCCAGCCCGCGACGAGGGGCAGCAGCATGAAACCCATGGCCAGCACGGTGCCGGGGAGCCCGACCTCGGCCAGCAGTCCCAACACCAACTGGTGGGGCACGGTGTCGGTGCCGCGCAGCTGGTGCGAGGCGACCGAGAAGTTGTTGAGCCCGATCCCGGTGAGCGAGTGCTCGGTGAAGGAGCGCCACCCCAGCCGGTAGAGGTCGAGACGCTCGCTCATGGAGTAGTCGATCGCCGAGGTCTGCAGGCGGTACTCCATGACCTCACGCAGCGGACCGGCCACGAACGCGAACACCAGCAACCCCACGAGCACCGCGAACAGCAGCGCCGCGCGGCGCGTGCCACGCCCGCCCAACGCGAACACGGGCAGTGCGGTGACCACCAAGGCCAGCATCGCCCCCTTCGAGGCCGACAGTGCGAGGCCGACGCCGCACAGCACGGCCGCGCAGCCCCAGACCCACCCCTCGCGTCGAGTCCGCGACGAGAGCGCGGCCCCGATCGCGAGCGGCAGCGCGAGGATGAGGAAGCCCGCGAGGTAGTTCGACCGTCCCCACGGCAGGTCCACCTGCTTCATGAGCACGGCGAGCACGGGGCCCGCCGGGTGGGTCGCGGTCGCCACCATCATGCCCAACGCGATCGCCACCGCGGCCGCCACGAGCGCACCGACCACGAACCGGACCCGCGTCGCATCGCGCACCCACGCGGTCGCGGCCGCGGCGACCACCGCCGCGACGAACCACTCCTTGAGTTCGGCGATCGCGGTCAGCGGGTCGATCGCGGCGATCGTGCCCACCACGGCCCACGCGATGAACAACGCCAACCATGCGACCAGTCGGGTGCGTGGCACCTCGATCACACCCACCCCGCGCACCACCGCGAACATCACGCCCGCCAGCGCGACGACGTCGGCCACGAGGATGCGCCCGCTCTGGCCACCGGCGCCGACCGCACCCATCTGGCCGGCGAGCACCGAGAGCGGCAACGCGGCGAACCACAGCCCCTCGGGCCCGAACCGTCGCCAGCCCCGGGCCGCGATCGCGGCACCGACCACCGCAGCGCCCAGCACCGCGAGCACGAACGACGGCGAGCGCGCGAGCCCGATGGCCGCGGCTACAGCGACCGGAGCGGCCAACGCGAGCGCGTACGGAACACGCGTGCGCACCGCGGCCGCCCTCACGCCGCCTCCGCGATGTGGACCGAACCCCCGCCCAGCACCTCGCCGTAGAGGCCTGCGAGTGCGTCGCGCATGGCGTCGGTCGAGAAGCGGTTCGCCTGCGCGAGGCCCGCCTCGGCGAGTCGCGAGCACTCCTGCGGCGAGCGCGCCGCGCGCACGAGCGCATCGGTCCATGCCGCGCGCGTGTTGGGCACCAGCCAGCCCGCCTCGCCGCGCGCGAGCACCTCGGGGATGCCGCCGACGGGAGCCCCCGCCACCGGGATACCCGAGGCCATCGCCTCGACGAGCGCGAGCCCCAGCCCTTCGCTGCGGGACGGGGCCGCGAACAGGTCGAACGCCGCGAGGTACGGACGCACGTCGCTCTGCTCGCCCACGAACCGCACACGCGTGTGCAGGCCGAGTTCGTGCGAGCGCGTCACGAGCCGGTCGCGCTCGGAGCCCTCGCCCACGATGAGCAACTCCAGCCCCGGCACGCGGTGGATCGCCTCGGACGCGGCGTCGAGCAGCAGGTCGAGCCCCTTGCGCGGGTCGAGCCGCGCGACCACGCCGACCACGAACGTGCCGGCGCGGTAGCCCAGCACCTCGCGCGCGGCCTCGCGCATGGTGCGGACCTGCGCGAACCCCGACAGGTCCACGCCGTTCCACAGCACGCGCGTGCGGGCCGCGAGCACAGGGTCCACGCCCGCCATGGCCTCCCGCACCGCCTCGCTCACCGCGACGACGCGGTCGGCACGGTGGAGCGCGAGGCGTGCGAGCAGGCGCACCGGATGGTTCCGGCGCTGCTCCCAGTCGGACAGGTTGTGACAGGTCGCCACGAACGCGGGCGCACCCGCGAACGGCAGGGCCGCCGCACTCGCGATCGTGGCGCGCGCGACGTGCGCGTGCACGAGGTCGGGGGCGAACCCGCGCAGCCAGCCCGCCAGCCCCACGACACCCGGACGGCGCACGGGCACGCGGCGCGGCAGACGATGGTCCCAACCGGCCGCGGGCTTGAGCTCGAGACTCGCGACCTCGACCTCCCACTCGCGCGGATCCAGACACGCCGCCTGCTCCACCGCCGCACGCTGCGCGCCGCCCGCGCCGAGGTCGTTGATCACGACCGCGATGCGACGGCGGCGGGTGGCGAGCGGGGCGTGGGTCATGGGATCAGGCTGCACGCGCGGAGTCGCGCGCGCCCTCCTCGGCCGTGACGGCCGATGCGGTCCGCACCACACGCATACGGCGGGACACCACCGCGAGCACGCCCCAGCCCCAGAGGGAACCGACGGCGACCGTGGCGAGCAGGCCCGCGAGCGGGGTGCGCGCCCACGACGCCGCGAGCAGCACGGCCGACAGCGTCACCAGCCACAGCACGCCAGCCGCACGACGCGGCGTGAGCCCCGCATCCTGCAGGCGGTGGTGCACGTGACCGCGATCGGGCGCGAAGACGCGGCGCGGAAGCGAGCGCAGCGCCGACAGGAACGAAGGCGCCTCACGCAACGCCGCCCACGACCGGCGCACGATGGCGTGCGTGGTGTCACCGAGCGGCACGACGAGCAGGAGCAACGGCACGAGCGGGAACGCCCCCGTGGCAGCCGCCTCGGGCACGCGCAAGGTGAGCGCGGCGAGCATGATGCCGACGAACAGACTGCCGGCATCGCCCATGAAGATGAGCGCCGGGTGCAGGTTGAACCACAGGAAGCCGAGCAGCGCACCCGCGAGCGCGAGCGCCAGCGTGCGCTCGGCGGCACCCTGGCCGGGGAGCATGAGCAGGCCCACGCAGACGAGGAAGCCCACGCCACCCGCCAGACCGTCGAGACCGTCCACGAGGTTCACGGCGTTCGTCACCAGCACCACCCATGCGACGGTGGCCGGCAACGACCACATCCCGAGCGACCACGCGCCCACGCCGGGCACCCCCACGGCCTCCAGGCACCAGCCCGTGCCCCACAGGACCAGTGCGGCTCCGATCCCCACCGCCAGCTTCGCGGTGGCGGGAAGCGACCAGCGGTCGTCCATCTGGCCGAGCATGGCCATGCCGAGCGCGGCGACCAGCAGGCCGAGCACGAGCGTGCTCTGGCCCGCGAGCGGCCCCTCCCCACCCGTCAACAGCGCGACCCAACCGATCGAGCACAGGAAGCCCCAGACGATACCGATGCCCCCGAGTCGCGGCGTGGGCCGACGATGCACGCGGCGACCACCGGGCTCGTCCACGACACGCATGCGCACCGCGACGACGCGGAGCAACTCCGTCACGGTGAGCGCGCCGAGGAGCGCGATGCCGAGGACCACGAGCGGGCTGGTCATGTCAGGCCACCCGATCCGTGGTGCAGCGCGTGTAGAGCGCGTCGAGTCGGTCGAGCATGGTCTCGACCGTCCACGCCTCGCTCACCTGGCGGCGACCCAACTGCCCCATGGCGCGCGCCCGACGGCGGTCGCGCAGCACGGTGTCGAGTCGGTCGGTGAACGCGTCCACGTCGCGCGTCGGCACGATGAAGCCGTTCTCGCCGTCGCGCACGACCTCCCACGCACCCTCGACGTCGAACGTGACGATGGGACGCCCCGTGGCAGCCGACTGCACGAGCACGCGGGGCAGCCCCTCCCACAGCGAGGTGAGCACCGACACGTCGCTGGCCGCAAGCACGCGCGCGAGGTCGGTGCGGTGGCCGTGGAAGCGCACCACCTCCGACAGCCCACGCGCCGCGACCTCGGCCTCGAGGGCGGCACGATGGTCGCCCTCGCCGAACACCAGTACGCGCAGACCCGGGTGGTTCGTCCGCAGGCGCTCCGCGGCCTGGAACAGGTAGGTGTGCCCCTTGCGCGGCTCGAGACGGGCGGCCATGGCGACCGCGAGGTGACCGGGCTCGAGTCCGAGGTCGCGCCTCACCTGCGCGCGCTCCACGTCGCTCATCTCGCCCGCCGACAGGTAGTCGTCGAGCGGCATGCCGGAGTAGATCGTCTCGTAGTCGCGGGCCTCACCGATACCGGCCTGGACGTACTTGGACTTCACGTCCTCACCCACCGTCACGAACTGGTGCGTGAAGCGACCGGCGAGGCGCTCGAGCAGCAGGTAGAACGAGCGCTGCCCGCGCGGCAGGTGGTCGTGGAACGTGACGCCGTGCACGGTGTGGATGATCACCGGCGTGCCCGCGATGGCGGCCGCGAGGCGGCCGAGGAACCCGGCCTTGGCGGTGTGCGTGTGCACGATCTGGTAGCCGCCCCGGCGGATGCGCCACGCGAGCCGCACCAGCGCGACGAGGTCGAGGACGGGGTTCGGGTCGCGCACCAGCGAGTCGAGCCGGACCACGCGCGCGCGGTCGAGACCCTCGAGACAACGCTCGTCGCTCCCCTGTCCGATCACGAGGTCGACCTCGTATCGGCGCGGGTCGAGACCGCGGACCGTGTACAACGTGTTCTCGTCCGCCCCACCTCGCACGAGCCGCGTGATGATGTGCAGCATGCGCACGGGAGCCTGATCGCTGCGACGACGCTCGATGAACCGCTCGGGGGTCGGGGTCATGGCGCATTCGCCTCCGGGAGGGCCTTCCAATAGTCGTCCGCAGGACGGGGGAGCGTGTACGGACCGGTGAGCTTCGCGGGCTCGTTCCACAGGCTGTAGGTGGTGAACACCCACCAGCCGTCGGACGCCGCGCGGATGGCGCGCGCATTCGAGGTGAGGGCGTCGGGTCGGAAGCGCTGCAGCCACAGCCCGCCGTAGAGCGGGGCACCCTGCAGTCCGAGCGCGTCGAGTCGGCCGCGGGCCGAGGACAGCGGGGCCGCGCCCACCGAGTAGCTCTTCTCGCACCAACTCGCGGTCGGCACCCGGGTGCGCGCGAGCGCGCGACCGAACGCGCGGTGCGCGAACGACACGTAGTCGAGGTCGAACACGCCGAGTTCCACCCCGGGATGCCGGAGCGCGAACGTCTGCAGCAACGGCACCAGACGGCGCTCGAGCTCGGCCTCCTGCCAGCCCATCAGACCCGACAGACGACGCGCGTCCGAGGGCAGGCGCACACCGGCGCCGTACTCCTCGATGCAATGCGGGCAACGACACGCCCCGGCATCCCAGTGGTGACGTCCCCCGACCCAGAACTCGAGGTCGACGGCGAGTCGCCGTGCGAGCGGGGCCGCCGCCAGCATCTCCTCGGCGCGGTCGAACAGCGCCGAACGCCAGTACGCGGTGTCGAGCGGGCAGGGGATCGAGCGCTCGACGCGACCGCTCCCCCACGTGTAGCGGCGCGAGTCCGGGCTGACCACGAACCGCCCAGGCTGCTGCAGGCTCCACTGGGGCACGACCGTCACGCCGACGACGCGACCGCGATTTACGAACGCCGCGATCTCGCGCTGCCCCCGGGTGCCGAGCGAGTCCCCGATCCAGTGGATGATCGCGGTGTCGAAGCGCGCTCCCGCGAGCCGGTCGAGATGGCCGGGCTCCATGTAGTGGTAGAAGTACGCGGCGCGCGTCTTGGCGTGCACGGGCGACATCGCGCACGCGCACAGCACGATCGTCGCGAGGACGCGCATCAGGCCGCCCATACCGCCTCCAGACCGCGGACGTACACCGACGAGGCCTCCTCGCCACGCGCACCGAGTCGGCTCGAGACCCACTTGAGGACGAGGCTCAGGAGCAGGATGCCCTTCGCGACCACCGCCGCGAGCGCGCCGTGGTGCTTGCGGAAGTAGCGCACGCGCGAGCGCAGGTTGTGCAGGTAGGTGCGCCCCCCGGAGCCCTTCGAGGCGTGCTGACCGGTGTGCGTGAACGTGGCCGAGGGCACGTAGCGCACGCGCCAACCGCGGGCACGGGCGCGACGGCACCAGTCCACCTCCTCCATGTACATGAAGAACCCGTCGTCGAGCCCGCCGACATCGGCCCACGCCCGACGCGGCACGAGCAGGGCCGCACCCGAGGCCCACGCGACCTCGTCGAGCCGATCGAGCGGTACGCCCGCGTACTTGTAGCCCGCGAACCAGGTGTGGTTCGGGAACGCGCACGCGAGCCCGAGGTGCTCGCACGCCAGCGTCCACAGGTTCGGGAACCGGCCGCACGAGCGCGCCGGACGGCCGTCGTCGTCGAGCAGGCGCGGCGCAGCGACACCGCAACGCTCGTCGTCGGCCACGACCGCGAGCAGGCGCGCGAGACCGTCCGCATCCACCAGGCTGTCGGGGTTGAGCAGCAGCAGGTGCTCGGCCTCGCTGGCCGCCGCGCCCTGGTTCACCGCGCTCGCGAACCCGTGGTTGTGCGGGTTGGCGATCGTGCGCACCTCGGGATACGCGGAGCGCAACCACTCCACCGTACCGTCGCGCGAGTCGTTGTCCACGACCACGACCTCGTGCGGCACGCGCTCACGGCAGGCCGCCAGCGAGTCCAAGCAGGGACCGAGGACGGAACGGGACCGGTAACTGACGATGATCACGCCGAGCGTCGGTCGCACGGGGCCTCCTGGGGGATGGAAGCGGGGAACGGGATCACGACCGCGGAACGGGAACGGCGAGCACCGAGTGCGAGACCGAACGCGGTGGCCGCCACCACGACCGCGGTCGGCATGAGTCGCGGGTCGCCCACGAGGGCGACCAGCGAACATGCCGCGTACGACACCGCACACCGGATGCGCAGCGCGGGGAGCGAGCCGATCGCCATGCCCCCCGGGAACGCGGCAGCGGCAACGACCACGAGGGCGGCGATGAGCACGGGCAGAGGCCCGGAGAAGGCCGCTCCGGTGCGACCGACCGTGGCCAGTGAAGCCATGTCGATGCCGGCCGCGAGCGTGGTGAGCACCGCGACCACGACCATGGTGCGACGTCCGTGTCCCGCGGGCACGGAGTTCGGCCCGAGGAAGGGGACGACGGCGAGCATGAGCAGCAGCGAGCCGATCGTGTACGAGGACGGCACCGGCGTTCCGCGCGAGACCACGGACCACATCGTCGCGAGCCCGAGCGCGAACGCGACGACCGGGAACACCATGCGCACGCGCAGCCGGGCGATGCCATGGCGTCCCGCGACGTGCGCCGCGGTCGCGGCGAGCCCGGCGGCGGCGGCGATGCGCAGCTCACGCGGCGTCGCGCCCAGCGGATCGACCACCGCGAGGCCGGCCCCCAGAAGCAGCGAACCGTACTTGAGCCCCTCCCACGACCGGAACGGACGACGCCCCCAGCCGCGGGCCGTGCGACGCGCGATGACCATGAGGGCCGAGCCCACCATGACGAGGTCGAGCAGATGCAGGGTGGTGACGCTCTCGATCCGGGCGTCGCCGAGGGTGGCGATGGCCGCGGCCGCGGGGAACCCGAACCACCAACCCCGTCGCTTCCAACCCCAGAGCCCGACCAAGCCGACGACCGGCACGACGGGCAGCCACACGGGCAGCCCCATGAACGCGAGGAACGCCCCGTAGGCGAGCCACGCGCTCCCGAGGAACCACAGGGCAGCCGCCTCCCCGGCCGTCGGCGGACGCATCTCGTCGCGCGCGGCCGGGTCCACGATGGTGCGCCAGCGCCGCATCATGCCGCGTCCTCCTGCCGGTTCGGCTCGGGTACGAGCGTGACTGGCCGTACGATCGCGTCGAGGGTGGTGGTCCACCACAGGCGCGCGAGCGAACCCGCCGCGCACAGCGCGACCGCGAGGAACACGATGAGACCGCGCTGCGGGCGCGCATGACGCTCGGGCAGTTCGGCGGCGTCGAGCAACGAGAACGCCGGCACGGGGTTCGACTCCTCGACGCGGGCCTGCTCGCGCGCGCGGCGCATGAGTTCGGCCACGGCCACCAAGCCCTGGTGGTCGCGCGTCAGCTGCAGATAGGTCTGGCGCAGCGCGGGCAGGTCCTGCCCGCTCGGCTGCATGACGTCGCCCTGTGCGGACATCGCCTGGGCCTGACGGTCGAGTTCCGCGATGCGATCGCGCAGCGACTGCACCTCGGGTGCGGTGTCGGCGTACCAGCGTCGCGCCGCGGCGAGTTCGGTCTGCAGCATGGCGCGCTGGGCGCGCAGCGTGCCGTACGAGTCCATGGCCTCGCGCGCCTGGTCGGGCAGGCTCACCGCGCCATGCTCCTCCTCGAAGCGCCGAACCTTGCCGGAGGCGACGAGGATCTCGCGCTCGACCTCGGCCAGACGGGCCTCGAGGTGGAGGCGACGCTGCAGTGCGAGACTCGACTTGAGTCGGATGCTCTCACTTCCCGAGTACCGGGCGTAGGCCGCAGCGAGGTCGCGCGCGAGCACCGGGGACTCGGCCTCGACCTCGATGAGCACCTCACCCTCGCGCGGGGTGGTGATGGTGGTGAGCTGCGTGAGGCGCTGCCGGGCCTGACCGTGGCGCTTGAGCCGCCAGTGCTGCTGCAACCCGAACCGCGTCACGATGGAGTCCGCCACGGCGCGACTGCGCACGATCGCGCGCAATTGGTCCTGGGGCGTGGGACCGCCGCCGAGCCCGAGCATGCCGCCCCCGAGACCGGCACCCGCGTAGGTGAGGTCGAGCGACAGGCCGTCGTGCGGTGCGGGCACGAGCGTCACCCCCGAGCGGTACCACCGGGGCAGCAGCAACGCGACCACGACCGCGAGCACGGCGACCGCGACGTGCAGTCGCAGGAGGCGCGTGCGCTCCTCGTGCGCACGGCGCACGATCGCCTGCAGCGAGAAGCGCCACACCTTCGGCGTCTCGCTCATGGCCGCACCGCCGCGAGCACGAGCGCCGCCGCCGTGGCCAGCTGCAGCAGGTACTGGCTGGCGTTGACGAGCGCCTTCGAGGTCGAGCGGGTCTCCACCGGGCGCGTGGCGACGACCACGGCGTCCCCGGGCTCCACGCGGCCGACCTTGTCGATCGGCACCGCGTCGCCACCGGCGCGCAGCACGAACGACATGCGACGATCGGCGTCGCGCGAGTATCCGCCCGCGAGTGCGACGTAGTCCGCGACGCCGGCGCCCTTGCGGGCCGCCACCGTACCCGGGTTCATGACGCTGCCGAGCACGGTGACCGTGGCGGAGGCCGGTGGGACGGTGACGCGGTCCCCGTCCTCGAGCACGAGGTCGCGAACCCCGCCGACCCAGCGCCCACGGTCATCGAGCGAGACCGCGATGCGGTCGACGTCGGCGCTCGCATCGAGCGAGGCCAGCAGCTCGCGCTGGACGGAGATGGCGCGCAGTGCGGCGGTGTCCTCCGCGGCCATCTGCATCTGACGGTCGAGTTCGATGGTGCGGCGCTCGAGCAGTTCGCGACGCTGGGAGCGGATGGTGCCCGCGGCGGACGGCCGACGGAACACCGTGCCGCGGATCGAGCCCGACGAGGTGACGCCACCGGCGCGCGCGAGCACGGCCGAGAGACGCTCGCCGGGCATGACCGAGTAGCGCCCGGGGCGCACGACCTCACCATCGAGCGTGACGCTGGCCGGCAGGCGCGCTCCCGAGAACACCGTGACCGCGTCGAGCGGCTGCAGGTCGAGGTCGGCCGAGCCGTCCCAGACCGTGCGCAGCGACAGCGTGCGGACCTCGGCCTGCAGCGTGACCGGGTCCACGCGTCGGAACTCGACGTGATCGAGATCGGCCTCGGGCAGGAGTCGGTCGCGTGTGACGAGCGAGGACAACCGCATGCCGGTGCGCCACTCGTACTCGCCCGGATGACGGACGTAGCCGTCGAGCGTCACCACGTTGGCGGAGCGCTCGACGAGGGGCAGCACCGTGACGAGGTCCTGATCGCGAACGCGGAACGTGTCGGCCATGGCACCCACCGCGAGGCTCACGTCCTCGACGCGGAACCCGCCGTTCGGCTCGACCCGCTCGACGCGCACACGCACGAGGTCGGCGTACGGCGTGGGGCCGCCGGCCATGGTCACGACCTCGCGCAGGGTGACCGTGCCACGCAGCTCGTAGACCGCGGGCCGGGCCACCTCACCGCGAACGCCGACACGACCCGCGGCCGTGCCCACGAACAGCACGTCGCCGTTCTCGAGACGCGGGTCGCCCTCGCGATCGCCCGCGAGCAGGAACGGGTACAGGTCCCCGCGCGCGACCTCGCGGTCGCCGCGCATGACGCGCAGGTCGCGCAGCCCACCGAGTCGGGTCGGGCCGCCGGCCGCCGCGAGCGCATGGAACGCGGTCGCGGCGCCGGTGAGCGTCACCTTGCCCGGGCGCACCACGCCGCCGAGCACGAGCACGTCGAGCGTGCGCATGCGTCCCATCGAGACCTGGACGCGCGCGTTGCGATAGACCGTGGCGATGCGCGCGCGGATGGCGCGATCGGCGTCGGCGAAGCCCATACCCCACAGGTAGGTCGAGCCGACGCGCGGGATGAACACCTTGCCGTCGCGGTCGAGCGTGAGCGCGTAGTTGGTATCCGCGAGGCTCGAGACGAAGACGTACAACTGGTCACCCGGGCCGAGCACGTAGCCCGGTCCGACCGGGCCGCCCTCGACCGGCGCAGGCACCGCACCCGGTGCGAACAGCGCGCTACCGAACGGCGACAGCCCGTCCCAACGACGCTCCGCCGTGGGGACATGAAGGGCGCGCGCGAGACTCGACCCGGAGACGATGCCCGGCAGCGCACGCTCGCGCAGGTCCTGCGTCGTGGTGGTGGCGGCACGCGCCGACACGACGACGAGGACGGAGGCGGCGCACACGACGAGCGCGAGTGCGCGGGCCGTGGTGCGAGCGATCCGAGGGAGGTTCGAGAGAGGCGGCATGGGGGTCCCGAAGGAGAAGGGGATGACGGGGACACGCCCATGCGTGCCCCGCCCGCGTTATCGGCAGCGAGGGGCACCACTGAAGTGCTCTCTGCACGGACCGCATTGCAGGTTCCGGCGAGGGCCACCGGTGGGAGAACGATGGACGAGCCGTCAGTGAGTGGAAGCGGGCGGGCGCAGCTTGGGAGGAGGAGAGCGTCGAGCGCCCTGAGGCGACGGGATAGCAGCGTCGGCTGGCACCCCACGCAGGAGTTCTGGGCCTTTCCTTGTGAGGCGGAAATTGTTGAGGCCCCGGGGACAACGGGTTAGCGGCTTCGGGCCGGTCCCCCCACGACGGGATCGCAAGGGTTTACGGGCGCGAATCCACGCCCGTGCCACTCCTCAACAATCTTCGCCGCACTACCCCTCGAACACCGGGGTCGTAGGTCCGGCATACGCCGAGCAGGTCATGCGACATGCAACAAAGTTCGCGATTCGCTATCCCCGGGACGGTGGTCTGCGCCGGCCGCGTGCGATTCCCCTCCGACCCTGCGACGGCTGTTCTAGGATGGATGGGAGGCTTCCCGCTCTCCATGCCGTCCCCGGTGCTCTCCCACCGTCAGCAAGGATTCCGAACGATGCTCTCTCCCCTGTCCCCGTATCGTCTCTGCGCGCGGTCCCTCGTTGCGGTCCTGTTCGTGGCCGCGGCCGCGGGCTCCGTCCAGGCCGTGGCACCGTTCACGCTGGAGACGGTGGACGGCGGTCCCGGCGCGGTGGTGGGCGAGTACACGTCCATGAAGCTCGACCGACACGGGCGCCCGCACATCGCCTACTACGACGCGGTGGGCGGCAACCTGCGCTACGCCCACCACGACGGGTCGCAGTGGTGGATCGAGGTCGCCGACGGGGCCGCTGCGGACGTGGGCCAGTTCGCGTCGCTCGCACTCGACACGCTCGGCACCCCGCACATCGCCTACTACGACGAGACGATCGGCAAGCTGCGCTACACGACCAAGGTGAACGGCACCTGGATCCGCGAGGTGGCCGACTCGAGCAGCTTCGACTGCGGCTGGTACCCGTCCATCGCAATGGATGCGAACCAGCACCCGTGGATCGCCTCGTACGACCGCGGCCGCGGCAACCCGCGCGTGGCACGCCGCATCGGCACGAACCGCTGGCAGCGTTCGACCGTGGACACGACGTTCGACCTGAGCGGCTTCTATACGACGCTCGCGGTGGACTCCGCGTTCCGCCCGCACGTGGCGTACTACAACCTGACGCGTGGCACGCTCCAGTACGCGACCGTGGTGAACGGCGCGTGGCGGATCGAGACCGCCGATTCGACGGGCGCCGACATCGGCCTTTACTCGTCGCTGGCACTGGACGCGACCGGTCGCGTGCACGTGGCCCACATGGACCTGACGAACGGCGATGTGCGCTACGCACGGCGCAACCCCGCGACGGGCGCATGGTCGCAGGAGGTCGCCGTGGGCGGCCCCAACATCGCCGGCTACGACTGTGCGATGACGCTGGACCCCGCGGGGCTGCCGAACCTCTCGTACCACGACGGCACGACGCTGCACTTCGCGATGGCGCGCAAGACCCCGACCGGCAGTTGGCAGGTACTGACCGTGGACGACTCGCCCGGCGTCACGGGCCTCTACTCGTCGATCGCCTCGGACCGGCTCGGCAACCTGTGCATGAGCTACTGGGACGGCAGCGCGTACCGACTGCGCTTCGCGCGCATGCCGAGCTCGCTGCTGGACGTGAACCCCACCGCGCCTGGCCTGCGAGCCCTCACCGTGTCCCCCAACCCCGCGCCCGCGGGTGCCCGGATCCGTCTGGCCGGCGCCAGCACGCTGCGAGCGTTCGAGGTGTTCGACGTCATGGGCCGCCAACTCGCCCATCTGCCGACCGACGGCACCGGCCGCGCGGAGTGGGATGCGCGGACGAGCACGGGCGTGGAGGTGGAGGCCGGGGTGTACTTCGCGCGCGGTGTGGAACGCGATGGGCGTCGAGGAGTGGCGACACTGCTGACGATCGTCCGCTAACGCCCTGCGCAGCGGCACGAGTACTCACAACGGCCGCCGGGTTGGTGGGCGGACGGTTCGGGTGCAGTACCGGGGTCGATACGTGCCCCTCCCGATCGCGTGAGCCGGGGAATCGGCAGCAGGAAGTGCTAGCCTACCCATGTCCATCCGTTATCCCTTGGGCATAGGGAGGTGACCCATGTGGCGCCCGGGTCTGCTGTTTCTACTGCTGATCACCCCAGCCGCCACCCTCGCGGCCCCTGCGCTCCCACCCGCCGAACCCGCAGCGCGCGAGGCGCTCGAGAGCTCCCCTCGGCATGGGGAGTTCGTGGACGTGGCATATGCGGGCCACACCCCCTTGCGGACCTGGGTGGTATATCCCGAGCGTCGCGACAAGGCCGGCGTGGTCATCGTGTTGCACGAGATCTTCGGCCTCACGGACTGGATCCGCGCCGTCACCGACCGGCTGGCGGCGGATGGGTTCATCGCGGTCGCACCGGACCTGCTCTCGGGGCTGGGCCCCGACGGTGGCGGGACCGAGAGCACCACCAGTCGGGACGAGGCCGTCCAACTCGTGCGAAAGCTCACCCCGCAGGAGACCGCTGCGCGGATCGCAGCCATCCGCGATTGGGCGCGTCGATTGCCCTCCACGAACGGCAAGGTCGCGACGCTCGGCTTCTGCTGGGGCGGCGCACGGGCGTTCGAGTCGGCCGGAGCCAGCCCGCCCCCGAGCGCCGTCGTGGTGTTCTACGGTGGCTCCCCTGACAGCGCAGGGCTCGCGGCGTTGCGCGCGCCGGTGCTCGCCCACTACGGCGGCGACGATGCGCGCATCACCTCGACGCTCGATGCGACGCGGGCGCGACTCGCAGCACTCGGCCGCGACTTCGAACCGCACGTCTACGCGGGTGCGGGGCATGGGTTCCTGCGACAGCAGGATGGCCGCGAAGGAGCAAATCGGGTGGCATCGGAAGCGGCTTGGCCCAGAACCCTCGCCTTCCTTCGCCGTAGGTTGTGAGGCGAAGATTGTTGAGGGCACGACGCGTGCATTGATGTCGGGGCATGACGGCCGAAGAGCAACCCTTCGTGCCCCCTCATTGTCCGCGAACCTCTTGCCGCTACCACCGTTGCGCCAACGGCTGGCGCTGGGTGCGCTTCGGGTTCTACACCCGTCGTGCGTCGCCCCGACGCATCCCGCGTCTGCGCTGCGTCACCTGTGGACGGACCTTCAGCAGTCAGACGTTCTCCACCACCTACTGGCTGAAGCGGCCCGACGTCCTGCTCCCGTTGGCACATGGGGTCCTCGCCTGCTCCGGCTACCGCCAGATGGCCCGGGAACGACGGTGCTCGCCCTCCACGATTCAGGGGCAGATGCGGCGGCTTGGCCGCCACGCCCTGCTCCTGCTGGAGCAGCACCGGCCGACGGGTCCCGTCGTCGAGCCGTTGGTAGTCGACGGTTTCGAATCGTTCGGCTACAGCCAGTACCATCCGCTCTACCTGAACCTTGTCGTCGGTGCGCACAGCCACTTCGTGTATGCGTTCACGCACTCACCCATGCGCCGCAAGGGCAGCATGACGGCCGGCCAGAAGCGCCGCCGGGCGCGCATGGAGGCTGAGGACGGGCGCCCTGACCCGCGGGCGATCGAGTCGGGCACGCACGAGGCGCTGCGCCTCGCGGCTCGTTCACCGCAGACACTTGTCGTGCGTTCGGATGAGCATCAGGCCTATCCACGGGCCCTACGTAGACTCGAGGGCTGCCGGATCCTGCACGAGCGCACCCACAGCAAGGTGGCGCGCACCGCTGGCAATCCGTTGTTCCCGGTCAACCGGCTCGACCTGCAGCTGCGGCACAACAGTGCGAACCAC
>JBJTRI010000017.1:0-26859 GCA_046076045.1 bacterium
GGATGCCGCGTCCTTGCAGGGCGAGTGCGAAGGGGTCGAGGTGGCCGTGGGCGCGCCCGAGCACGGCGAAGTCGCGCGGTCGGCGTCCGGCGGCGAGGCCCTCGGCGATGGTGGCCGCCACCCACTCGGCCTCGTCGCGCCCGGTCTGGAAGGTGTGGTGCTCGACCACGCCCGCTAGCGTCGAGCCGTCCTCGGCGGTGCGCTGCGCCAGAAGACGCTTGTCCCAACCGCGTCGCGCCTCGAGGCGGTGCGGGTCGTTCACGCGCACGAGACGGTGCGCCCGGTCGAGGATCGTCTGCCCCGAGCGGTGGTTGCGCACGAGCAGCACCTGACGGGCATCGGGGTAGGCCTCGAGGAACCCGAGCAGGTTCTCGATGCGTGCACCGCGGAAGCGGTAGATGCTCTGGTCGTCGTCGCCCACCACCGTGAGGTTGCGGCGCTCGCCGGCCAGCAGTCGCACGAATTCGAACTGCACGTGGTTGGTGTCCTGGAACTCGTCCACGAGGATCCAGCGGTACTGGTCGCGCACCGAGCGCAGCACGTGCGGACGCTCCCGCAGCAGGCGCAGCGCGAGCGCGATCTGCGAGCCGAAGTCCACGCGCCCGGCGGTGTGCAGCAGCGCCTCGTAGTTCGCGAACACGCGCGCCTTCTCGAGTTCGGACTCGGCACGGTCGCGCCGCGCTGGGTCGTCGCCGGCCTCGGCGTCGAGCCGCTCGGCGAACTCCGCGTAGCGCTCGGGCGAGACGTCCTCGTTGCGTGCCCGGTCGAAGAGCGACAGGAACGCGCGCAGGTGCGCGTCGGGACGGCCGAGCGGTAGGTAGCGCTGCAGACCGAGGTCGAACAGGCGTTCGCGCAGGAACACGAGGATCTCGGCCTCGGTCTCGACCCGCAGGCGCGAGGTGAGGCCCAACTCGACCGCGTGCGCGCGCACGAGGCGGTCGCAGAACGCGTTGAACGTCGAGATCGTGGCGCCCACCAAGCCGTAGGGCACCAACTGGTCGACGCGCGACTCCATCTCGGCCGCGGCCTTGTCGGTGAACGTGAGGGCGAGGATCTGCTCGGGGCGCGCGCGCTTGGTCGAGATGAGCCAGGCGATGCGCTGCGTCACCACCTGCGTCTTGCCCGTACCCGCACCGGCGACGATCAGCAGCGGCCCCTCGCCGTGGGTGGCGGCCGCGCGCTGTTCGGGGTGCAGTTGGTCGAGGCCGAGGAGTTCGGGGACTCCCGGGGCGGGGACGTCGGTGGGCATGCTCGCACGCTAGCACGGGGGGCCGTGGGGCCGCCCGTGGCCGGGGCCATGGGCCTTCCTCTAATATGAATGGGATGCGGAACCCAAGGATGGCACTCGCGCTCGGACTCGGGCTCGCCACGCTCCTCGCCTGCGCTCGCGAGCCGGATCGTCAGGGGCCTCGCGCGGCCCACTGGCTGGTCGGGCGCACCGCTCCGACGTTCGACCCCGACGGTCCGCCCGACGAGGTGCGCGCCGCGATCGAGCGGCAGCTCTCGGTGGGGCTGGTGGAGCGCGACTCAGCTGGTGTGCCGGGGCCCGGCCTGGCCGAGCGGCACGAGGTCTCGCCCGACGGTCTCGTCTGGACCTTCCACCTGCGTCGAGGGGTGAGGTTCACCGACGGAACGCCGCTCACCGCGGACGCCGTGCGCGCGGCGCTGGTCGCCGGGCTGGCGCGCACCGATCACGCCACGCGCGCGTGGGAACTCGCCGCGGTCGAGGGAGTGCAACCGGATACGCGCCGGATCCGGACCGTGGGCATCGAGTGTCCCGACGACCACACGGTGCTCGTGCGTCTGGCCTACCCGGCGCCTGATCTGCTCGAGCGTCTCGCGCGCCCGGGCGTGGGTGTTCCGTTCCGCACTCGGCGGGGTTCTTGGACCGAGGCGGTGGGCGTAGGGCCGTGGCGTGTCGCGCAGTGGCGCGAGGGGCACTCGCTCACGTTGGTGGCGGCCGACACGGTCGTGGACCGCATCGCCTCGTGCGACACGCTGCACATCCGCTTCGTGACCGGTGCCGCACGTGTGCTGGGAGTCGTGCGCGACGGGGTGGGCGACTTCGCGTGGCCGTTGCCCGCGGGGGTCGTGGACCAGCGACTGCCCGACGACTGGCGACTCGAGTCGCGGCCGGCACGTCCGTGGCGACGACTGCTGCTCGTGTTGCGGGGCGATCTCGCGCCGACCTCGTCGCTCGCCGTGCGAGCCTCGTTCGTCGAGGGGATCGATCGCGAGGCGCTCGGGGATGCGCTCGGTGTGCGCGGCGCGATCGACACTCGGTGGTTGCCGGATGCGACGCAGGACGTGCCGTGGCCGTTGCCGCCGATCGCCGTGGAGTCGCAAGGGACGGGGCGGCGACCGTCGCGCGAGCCGTCACGACCGGTCTCGCACCACATCGTGCTCGCCTACGATCCGGACGGGACCACCTCGGACCTCGCGCGCGACCTTCAGGGTATGTGGGCTCGAGCCGGCCACTACGCCGACCTGCGTGCGCAGGCCGGGGTGAAGGGGGTGGAGGCGGCGCTCGCTCGGGGTGGCGCTCAGGCGCGGCTCGTCGAGGTGCAGGACCTCGTCCCGGAAGGGCCGGGGGTGGTCGAACCCTGGGCGGGTGAGGAAGGTGCCGCGGTGGGGAGCTTCCGGTCCGGACTGCGCGTTGGGCTGACAGAGCCGTGGGAACCCGACTCCTGCGAACGGGTCCTCGTTCGCGAGCGGGTGGTACTGCCGGTGGCCCGATTGCCGTGGCTCTGGGCAGGCCGGAACGGGGCGCCGAGGCCGACCGTGCATCCTGCACGCGGACCGGAGTGGTGGGTGGTCGGTACGGTGGCGGAGCGGCCCGGAACCCGTTGACCCCCGCGACGAGAGCCCCCTAAGCTCACGGGGTGTAGGCGAGTCCCGCGGCCACGCCGTCCCCCGGCGACCGGGTCCTCGCATCGCATGCCGCTCGCACGTCCCGCGAGTCCTCTTCCTCCGCACCCCACACCTCGCGTCGTTCCGTGACCACGGGAGCTCCCGACATGCGTCCTGTCCTTTCGTTGCCCCTGATCGCACTCGCGCTCGTGCTCGGCGTCGTGCCCGCCTCGGCGCTCACGATCGAACGCGTCGTGACGTTCGACCCCGCGCGACTCCAGGTCACCACCGATCGCGGCCTCACGCGCGTCTCGGCCGACGGTGGCATGCACGAGTTCGGGGCCGGTCGTCCCGACCTGCCGTGGGTGTCGGAGCGCGTGGACCTGCCTGCCGGGATGCGCATCGAGAGCGTCGAGGTCGTGGGGCTCGAGACCGCACCACTGCGTGATGCCGTGCGCATCGCCGCGGCGCCCGTCCTGCGTCCGGGTGCCGGTCCCGAGGAGCGTACCGAGGCGGACGCCGCCGTCTACTCCGTCGAGGGCTTCCTGCCCGCCGAGCCCGCCGCGGTCGGCACGCAGGGTGGCCTGCGCGGTCGCAACGTGGCGTACCTGCGTCTGGCGCCGACGCGCTGGGAGCCCGCGACGGGCCGCCTCGAGCGCGTGCAGCGCATGACGCTCCGGCTCACGCTCGCCGAGGGCGGTTCGCCGCAGGTCGAGCGCGAGCGCATCGTGCGCGAGTGGGAGGACGACCTCCCGACCGGCATCCCGAGCCGTGCCCTCGTGTCGTTCGGGGCGGAGCGTTCGGTCGCCGCGGGCGGCAAGCCCGTGGCCGAGCCGTTCAAGCCCCTGCAGGTGCCGTCGGTGCTCGGCAGCCCCGTGCAGTACCTCATCATCACCAACGACGCGCTCGCGTCCACGTTCCAGCAGCTCGCCGACTGGAAGACCCAGACCGGCGTGCCCGCCGTGGTGCGCACGACCTCGTTCATCCGCCAGCAGTACCCATATGGCGCGGACGACGCCGAGCGCATCCGCCTGTTCATCCGCGATGCCTACGCCCGCTGGGGTGTGAAGTGGGTGCTGCTCGGTGGCGACACCGACGTCATCCCCGAGCGGCTGGCGTTCAACCTGTCGTTCTACCAGACCGAGCACATCGCGGCCGATGTCTACTACTCGTGCCTCGACGGCAATTGGAACGGGAACGGCAACAGCGAGTTCGGTGAGGGCTACCAGGACGAGTACATGCTGGGTGACGCCGCCGACCTGCTGCCCGAGGTGTACGTGGGTCGCGCCACGGTGAGCACCGTGCTCGAGGCGCAGACCTTCGTGAACAAGACGTTCCGCTACATCCGCAACCCGATCGCCGGCTACATGAACAAGTGGTTGCTGTTCGCCGAGGTGCTGTTCCCGCAGCCGTACAACGGCGGACCGGTGGACCTCGACGGCGCGGTGCTGGCCGAGGACGTGCTGCCGCTCGCCGACCTCAACCCCTCGATCGCGGTGACGCGTCTGTACGAGAACCACACCGAGCCGGCCTATCGTCCGGGCGCCCTGCCCGAGAGCCGCGCGGCCGTCATCGCGCAGCTCAACCAGGGTTACGGCCTCGCGTTGCACATCGGCCACGGCTACCGCAACTCCATGTCGCTCGGCGACGAGAGCATGGTGAACGCCGACGCCTCGGCGCTCTCGAACGGCGACAAGCTGTTCAACCTGTACGCCATCAACTGCACCTCGAGTGCCATCGACTTCCCGTGCATCGCCGAGGCGTTCATGAAGAACGCCGGGGGCGGTGCGGTCACGGTGATCGGCTCGACGCGCTTCGACTTCCCGACGGCCGGCCGCGCCTACCAGCAGGAGTACTTCCGGTTGTTCTTCAACGACAGCGTCTCGGCGGTCGGTGAGTTGCAGGCCCGCCAGAAGCTGCCGTTCGTGGCCTACTCGTTCTACGACGGCGTGAACCGCTGGACGCAGCTCACGCTCCTCATGCTCGGCGATCCCGAGTTGCGCATGTACAACGGCGAGTTCCGCACGCTGGCCGTCTCGGGTCCGTCGTCGTTCGCGCTCGGGGACTCGCTCCTGACCGTGAACGTGCAGACCGGCGGGTTGCCGCTGCACGGCGCGCGAGTGACCGCCTACAAGGCGGGCGAGGAGTACCGCAGCGCGCTCACCGACGCGGCGGGCAACGTCACGCTGCCGTTCCGCCCCGACTCCACGGGCAGCTTCACGCTCACCGCGACCGCCTACAACTCGCGCCCGTTCCAGGTCGTGGTCCCGGTCACCGCGGCCGCGGTCGCCGTGGTCGGCGATGCCGCGGTCAGCGTGGACGACGACGCGACCGGCGGCACGACGGGCAACGGTGACGGCTTCGCCGATGCGGGCGAGACCGTGGACCTGCGCGTCGCGCTCCGCAACCGCGGCGGTGCGGGCACCTCGGGTGCGGTCTCGGCCACGCTCACGACCTCCGACCCCTCGGTCACCATCCTCAACGCGAACGGTGTCTACGGTGCGATCGCGGCGGGTGCGACCGGCAACCCGGTGACGGCGTTCCGCCTCGCGGTGCCGGCGAACGTCCAGGACCAGCGCGAGGTGCCGTTCACGCTCGTGATGTGGGACGGCGCGCGCGGCTGGCGCGAGGAGTTCCAGCTCACGCTGCGCGCCCCCGAGCTCGACCACATCGCGCACACCATCACGGAGTCCGTCGGCAACGGGGACGGTCGTCCCACGCCGGGCGAGACCGTGACCCTGACCCCGATCGTCCGCAACATCGGTAGCGGTGTGGCGCGTGGCGTGAACGCCAAGCTCGTGTGCACGAACGGGCTCGCGACCGTCACCGACAGTCTGGCGACGCTCGGCGACCTCGCCCCGAGCGTGAACGGTTCCGGGGATGGCTTCACGTTCACGGTCAACGGCGCGGGCGCCCGCTTCCGCATCGAGATCGCGGACGCGCTCCTGCCGCGCCACGTGCACGGGCTCGACCTCACGTTCCCGAACGCCCCGACCGGCTTGTCCGCGTTGGGCGAGGCGGACGCCGTCAAGCTCACGTGGGTGCCGACCGTGAACCTGTCCGGTGGCACCGCGACGATCAGCCAGCCGACGGTCGTGTTCTCGTCGGCCTCGGCCGCCACGAAGAACCTGCTCAACACCATCAACCCCGGCGACGTCGTCGTGGATGGCGGCGGCTACTTCCTGCCGGCCCGCGTCGTGTCCTACAACGCCGCGACGTTCACGCTCACGCTCGACCAGACCTCGTTCGACACGAGCCCGGCCGGCAGCGTCACGCTGGGGATCGAGCCGCCGGACGTGATGGGCTACAACATCTACCGCGCCACGTTGCCGGCCGGGCCGTTCACCAAGACGAACCCGATCCCGACCGACCGCACCTCGTACTACCACGACGAGCAGCTCGCGCCGCTGACGCGCTTCTACTACCGCGTCGCGACCGTGGACTCGTCGGGTAACGAGTCGAACGTCTCGGCGACGGTGAGCGTCAGCACCAACCCGCCCGCGCACGCGATCTTCCCGATCCCGACCGGTGGCACGACGCCGTCCTCGGTGGCGCTCGAGTTCCCGTACTCGAGCACCAACGGCACCATCGCGGCCGGCTCGGAGGTGCTCTACGTGCTCAACGCCGACGGTTCCGCTCCGGTGGACGCCGACGGCCAGGGCGCGACGCTCGGGGACTTCACCGAGCGCGGTCAGTACTACGCCGCGGGGCCCTCGATGGCCGTGCTGGCGCCGGGCGAGACCATGTCGTTCATCGCGCCGTGCTGGGACTCGGCCGGTGTCTACGTGTTCGACCGCAACGGTCAGGTGCGTCCGGGCTTCCCGCTCCGCACCCCCGACGCCATCTGGTCGTCGGCCGTCGTCACCGACCTGAACGCCGACGGGCAGATGGAGATCGCGTTCGCCTCGAACGGCAACCGCTTCTACGTCATGCGCGCCAACGGCAACGAGTGGATGGACGGCGACGCGAACCCGTCCACCAAGGGCGTGTTCAAGGTCCTCGGTCAGCCGGTCAACTTCGGGTCGCCGGCGGCCGCCGACGTGGACGGCGACGGCCTGCCCGAGATCGTCTACGGCAGCTTCGACGGCAAGCTCTACGCCTGGAACGGCGACGGCAGCAACGTGCCCGGCTTCCCGTTCACGGCGAACGGCCCGATCTGGGCGTCGGCCGCCATCGGGTTCCTCGACGGTCCCGGCGACACCTCGCCCGAGATCGTGTTCGCGACCGCCACGGACTCGCTCTACGTGCTCGGCACCGACGGCCGCCGCCGTGCCGGCTGGCCCAAGTGGATCCGTGCGGGCGGCGTGAGCAAGTCGCCCTCGCCGGCGCTCGCCGACATGAACAACGACGGTTTCACGGACATCATCTACCAGAGCACCAACGGTGGCGTGTACGTGTTCAACCGCGACGGCAACCTCATCGCGCCGTGGAGCAACGTGCGCTACAGCACCTTCAACTCGGGCGCCTCGGAGTCGAGCCCGGTGGTCGCCGACATCAACGGTGACGGCTTCAACGACATCGTGTGCGGCGGCGAGGACGGCCAGCTCATGGCGCTCTCGGGCGCCAACGCCTCGGTGCTGCCGGGCTTCCCGATCAAGCTCTCGGGCGAGATCCGCGGCGCGCCCGCGCTCGGGGACATCGACGCCGACGGCAAGACCGAGATCGTGGTCGCGGGTTGGGACAAGAACGTCTACGTCTGGGACTACGACTTCCCGTACTCGCCGGGTCGCACCCCGCCGTGGCCGCAGTTCATGCACGACGCGCGGCGGACCGGCTTCGCGAACGCCCCGCTGTTCGTGGGCGTGGACGACGGGCAGGGTCCGGCGCCGGGCGGGCGCGTGGCGCAGCTCGAGTTCGCCGCCCCGCAGCCCAATCCGGTGACGCACGGTTCGAACCGCACGCGGTTGTGGTTCGGCGTGCCCTCCGCGCTGGCCGGGGCGCGCTACGAGTTGGGCGTCTACGACCTCTCGGGTCGTCTCGTGAAGCGCGTGGACTCGGGCTCGGCGCCGCTCGGCCGGTTCTCGCTCGAGTGGGACCTGCGCGACGCCAAGGGCCGCACGGTGGACGGAGGCGTGTACTTCGCGCGCTTCACCGTGGGCGACCGCAGCATGACTCGGAAGCTCGTCGTCCTGCAGTGACCGCACCGCGGTGATCGGGACGGGCGGGTCCCTCGCGGGGCCCGCCCGTCGCGCTTGACCCTCGCGCGCGGCCCGGTTAGGTCTCGGGGGTCCCGTCGCCGCGTCCCCGACCCCCCGGAGCCCCGAGATGAGCGTTCGCGTCCGATTCGCCCCCAGTCCCACCGGCTACCTGCACGTGGGAGGGGCGCGCACCGCGCTCTACAACTACCTGTTCGCGCGTGCGACCGGCGGTACGTTCGTGCTCCGCATCGAGGACACCGACGCCGAGCGCTCGACCGACGCCTCGGTGCAGGCCATCCTCGCCGGACTGCGCTGGCTCGGGTTGCGCTGGGACGAGGGCCCCGAGGTGGGCGGCGCGTACGGTCCGTACTTCCAGACCGAGCGGCGCGCGCTCTACGACGAGCACGCCGCGCGACTCGAGGCCGAGTGCCGCGCCTACCCGTGCTTCTGCACGCCCGATGAACTCGAGGCGCGGCGCACCGAGCAGTTGGCGCGCGGTGAGGACCCGCGCTACGACGGCCGCTGCCGCGCCCTCGCGGCCGACGAGCGCGCCGCACGGCGCGCGTCCGGTCCGCGTCCCGCACTGCGCTTCGCCCGTCCGCTCGCCGACGAGGAGGTGGCGTGGGACGACATCGTGCGCGGCCGGGTCTCGTTCCAGAGTGCGGTGCTCGACGACTTCGTGCTCGTGCGAGGCGACGGTCTGCCGACCTACAACTTCGCGTGCGTCGTGGATGACCTCACCATGGCCATCACGCACGTCATCCGTGGCGACGACCACATCTCGAACACGCCGCGCCAGATCCTCCTGTATCGCGCGCTCGGCGCGGCGGTGCCGGTGTTCGCGCACGCGAGCATGATCCTGGGCCCCGACGGGAAGCGGCTCTCCAAGCGGCACGGCGCCACGAGCGTCGAGGCGTTCGGCGACCTCGGCATCCTGCCCGAGGGCATGGTCAACTTCCTCGCGCTGCTCGGCTGGGCGCTCGACGGGCACACCGAGTTGTTCACGCTCGCCGAACTCGAGCGCGTGTTCGCGCTCGAACGCGTGAACCCCAACCCGGCGGTGTTCGACACGCAGAAGCTGGAGTGGGTGAATGCGCAGCACCTCAAGCGCCTCGACGAGTCCGACCGCGTTGCGCGCGTCCTCGGGTTCCTGGCGGCGCACGGTCACGACCTGCGCACGCGCGGGGACGAGTGGTGCACCACGTTCGTGCGCGCGCTCGGCGAACGACTGCGCACGCTCGCCGACGCGCTCGACGTCGGGGCGTTCGCGCTCGTGGAGTCGCCGGCGATCGAGCCCGAGGCGTGGACGGAGCTCGCGCAGCGCGCGGGCGCGGGCCCGCGGTTGCTCGCGCTCGCCGAGCGGCTCGAGGGGCTGGGGGAGTGGACGCTGCCCGCGATCGAGGCCGCTACGCGTGGCCTCGCCACCGAACTCGGGGTCAAGGCGGGCGAGGTGATCGCCCCGGCCCGGGTCGCGGTGACCGGTCGCAAGGCGGCCCCGGGCATCTTCGAGGTGCTGTGGCTGGTCGGGCGCGCCCCCGCGGCTTCGCGGCTGCGGTCGGCGGCGGCCCGCTGGCAGGCCGAGTCCCCGCTCGCGGCTGGGGCCTGAGGGGCGGATGGCGGCGACTTGCGCGACCGGGCGCTTCCGTTTAGAGTCCCCGCCTTCACTGCCCGGTAGTGTAACGGTAGCACGACAGGTTCTGGCCCTGTTAGTCGAGGTTCGAATCCTTGCCGGGCAGCCAGATTGAGATTTCGTGGCGCTATCGTCTAGGGGTCTAGGACGGGTGGTTCTCAGCCATCAAACCGGGGTTCGAATCCCCGTAGCGCTACCATCTATCCGGGTCGCGTCGCTCGCGACCCGAGGCCCGGGGGGCCGATGAACCTCCGCAAGGCGCCACGCACGCTGGTCCTCACGACCGGGTACGTGGCGCTCGTGCATGGTGCGGTGGCGCTGAGCCTGTGGCTGCGCCACGACGGTGCCATCCCCGCCGAGGTGCTCGCGGCGTGGGCGCGCATCGCGCTGCCCTACACCGCGCTGTCGCTGCTCGGGTTCTGGATCGCCGGGCTCTACCACGGGCTGTGGCGCTACGCCGGGACCGCCACCGTGTTCCAGCTCGCCCGCGGCGTGTCGTTGTCCGCGGTCGCTTGGGCCGCGCTGGCGTGGACGCGGTCCGACGGGCTCCTGAAGCTCGCGCTCGTGCCGGCGGTGTGGGCGACCCAGTTCCTCGCGCTCGGTGCGGTGCGCCTGGCGTGGCGACTGTGGCGTGAACGCGTGCTCGGGGGCAGCGGTGCGCGCCCGGTGCGCACGCTCGTCATCGGCGCCGACCATGCCGCGGTCGGGTTGGTGCAGGAGATGCGCCGCAAGCGCTCGGGCGAGGAGGGACTGGTCCCGATCGGGTTCGTGGACGCCGACCCGCGCCTGACCGGGCATCTCGTCGAGGGGCTCAAGGTGCTCGGAACGCTCGCCGACCTGCCGCGCGTGCTCGCCGGGCTGCGGCCCGAGGTCGCGGTGGTCGCGGACGCCGCCATGCCGGGCCGCGTGCTGCGCGAGGTCGCGGCGGCGTGCGAGGCGGTGGGCGTGCGACTGCGCACGGTGCCCGCCATGTCGGAGCTGCCGCCCGGGGCCCCGCTCACGCTCGCGCGCGTGCGCGATGTGCGACTAGAGGACCTGCTCGGGCGCGAGCCGGTGCCCGCCGACGACACCGACGTCGGCGCCCTGCTGCGTGGACGGCGCGTGCTCGTGACCGGCGCCGGCGGATCGATCGGGTCGGAACTCGCGCGTCAGGTGGCCGCGCACGATCCCGCCGCGCTCGTGCTGCTCGACCACGCCGAGAACGGGCTCTACTTCACGCAGCGCGAACTGCTCGCCGCTCGCCCCACGCTGCCGGTGGTCGCGGTGCTCGCCGACCTGCGTGACGGTGACGCGGTCGAGCGCGTGCTCGCCGCGCACCGCCCCGAGGTGGTGCTGCACGCCGCCGCGCACAAGCACGTGCCGTTGCTCGAGGACGCGCCGCGCGAGGCGGTGCTCAACAACGTCGCGAGCACGCGCCTGCTGGTGGACGCCGCGCTGCGTCACGGCGTGGGGCGGTTCGTGCTCATCTCGACCGACAAGGCCGTGAACCCGAGCAGCGTCATGGGCGCCTCGAAGCGCGTCTGCGAGCGGATCGTGCAGTCCGCCTCGCGCCGTGGCGGCGGGGTGTTCTGCGCGGTCCGCTTCGGCAACGTGCTCGGGAGCGACGGTTCGGTGGTGCCGCTGTTCCAGCGCCAGCTCGAGCGCGGCGGGCCCATCACCGTCACCCACCCCGACGTGACGCGCTACTTCATGACCATCCCCGAGGCGGTGCGGCTCGTGCTGCAGGCCGCCGCGCTCGGTCAGGGCGGGGAGGTGTTCCTGCTCGACATGGGCGAGCCGGTGAAGGTCGTGGAGCTCGCCCGCCAGCTCATCCGGCTCGCGGGGCTGCGCGAGGGCGAGGACGTGGCGATCGTGTTCACGGGCCTGCGTCCGGGCGAGAAGCTGCACGAGGAGCTGCACTCGCGTGCCGAGGCGGCGCGCGTGACGCGGCGCGAGCGCATCCTGACCTGGGACCTCGCGCCCGAGGACGAGGCTGCGCTACGTGCGCAGGTCGCCGAACTCGAGCGCGTCGCGGCGGACGGTACGCCCGAGGCGATCCGCGCCGCGCTGCGCGTCTGCGTGCCCGAGTACGCCCCGGGCCCGACGGCATGAACGCGTTCGCCCCGACCGCGCTCCAGCAGGCCGGTGTCTCGGCGAGCGCGATGCTGCTGCTGGCGATCGGTGTCATCGCCGTGCTGCAGCGCGGGCAGTGGCTCATCACGCTGCTGTTCTCGGCGTCCTTCCTCGCCCTCGGGGCGTTGCAGGCCGGCGTGCTCGGGCTGCTGCGCGCCGACACCGTGCCCTCGGCGCACGTCTGGGCCGACTACCTCGCGCGCGTCTCGGCGCTCGCCTCGTGGTTGTGGCTCGCACTCTCGGTGCTGCTCGGACGGCCCGAGCCGAGCCGACAGCTACGCGAGGCCGGGGCCCCGCTCGCGTTGTCGCTGATCGCGTGCCTCGCGTTGTTCGGGCTCGCGCGCTCGCCGTTGGTGCTCGACTCGGTGGTGCTGGGCCCCGAGGGACCCATCGTGGTGCTGGGGCCGCTCGGCAAGGCCTACCTCGCCTACCTCGCCATCACGATGCTGCTCGTGCTTCTCAACATGGAGGGCATGCTGCGTGCGGCCCCGGCCTCGGCCCAGCGCCGGATCGGGGGACTGTTCCTGTCCATCCTCGTGGCGGTGCTCACCGAGTTGCTGGTCGTCTCGGCCGGCGTGTTGCAGGGCCGCATCGAGGTGGTGTGGCTCGCGACCGCCTCGCCGCTGCTGTTCGTCTCGGGCTGCACGGCCGCGCTCGCGCTCGCCCGTCGGCGCCTGCGCGACATGAGCGTGCCCGTGGGGCGGCCGGTCGTGTACTACTCCTCGGTCTCGATCACGCTCGCGGTCGCGTTCCTGGTCGTCACGTTCGCGCTCTCGCGCGTGCTGCCCGCGCTCTCCAACGAGTTCCGCGCCTACGTCGTGGTGGCGTTCCTCGTGTTCGTGGCCGGTGGCGCGATCCTGCTCATGGTGCAGCCGGCCACCGGACGCGCGATCCGGCGGTTCGTGGACCGCAACTTCTACGCCTACCGCTACGACTACCGCCGCGAGTGGGGTCGCGTCTCGGCCGCGCTGTCGCCGGCCGCCGCGCCCGAGGACGTGTGTCGTCAGGTCGAGACGCTCATGCGCGAGATCTTCGACGCCGACCACGTCGCGATCCACTTCCGCGAGGATCCCGCGGGTGCGTTCCGTCTGCTGTACGGACCCTCGGACACGCCCACCACGCTCGAAGCCACGCACCCGCTCGTGCGCTGGTTCGAGCGCGAGCGCTGGCCGGTGCTGTTCAGCGATCGCGCGCTCGACCCCGAGGTCGCGCAGGCGATCGAGTCGAGCAAGCTGCTGCGCACCTCGGTCGGGGCGGCGGTGTGCGCCCCGCTCTCGGTCGCCGAGCCGGTGATCGCGCTGCTGTGGCTGAGCCCCAAGCGGGGTGACGAGGCGTGGAGCGAGGAGGACCTCGAGTTCCTCACCGCGATGTCGCGGCAGCTCGCCTCGGCCCTGTGGTTCTCGCGCCAGGCCGAGCGCATGGTCGAGGCGCGGCAGCTCGAGTCGTTGCAGCGCTTGTCCAGTTTCGTGCTGCACGACATGAAGAACCACGTCTCGGGCCTCGCGCTGGTGGTGGAGAACGCGCGCCGACACATCGGCAACCCCGACTTCCAGCGCGATGCGATGGCCGTGGTCGAGCGTTCCGTGCGCTCGTTGCGCGAGCTCATGTCCCAGGTCTCGGGCGTCTCGGCCGCGCCGCAGCCGCAGCGGGCCCCGGTCGCGCTGCGAGACCTCGTCTCGGATGCGCTCGTCGAGAGCGGGTTGGCGCTCGGCGGCACTCCGGGGCTGCAGGTCGAGGTCGTGGTGCCCGAGGGGGCCGAGGCGGTGGTGGACCGCACGCAGATGGGGCGCGTGCTCGTGAACCTGCTCGTGAACGCGCGCGAGGCGTTGGGGACGGGCGGGCGCATCGGCGTGCGTGCCATCACGGTCTCGGGCGCGAGCGGTCAGCGCGAGGCGGTGATCGAGGTGAGCGACGACGGTCGCGGCATGACCGAGGAGTTCCTGCGCACCAAGCTGTTCAAGCCGTTCTCGACCACCAAGAAGGGCGGGCTCGGTGTGGGGCTGGCGCAGTGCCGCAGCATCGTCGAGGCCCACGGTGGTACCATCGATGCGCGCAGCCGTCCGGGCGAGGGCACCGTGTTCACGGTGCGCCTGCCGGCGGGGCCGGCGCCGGTCGTGGAGGGGGCTTGAGCCTCGAGAAGCTGCTGATCGTGGATGACGAGGAGAGCATCCTCAACCAGTTGCGCTGGGGTCTGGCCGGCGAGTACGAGGTCGTGACCGCGTCCAACGCCGACGAGGCGCGCCACATGGTGCGCGAGGAGAAGCCCGGCATCGTGACGCTCGACGTCACGCTCGGTCCGCCCAGCCAGGGCCCCGAGGGACTCGACCTGCTCGACGAGATCGTGGAGCGCCACCCGAACACCAAGGTCATCATGGTGACCGGCAACGACAGCCGCGAGAACGCGCTCGCGGCCATCCGGCGCGGGGCGGTGGATTGGTACGCCAAGCCCATCGAGCTCGAGGAGCTGCGCGTCATCCTGCGGCGCGCCTCGCACATCCGGCGCATCGAGTTGGAGCAGCAGAGCGGCGCCCCGGTCCCCAAGCGGCGCTACCACCGGCTGGTGGGTGAGTCCGAGGCGATGCGCAAGGTGTACGCGCTCGTCCAGCGCGTCGCCAGCACCGACGTGAACGTGCTCGTGCTGGGCGAGAACGGCACCGGCAAGGAGCTCGTGGCGCACGCCATCCACGAGGCCAGCCCGCGGCGCGACCAGCCGTTCGTGCCCATCAACTGCGGTGCCATCCCCGAGAGCCTGCTCGAGTCCGAGTTGTTCGGTCACGAGCGCGGCGCGTTCACCGACGCCCATCGCGCCCGCGAGGGCAAGTTCGAGCTCGCCGACCACGGCACGCTGTTCCTCGACGAGATCGGCGACGTGCCCGCACACCTGCAGGTCAAGCTGTTGCGCTTCCTGCAGGACCACATCGTGCAGCGCATCGGCGGTCGCGAGGCCATCCCGGTGGACACGCGCGTCGTCGCGGCCACGAATCGCGACCTCAAGGCCATGATCGCCGACGGCCGGTTCCGTGAGGACCTCTTCTACCGCCTCGGTGTCATCACCATCCAGGTCCCGGCCCTGCGCGAGCGCGGCGACGACCTGCGCCTGCTGGCCGAGTACTTCCTCGAGTTCTACGGACGCGAGCACAAGCGCCGCCTCAAGGGCTTCACGCAGGCCGCGCTGCGCGCCCTCATGGCGCACACGTGGCCCGGCAACGTGCGCGAGCTCGAGAACCGCATGCAGCGTGCGGTCATCCTCGCGCAGGACGCCTACCTGCGGCCCGAGGACCTCGAACTGGAGTCGGTCGGCGGCACCACCGACCCGCTGCCCACGCTGCAGTCGGCGCGCGACGAGGCCGAGCGCCGCCTGCTGGTCGAGGCCCTCGTGCGCAACGCCGGCAACGTCACGCGCGCGGCGCGCGACATCGAGGTGAGCCGGCCCACGCTGCACGACCTGCTGCGCAAGCACGGGCTCGATGCGGCGCGCTTCCGGCGCGGGGGCGCGGCCGACGAGGGCGACGAGGACGACGCGCCCTCGTCTTGACGCTCGTGGGGCGCGCCGATAGCGTGCCCCTCGGCCGACACTCGGGACCCCGCCCGGCGGCGCCGGACGGGGTCCCTTGCGTTCGCCGCGTCCCGCGGCTCCCGTCGTGCAATCCCTCAGGTGGTGGAATGGCCCCGTCCCCGATGTCCCTCGCGCTGGTGCGGTGCCCCGTCGGGCACCCGTCCGGGCGTGCCCGGGGGACGCGATGAGCGGCTTCTTCCTCGCGATCGCCGGCAACATCGGGGTGGGCAAGACCGAGCTCACGAACCGGCTGTCGTCGGAGCTCGGGTGGGCGGCGCACTACGAGCCCGTCATCCAGAACCCGTACCTCGACCCGTTCTACAAGGACATGCCGAGGTGGAGCTTCCACCTCCAGATCTACTTCCTCGGTGAGCGCTTCAAGGCGCAGGTCGAGATCGGCCGCAGCTCGCTGCCGTTCATCCAGGACCGCACCATCTACGAGGACGCGGAGATCTTCGCGAAGACCCTGTGGCAGCAGGGCTCGATGACCGACGTGGACTACGAGAACTACGTCGCGCTGTTCCGTTGCATGGTCGGGTTCCTGCGGCCGCCGGACCTCATCGTGTACCTCAAGGCGAACCCCGACACCCTCATGGGGCGCATCGCCAAGCGCGGGCGCGAGAGCGAGAAGGCGATCGACATCGGCTACATCCGCCGGCTGAACGACGCCTACGACGACTGGATGCGGCGCGCCGCGCTCGAGGGCGACGTGCTCACGATCGACACCGACACGGTCCCGCTGCAGGGCGACACGCCGGCGTTCCGGGACCTCGTGGATCGCCTCAAGCGGCGCTACCCGCCGCAGGCCGAGCTGCGCCTCGACACCGGCCGCGACTGAGGCCGGTGCCGGGGCGCGGGCTCAGGCGCGCGCCGCCAGCACGCCGACGCAGCGCGTGCACAGGGCCGGGTGCGCGGGGTCGCCGCCCACGTCGGCGCGGTACATCCAGCACCGCTCGCACTTCGCGCGCTCGCTGCGGCGGACCTCGACCGTCGGTTCGGCGCCGTCGGGTGCGGTCTCGAGCGTGACCGCGGCCACGATGAGCAGGGCCCCGAGCTCGTCGCCGTAGGCCGCCAGTCGCTCGGTCCACGCCCTTGGCGCACGCAGCGTGACCTCGGTCTCGGCGGTCGTCGCCACCGTGCGGGCCGCGCGCAGCGGCTCGATGGCGGCGTTCACCGTGTCGCGCACCTCCCGCAGGAACGTCCACTCGTCGCTCGTCCGCCCGGCCTCGTCGCGCTTCGGCCACTCGGCGTGGTGCACGCTCGCGCACTCGGCGGTGAGCCCGGGGTGCGTGCCCCACGCCTCGTCGGCCGTGAACACGAGCGCGGGCGAGACCGCGAGGGTGAGGTCGTGGAGCGCCTGCCACAGCACGGTCTGCGCCGAACGCCGCAGCGGGTCGCCGGGCGCGAGTGCGTACAGGCGGTCCTTGGCGAGGTCGAGGTAGACGGCGGACAGGTCCACCGTGCACAGGTCGAGGATCTGGTCGAGCGCGCGGTGGAACTGCAGCGCCGCCCACTCGCCGCGGATGCGCGCGATGCGGTGGGTGAGGTGGTCGGCGAAGGCGCGGTCCACGCGCGTGAGCCGCTCGTACGGCAGCGCGTCGGCGGGGGCGAAGTCGGACAGGTTGCCGAGCAGGAAGCGCAGCGTGTTGCGGACCTTGCGGTACGCGTCGGCCACGCGCTGCAGGATCTCGTCGCCCACGCGCACGTCGCCGCGCCAGTCGGTCGCGAGCGCCCACCACCGCACCACGTCGGCACCGTGCTTCTCGATGAGCTTGAGCGGATTGACCACGTTGCCCTTGGACTTGTGCATCGCGTGGCCCTGGCCGTCGAGCACCCAGCCGTGGGTCGCCACGCGCGTGTACGGCGCGACGCGCTCCACGCCCACGCCCACCATGAGCGACGAGTTGAACCAGCCGCGGTGCTGGTCCGGGCCCTCGAAGAACAGTACCTCGGCGCGACCCTCGCGCGCGGCGTCCCACGCCGCGCGCAGCTCGGGGTGCGAGACCTGGATCGCGCGGTGCGTGCTGCCCGAGTCGAACCACACGTCGAGCACGTCCTCCTCCTTGCGGAAGGGGCCGTGCGAGCCGCACGAGGGACAGGCGTGACCGGCGGGAAGGAAGTCCTCGACCGGGCGCTCGTACCACGCGTCGGAGTCGTGCTCGCGCACGATCGCCGCGGCCTGCCGCATGACGCGCGCGTCGAGCGAGGGCACACCGCACTTCTCGCAGTACAGGGCCGGGATGCCCACGCCCCAGCTGCGCTGGCGCGACAGGCACCAGTCGGGACGGCTGCGCACCGCCTCGCGGATGCGGTTGCGCGAGCTCTCGGGGTCCCACGCCACCGCACGCTCGACCTGCTCCACGCAGCGCTCGCGATGGCCATCGTGGTCCACGATCATGAACCACTGGTCGGTGGCGCGGAAGATGACCGGCTTACGGCAGCGCCAGCAGTGCGGGTAGCTGTGGGTGAAGCTCGTGGCGTGCAACAGCACGCCCTGCTCGCCGAGCCAGCGGATGATGTCGTCGTTGACGTCGAGCACGCTGCGGCCCGCGAAGTGCGGCACCTCGGGCGTGAACCGCCCGCCCTCGTCCACCGGGCAGACCAGCCCGAGGCCCGCGCGCGCGCCGACCTGGAAGTCCTCGGTGCCGTGGCCCGGTGCGGTGTGCACGATGCCGGTGCCGTCCTCCATGCTCACGAACGGCGTGCCGTCCACGGCCCGCGAGTCGTTGCCGAAGGGACCCGCGAAGATCGCACCCACGAGGTCGGCGCCGCGCACGGTGCCGAGCCGCTCGAGCGCGGCCCCGAGGCGCTCGCCGATCGCCGTCAGCCGCGCCTCGGCCACGACCACGGTGTGGCCGTCGCCGGTGCGCGCGACCGCGTAGTCGGCGGTCGGGTCCACCATGAGCCCGAGGTTGGCGGGCAGCGTCCACGGCGTGGTGGTCCACGCCACCGCGCTCACGCCCGGCCACGCCGCGAGCGCGCCCGCGGGGCCGTCGTGGCGCAGCGGGAAGCGCACGAGGATGCTGGGCGAGGGCGAGTCGGCGTACTCGATCTCGGCCATCGCGAGCGCGGTGCGGTCGGTCGGGCACCAGTGGATGGCGCGCTTGCCGCGCTGGATGAAGCCGCGCTCGTGCAGCGCGCACAGCGTCTCGAGGATCTCGGCCTCGAACTCGGGGGCCATGGTGCGGTAGGGACGGAACCAGTCGCCCCAGCCGCCGAGCCGGATGAACTGCGCGCGCTGCGTGTCGATCCACCGCGTCGCGTAGCTGCGGCACGCCTTGCGCAGTTCGAGCCGCGTCGGCTTGTGCTTGCGCTCCGCGAACTCGCGGCCGACCTGCATCTCGATCGGCATGCCGTGGTTGTCCCATCCCGGCACGTACGGGGCGTCGAAGCCCTGCAGCGAGGCCTGCCGCACCGCGGCGTCCTTCCAGATCTTGTTGGCGGCGGTGCCCATGTGGATGTCGCCGTTCGAGTACGGCGGGCCGTCGTGCAGTAGCCACAACGGTCGCCCGCGCCGTGCCGCGCGCAGCGCCTCGTAGGCCCCGGCGGCGGTCCACGCCTCGAGCCGCCCCGGCTCGCGCGTCGCGAGATCCGCCTTCATGGGGAAGGGGGTCTCGGGCATGTTCATGGTGTCCTTGTAGCCGGGCTTGCGGGGCTGGTCCGACATGGGCTCCTCCGGGACTGCGAACGGGAACGCCCCGGCGGGACCCGCGCGTGCGCGTGGGGTCCCGCCGGGGCGATGGGGCGTCGCGTTCCCACCCGGCTTCGCGCCCACCTCGCGGTGCGCGCCTCGTGGAGCACGGGGCTCCGGCCCTCGCTTCGTGTCGTGGCGGGCCGCCACGCGGGGTCTCGCACGGCGCAGGGCGCCGACTCTTCCCGGGCTCGGGGGGTGATGTTCGCGTCGCGTGGGGTCCGCCGGGCTCACACCGTCCCCGGCTCGCTCGTGGTCCTGCGCGGGCTACTGTCCCCGTCACAGCCGACTGCGGATGCGGCGGGACTCTGCCACCCGTGCGCCGGGACGGTCAAGGACGCGGGGTCACGCTGCCCTTCGTGCGCGCGCGTCGATTGCCGCGGCCGGACTTGCCCTTCGCGGGACGGGCCTCGGGTTCGTCGCGTTGACCGAGTTCCGCGAGCAGCAGCAGCGCCTCGAGGACGGTCGGGCGGCCGTCGCGGTCCTCGAGCGTGGAGCGCTCGGCGAACGGGGTGGCGGTGCCGAACGCCTCGTCGAGCCGCTCGCGGTGCCGGGCGCGCTCGAGCGGTGCGGGGCCGACGCGCACGCCGAGTGCACGCAGCCGTCGCAGGTCGCGCTCGACGTCGTCCCACGAGGTCGGCCGGCCGGGACGGTGCTCCTCGTCCTGCTCGGGCAGCACCCCGACCCCGATGAGCGAGTCGCGCAGGGCCCCGGCCTCGAGCGCGGGGTCGAGCACGGGGCCGCGGGCCGCGGCGGCGAGCATGCGCCACCACACCTCGCGCGTGAGCCGGTCGTCGGCCCGCACCCCGGGCGACACGAGGGCCGCGCACTCGCCCCACTCGAGGTACGACTCGGCACCGGTCGAGTCGGCACGGTGCGCGGGCAGGCGCTCGTCCACCCACGCCAGCGGGTCCTCGATGCGCGCGTGCTCCCAGCGCTCCGCAGGGTCGCGCGCCAGACGGACCTCGAAGTGAAGGTGCGGCGTGCTCGCGCGCCCGGTCGCACCCACGCGCGCGATCGCGTGCCCGGCGGTCACGCCCTCGCCCTCGCGCACGCGCACCGAGCCGCGCAGCAGGTGCGAGTACACCGAGTACACGAGCACGCCCTCGGGCAGCCGATGTGCGATCACCACGTGCGTGCCGTAGCCGCCATGGTGTCCGCGGTCCGCGGTCTTGACCACGAGTCCGGCCGCCGCCGCGCGCACGACGCCGCCGCTGCGCCCGTTGCCGAGGTCGGCGCCCTGGTGCGAGGCGCGGCGGCCGTCCCACTCCACGCTGCGCAGCAGGAAGTACGGACCGGGCTCGCTCGGGCGCTGGTCGCTCACCGCGTACGGGTCGCCCACCGGCAGGCGCCACGCTCCGCACGGCGGCCAGCGCTCGGCGGTGCCGGCGTCGAGCGTGAGCACGCCCGCGAGCGCGAGCGGCAGCGGGAGCGCCAGCCACGAGAGCACGGGCATCGCGCTCAGCGCACCACCACCACGCGGGCGTCGCGCACCGCGCCCGAGGTCCGCACGAAGTACAGCCCCGGCGCGAGGGCGCGCGTCACCGCACCCTCGAAGCGCGCCTGCCCGACGGCGTGCGCGCGCGTGTGCGCCACGCGGCGGCCGGTCACGTCCACGAGTTCCACGACGTCCCCGACCCCGAGCCCGGGCGCGGACCATGCGAGCGCGGCACCCGCACGCAACGGGTTGGGGCCGAGCGTCCCGGTGGGGACGAGCCGCGGCGCGGTCCCGACCGCGGTGACGGCGGCGCCGTCGAGTCGGCGGTCGCGCTGACGCAGCCGCACGCGCGGACCGTCGAACGCGTTCCACAGCACGCTCAGGTTCCCCCACGAGGTCGCGAGCAGGTCGATCTGTCCGGCGCCTGCGGCGGGGTCGTCGCTCACCTCGGTGGCGCGATGGTCCCAGCCCAGGTCCGGGCGCCAGCGCTTGTAGCGCACCTGCGAGTAGCCGTCCACGAGGCGCTCGTAGGCCACGTGCAGTCCGCCCGCGGGGTCGAGCACGAGGCGAGGGTTCTGCAGCCCGGTGCCGATCGCGTCGATCGTGGTGTCGCGCTGGCTCGGTCGGCCGCTGGGCTGCCGACGCTGGTAGTGGATCTCGCCGCCGTTGCCCGCGCTCGACTGCCAGACCGAGTGCAGCACACCCGCGGTGTCCACCGCGATGCTCACGCTCGGTTGCGCGTCGAGGGTCACGGGTGTGAGGCGGAATCGGGCCGAGAGCCCGCTGTCGGGGTGGAAGCGGCAGGCCCACAGCGCGTGCGTCCCGGTGCCGAGGTCGGGCCACGCCACGTAGGCGCGACCGTTGCCCGCGGCGGTCACCGCGGGTGCGGTCGGCAGGTCGTTGGCGCCCGTGAGCGTGGCGGCGGACCCGAACGGACTGGTGTAGAGGAACGACAGGAAGCGCAGCCGCGTGCGCACGCCGGCCGCCTCGAGCCAAGACAGGAACACGCGTCCACGCGCATCGGTGGCGATCGCGGGCGTGAGGCAGCCCTCGGCGTTCGCACTCACCGTGTGCACGCTGCCCCAGCGCCCGCGCACGCGCGCGCGGTAGCGCACCTGCCCCGGGCCGTCCGTCTCGCCGATCCACGCCACCGCGAGGTCGTCGCCCCCGAGCCAGGCGAGCGTCGGCTCGCGCACCGAGCCGCCGTCCAGATCCACGCGCTGCGGCGCCGACCACGCACCCTGCCACGGTCGCTCGCGCAGCAGGATGGCCGAGCCCGCGCCGTCGGACTCGCACGAGACGCGCCACGCGTGTCCGGCCGGGGCCACGACCGCGCGCGTCGCGGGGCTCGCGACCGCGAGCACGTCGTCGCCCGGGGTGAGCGCGGGGGCGTCCCAGCCCGGCGCGCGCACGCGCACGCGCACCACCGCGTCCGTGCCGACGCGTGCCATGTCGGAGAGCGCGAGGTTGGTGGGCGCACCCGAGAGGCTGCGCGTGTTCGGGCGGGTGTGGTCGTCGATCCGCACGCGCTGGGACTGGCCCGGGAACGGGTCGTTCGCGTCGCCGCGGTTGAGCCCGGCCGCGAGGTCGAAGTCGCCATCGGCCTCGATGAGCCGCAGGCCCGGCGTGGGGCCCGAGTTCACGTTGTTCGAGCCGATGCGCGATCCGATGATCGCCTCGTCCACCTGCTGCACGATGAGGCCCTCGCCGGGGAGTCGCCGGTCGAAGCGCGTCCCGCGCACCCGGTTCTCGAGCAGCAGGTGCTCGGTGCCGTCCTCGCCCTGGAACGCCACCTCCACGACCGGCCCGCCCTCGGCCACGGGGGCGAGCACGATCGTGGTGTCCTGCGTCGGGCGCAGGCGCTCGGCCCACCCGAGCCACAGCAGCGGCCACGCTCCGAGGTGCGCGGGCGACTCGGGCGACAGGCCATCGCCGCCGTACGTGCCCGTGGACATGAGCGACCAGTTGCCGGGGCCGAGGTTGGTGCTGCCCCCGAGCGTCGCGGTGTCGTAGAGGTCGGGGAGGCCGAGCAGGTGGCCGAACTCGTGGCAGTACACGCCGATCTCGGACAATTGCCCCGGTCGGAACCCGGACAACTCGGGCAGGATGGTGAAGCGGTCGGCCCGCATGCGCAGCGTGGTGGAGCCGGCCACGCGGTCGTCGCACTCGAAGGCGGTGGCGTTGTTCCAGCCCGAGGAGGCGCGCGAGGTGATGGACCACAGGTCGCGACGGCGGCCGGTGGTCTCGCCGCCGGGGCCGGCGTGCACGAGCCACACCATGTCCACGAACCCGTCGCGGTCCTGGTCGAACCGCGTGAAGTCCACGCTCGGGTCGGCGGCCGCGAGCGCATCGCGGAACAGGCCATAGGAGTTGTTGGGCGTGCCGATCGCGTTCACGCCCCACGAGTCCCACGCGTAGTAGTTGCGTTCGCGCGGCAGCGTGACGGTAGCGACCACCTCGCCGCGTACCCGCAGGCGGCCGCGCGAGGCCCACGCGTAGTACTCGGCCATGGAGCCGCTCGGGACCACGCCGGTGGTGTCGAACAGGCGCTGGGTGAGCGCGACGGCCGGGTGCGCGAGCGCGCTGTCGGAGAACGCGACCCGGATGATCGGGATGTACCAGTCGCGCGGGGCGGCACTCACCGCCAGACCCTCGGCGCGCGGCTCGACCTCGAACAACCCGCGCTCGAACGCCTCGGCCAACTCGGGCGCGAGCGGGCCCGAGGCCGGAGGCGGGGCGGCCACGGCGAGGCACGCGACGAGCGCGAAGGCGGCGAGGCCGCCAAGGGGAGGGAGTGGGCGGAGGCGCACGGGGTCAGGTTACCTCATCGGGGGGAGGGGATGCCGGACCCCTTCCGATGCCGGGAACGGCCTGCGGTCGCAGGCGAACGCAGGCCGTGCCGTGCCCCGGTGGGCGTGTGGTAGCGTGGCGCGCACGACCATGTCCTACCTCCGACCGTTCGGGCCCGCCCTCGTCGCGCTCGCGCTCGCCGCCTCCCTCGCCGCGGCGGCCTCGAGCGACCGGCCCACGCTGCGCTCGATCCAGCCCCCGTTCTTCAACGCCGACCTGTCGGTGGCGGTGGACTCGCTGTCGCGCGCCAAGGTGCGTGCGGTCGTGAGCATCCCGTACACCGAGCTGGTGTGGGAGAAGGAGGCGGGGCGCTACACCGCCGGGATCGGGTTCGTGGTCGAGCTCACGCCCACCAAGGGGCGGCGGCGTCTGTACGGCGACGCGTGGGAGCGGCGCCTGAGCGTGGCGGACTACGCCACCACGCGCAGCGCGCGGAACCAGGTGGTGGAGACGCGCGAGTTCGAGGTCCCGCCCGGCGTGTACCAGGTGCGGGTGAGCGCGCAGGACGTGCGCGCCCTCATGGTGGCCGAGGTGCGTGACCGGCTGGAGTTGGACGACCCGTCGCGCGTCCCGGTGAGCTTCTCGGACCTCGAACTGGGGCTGGTGGACTCCGCCGGTCGCTTCGTGGCACTGGCGGCACGCCAGTTCGGCTACGACTCCGGCGAGATGGCGGTGCGCGTCTCGGTGCTGGATCGCCGTGCCGGGCCGTGGCCGCGCTCGCACGCCTACCGCTGGCGGGTGGTGGACGAGAGCGGGGCCGCCCTGCGCGAGGGCGACACCACGGTGTCGGTGCCGCGCCCGGCCTCGCCCGTGGTGCTGCGCCCCACGCACGGCGAGTTGTTCATCGGGGGCTACGCGTTCGAGCTCGAACTGCGCGAGGGCCGCACGACCTGGCGTACCGAGCGCGCCTTCGAGGTGGACGAGAGCGGGCCGCCGCGCGGGCGCGACTACGAGCAGATGCTCGAGGCACTCGCCTACGTGGCCGAGATCGCCGAGGTCGAGGCCATGCGGACCCGCGACGAGACCGAACAGGCCGTGCGCTGGGAGGAGTTCTGGCGCCGTCGCGACCCCACGCCCGAGACCGCACGCAACGAGTACCAGGTCGAGTTCTTCCGTCGGCTGCGCTACGCCGAGCGGCAGTTCGTGGGCTTCGGGCCCGGCTGGCGCTCCGACATGGGGCGCGCCTACATCCGCTACGGCCCCCCGGACCAGGTCGAGCAGCGCCCGGCCACCTCGGGGCAGCCCGCGCTCGAGATCTGGTTCTACAACCAGCCCTACCGGCGACTGGTGTTCGCCGACCGCGAGGGCTTCGGTCGCTACACCCTCCTCAACCCCCAGGGCGAATGACCCGATCCCGCGCCACCCATGCCGTCGTCTCGCTCCCCGCGCTCGACCTGCGCCCGGAGCCCCGCCACGCCGCCGAACTCGCCTCGCAGCTCCTCATGGGGGAGGTCGTGCGCATCCTCGCCCGCAGTCGCGAGCCCGGCTGGGTGCGGGTCCGCAACGAGGCCGACGGCTACGACGGCTGGGTGCGGGCGTGGGGGCTGGTCGAGGCCGACGCCGCCCGCGCCGCGCGCTGGGCCGCCCGGGCCCGGGCGGTGATCGCCGTCCCCATGGGCCGCGTGCTCACCGGGCGGGGGAGCGGGGCGCAGGTCTCGCCCGTGTTCCTGGGCGACCGCGTCATCGCGGGTCGCGCCGCGCGGGGTTTCCGCCCGGTGGAACTGCCCGACGGCCGTCGCGGTCACCTGCCGGTGGGCGCGTTCGCGGCGCGTCGTCCGCCGGGGATCGAGGAGCGTGTCCTGTCGCTGCTCGGCACGCCCTATCTCTGGGGCGGGCGCACGCCGGCGGGCTACGACTGCTCGGCGTTCGTGCAGCAGGTGCTGCTCGAACAGGGGCTGCCGCTGCCCCGCGATGCGAAGGACCAGCACGCCATCTGTCGGCCGCTCCCGCCGGGTGACGAACCCGAGGTCGGCGACCTCATCTTCTTCCGGCGACCGGGGGAGAGTGCGAGCCACGTCGGGATCGCGTTGGGGGGCCACTACTACGCGCACAGTCGCGGATGGGTGCGCATCGCCTCGCTCGAGACGAGCAACCCGTTGTGCGATGTGGATTTGGTTGCTCAGTCCATGGGCTGGCATCGCATTCTCGCATAAGAGAATGCAAGTGTGCCGATCGTGATTTTTCGTCCCGAATCGGCTTGACACCCGAATCGCACCATCCCTAACTTCCCCCTCGGGCGTGCTGCCAGAGGGCCTCCTGTTCGGTGGCTCTGTCTGGCGTTGTCTTCTTCGTAGGCTCCTTCCCATGGATGAGAGGGAGCTTTTGGCATGTCCGGTTGTTCCACAACGCGAAAGGAGGTGGGCATCGGAACCTCGTGTAGTCCGGCGGGCCTTGTCCCGGCCGCTGGTGCATCGCGGAAACGTTGCTCTCACCGACTCTCGCAAGGAGGCTTCAAGATTATGCACAAGCTTCTCAGCCGTACCTTCGCCCTTCTCGCTCTCGTGGCTGTCCTCCCGACGGCTGCCTTCGCGTCGGCTTCGCGTATCTCGGGCATGAACGTCCCCGGCGACTACGTGAAGGACTACACGGGCATCCACACCTACGTGTCGGGTGTCTCGTCGGTCGGCAACCTGATCTGGGTCAACCCGAGCGACAACCAGGGCATGGGCGCCGTGCTGCAGAACCTTTTCGGCGGCCGTTTCGGCACCTTCGCGGTCAACATCAACGACGCCGCGATGGGCCTGGGCCGTTCGGTGGCCGGTGACGTCCAGACGACGGCGGGCGAGTCGATCGACCTGACCTGGGGCCGCAAGATGGGCTCGGGCTCGTTCGGTGTCCGCGTCAACCGTTCGTACAGCTCGCTGGAGACGGCGGCGGGTACGACGGAGGGTCTGTACGGCCGTAACATCATGGGCTTCGGCGCTGGCTACGGCTGGGCTCTGAATGCCAACACGGACGTCGAGCTCTCGGCTCTGTACCAGAACCGTAGCTTCAAGACGGCGACGGCGACGGAGAACGGTGGCGTGGCGTACCAGGTCGCCGGTCGTGCGATGACCAAGGCGGGCAGCGGTCTGAACCTGACCACGGCCGTCAAGGTCAGCAGCTACGACATGTCGACCGAGACCGTGCCGGGTGGCGTGGTCACGACGAACAAGACCACGGGCTGGTCGGCGGGTATGGCCGGCAACTGGACGCTGGGTTCGAACGACCTGTTCGTCTTCGGCGCCGAGTTCAACAACAGCCAGAACGACAACGGCACGGCGAAGGCCAAGGTCTCGTTCATGCCGGCGGTCTTCATGGGCCTCGAGACGGGCGTCAACAACTGGCTGACGCTCCGCTTCGGCGCTGGCAACACGCTGCAGGCCCGTTTCGAGGCCAACGGCGTCGCCGCGAAGTTCAACACGTGGTACGGCACGGCTGGCGCTGGCGTGAAGGTCGGCTCGTTCCAGTTCGATGCCACGATGAACCCGTCGGTCTACGACGGTGCGGTGAACGAGGTTCTGAACGGCACGCCGTTCAGCACCGTCTCGGCCACCTACTCGTTCTAATCAACGGGTAGCAGCCGGCAGTATCTGGACCGGGGGCGCGGATCGT
>JBJTRI010000018.1:0-4841 GCA_046076045.1 bacterium
GCAGTTCATCGCGCTGCGCTTCACGCGCGTGACCTACGAGGGCAATCTCGCCACGCGCGACACCGGCGTGGTGGTGTCGAACGTCGCCAGTTCGGGGCAGGTCGTGGGCGACGGCACCGGCGGCGCGTACGTGGCGTGGGAGGAGGTGGACAGCATCTCCAACCCCGACATCGTGGCGCAGCGCTTCAGCCCGCTCGGCAGTCGGCTGTGGACGCCGTTCAGCTCGCCCACCGGCGTCACGCTGTGCGCGGCGGTCGGCATCCAGCGCCTGCGCTCGATCGTCGCCGACGGCGCGAACGGCGCCTACGTGGTGTGGGCCGACAGTCGCACCAGCAGCACCGTGCCGCTCTACGCGGGTCGACTCACGCCGAGCGGCGTGGCGGGCTCGCCGTGGCCCGCGAACGGCGTGCGCGTCTCGCCCATCTCGTCGGGCATCCGCTTCTCCGGCGTCGCGCGCTCGAGCACGAACGGGCTGCTGATCGCGTGGCGCGACCTCGTCATCCCCACGCAGATCATCGCGCAGCACGTCCTGCCGACCGGCGCGTTGGGCTGGCCCTCGGGTGGCACCATGGTGACCACGCAGGGGGCCTCGCGCGTGGAGTTCGTGCCCGCGCCGGCGGGCGGCACGTTCGTCACGTGGGGCGGCACCGAAGTGCGCAGCCAACGCATCTCGGCCACGGGCGTGCGCCTGTGGAACGAGTTGCCCGGGCGCGTGCTGGTGACGCCGGTGGGCGGCGCGGTCAACATCCGCACCGCCAGCGACGGCGCGCTCGGGCAGCGACTGCTGTGGTCGTGGGACAACGCCGGCCAGACCGACATGAGCATGTTGCGCGTGGACAGCACGGGCGTGCGCGACCCGGGCGAGTCGCCGCTCGGCACCGTGCTCGAGTTCGACACCGCGCCCGAGGACGCGGTCGCGTGGCACTCGCCCGAGTCGGCGTCGCCGGTGGTGGTGTGGCTCGAGGCCGGCGTGTTGCGCGCACGCCAACTCGACGCCGACCCGCTCGACGTACCGCCCGGCATGGCGGGCCCGCTCGCACTCGCCGCCCCCCACCCCAACCCGGTGCGCGGTGGTGCGTTCACGCTGCGTTTCGCGGCCCCGGCCGGAGCCGCGCGGATCGAGCTGTTCGACGTGACCGGTCGGCGCGTGCTCGAGCGAGCGTTCGAGTCCACCGGTGGCGCTCAGGCGGTGCGGCTCGAACCCGGCTCACGCATGGCGCCCGGCGTGTACACCGCGCGACTGTCGGCTGGGGGCACACGCGTGACACGCCGCATCGTGCGCGCCGACTGACGCCGCACGAGCCCACCGCCCCACGAACGACCGCGCGGGCGCGCCTCCGAGTGGAGGCGCGCCCACGTCGGGTCAGGCGCGCTCGCCCTCGACCACGGCGCGCGACAGGTCCCAGCCGCGCAGGAACAGGTCGCGCACGTCGGTGAGCAGACGCAGGCGATTGCGGCGCACCTCGGCGTCGTCCACGTTCACCATGACCTTGTCGAAGAACCCGTGGATCGCCTCGCCCATGGCCAGCAGCTCGGGCAGGATGGCGGCGTAGTCGCGCCGCTCCCACAACTCGGCACTGCGCACGCGCGCACGCTCGGTGGCCGCGAGCAGCGCCTGCTCGTTGGGGTCCACCAACCGCGCCACGTCGAGCGTGGCGGGCAGCGGGTCGGTGGCGGCCTTCAGGATGTTCGAGACGCGCTTGAACAGGATGACGAGCGGCGCGAACCGCGGGTCGCCGCGGAACGCCTCGAGCGCGCGCGCACGCGCCAGTGCGTCGGCGGCGTCGCACCAGCCCGGACGCGTCACCCCGCCCATGACGATGCGCGCCTCCAGCGCGGCCTCGCGCAGGTCGTGCGCCAGGCCACGGTCGTCGAGCGCGGTGTCCACGCGCGAGCGCAGGAACTCGCCCAGCTTGCGCATGACCTCGGCCTGCGGCAGGTCGGGGTCGGCGGCGAAGAACGGCCGCGTCACCTCCATGGCCGTCGCCCGCAGGTCGAGCGACCAGCCGCGCTCGAGCAGGATGCGCACCGCGCCGTTGGCCGCGCGCCGCACGCCGTACGGGTCCTCGGAGCCGCTCGGCGACTTGCCGGCCACGAACGCACCCGCCACGTGGTCGAGCTTGTCGGCCAGCGACAACACCGCACCCGCGGCCGACGCGGGCGGCACGTCGCCCGCACCGCGCGGCGCGTAGTGCTCGGCGATCGCCACCGCCACCGCCTCGGGCTCGCCCGCGCGGCGCGCGTAGTGGCCACCCATCACACCCTCGAGGCTCGCGTACTCCTTGCCGCTGCCGATCATCTCGCCCAGCAGGTCGGTCTTGCACAGCAACGCGGCGCGCACCGCGGCCGGGCCCGCCGCGGCGTCCACGCGCTCGGCCAGCCAGCCGCCCAGACCCTCGAGCCGCGCGGCCTTCTCGCGCAGGCTGCCTAGGCCCTCCATCCACACCACGCCCGAGAGCTTCTCGACCTGGTCGGCGGGCGCGTGCTTGAGGTCGGTGTCCCAGTAGAAGCGCGCGTCGTCGAGTCGCGCCACCAGCACGTCCTCGTTGCCCTTGCGCACCACGTCGAGCCCGGTGGCGTCGCCGTTGCGCACGGTGAGGAAGTGCGGCAGCAGCGTGCCGTCGGCACGCTCGACCGCGAAGAAGCGCTGGTGCTCGCGCAGCGCGGTCACGATCACCTCGCGCGGCAGGTCGAGGTAGCGCTGGTGGAACGATCCCGTCATGGCGGTGGGCCACTCGACGAGGAAGTTCACGATGTCGGTGAGCTCGTCGTCGGCCACCACACGGCCCCCGGCGCGTTCGGCCTCGGAGGTGATCTGCGCGACCACCGCCGCACGGCGCTCGGCAGGGTCGGCGATCACGCGCGCGGTGCGCAGCGCGTCGAGGTACGCCGACGGCGTGGCGACCTCGAGCGTGCCCGGGTGCAGGAAGCGGTGCCCGAACGTGGTACGACCCGCCTGCAGCCCGAACGCGCGCACCGGCAGCACGTCGCCGCCGAGCAGCGCGAGCAGCCAGCGCACGGGGCGGCCGAAGCGGTAGTCGCCCGCGTCCCAGCGCATGGTCTTGGGGAACTGCAGGCCCTGTGCGACGGTCGCGAGCAGCGCGGGCAGCACCTCGAGCGCGGCGCGCCCGACGTGGTGCACGGTCACCGCCACGTACTCGCCCTTGGGCGTCTCGACGCGCCGCACCGCCGCCACGTCCACTCCCTTGCCGGCGCAGAACCCGACGAGCGCCTTGGTGGGACGGCCCTCGGCGTCGAACGCCACCTTGGCCGCGGGGCCCATGGCCTCCTCGTCGAAGTCGGTCTGGCGCTCGGCCACGTCGCGCACGAGCACGGTGAGCCGCCGCGGCGTGCCCCACGTGGTCGTGCCGCCCGCGCTCAGGCGCAGGGTGGCGAGCCCGTCGCGCACGCCGCGCTCCAACTGCTCGAGTGCCGGCGGCACGTAGCCCGCGGGCAGCTCCTCGACACCGATCTCGAACAACAGGTCGCGGCTCATCGCGCGCCCTCCTTCTGCGACTTGGCGGCCGCCTTGGCCGCGGCCTCGTCGCGCAGCACCAGCCAGCGCGCGCGTTCGGCCTCGTCCTTGATGAGCGGGTAGCCCAACTGCGCGCGCAGGTCGGCGTAGGCCTGCGCCGCCTTGCGCGCGATCTTGCGCACGCGCCCGATGTAGCCCACGCGCTCACTCACCGAGATCGCGCCGCGCGCGTCGAGCAGGTTGAAGACGTGGGAGCACTTGATGACGGCGTCGTAGCCGGGATTCACGAGCTGCAGGTCGAGCAGTCGCGAGGCCTCGGCCTCGTGCACCTTGAACATCTCGAACAGCTCGGGCACCGGCGCCTGCTCGAAGTTGTAGTGCGACCACTCCCACTCGTTGCGCACCCACAGGTCGCCCCACGTGATGCCGGGCGCCCACAGCAGGTCCTGCACGCGGTCGGTGCCCTGCAGCATCATGCCGATGCGGTCGAGCCCGTAGGTGAGCTCGGCCGAGACCACGGGCAGTTCGAGCCCGCCGCACTGCTGGAAGTAGGTGAACTGCGAGATCTCGGTGCCGTCGCACCACACCTGCCAGCCCAGACCGGCCGCGCCCAGCGTGGGGCTCTCCCAGTCGTCCTCGACGAGGCGCAGGTCGTGCGTGTGCGGGTCGAGGCCCATGGCCGCGAGGGACTGGAAGTAGGCGTCCACCACGTCGCTCGGGGCCGGCTTGAGCAGCACCTGGTACTGGAAGAACTGCTGGAACCGGTTGGGGTTCTCGCCGTAGCGACCGTCCTTGGGACGGCGCGAGGGCTCCACGTACGCCACGCGCCACGGCTCGGGGCCGAGCGAGCGCAGGAACGTCGCCGGGTTGAACGTGCCGGCGCCGACCTCGGAGGGGTACGGCTGCTGGATCACGCAACCGCGCTCGGCCCAGAAGGTCTCGAGCGCGAGGATCATCTGCTGGAGCGAGCGCGGGGCGGTCGCGGGCATGTCGGGGCGGCTCCTGGACGCGAGTGCGGTGCGGCGGAACGGCGCGCGAGTGTAAGCGGCACGCGGGGCCCCCGCCAGTCGCGGCGGGCGCGGTTCACGCCCCCGCGGGCGGACCCTCGGGAGGCGCTTCGGGCGCAAGCGACGCGCTGGCCGCAGTCGGCGCGGCGGGTGCGGGCGATGCGGGCGCGGGCGACGCACTGGCCGCGCTCGGTGCGGCGGGTGCGGGCGACGCGGGCGCGGGCGACGCGCTGGCCGCAGTCGGTGCGGCGGGCGCGGACGCTGCGGGCGCGGGCGACGCACTGGCCGCACTTGGTGCGGCGGGCGCGGACGCTGCGGGTGCGGGCGACGCGCTGGCCGCGCTCGGTGCGGCGGGCGCG
>JBJTRI010000019.1:0-2387 GCA_046076045.1 bacterium
GTCCTTGGCGAGCGTCTCCATGCCGGCGGTGCACACGCTGTCGCGCAGACGGTAGAACATGCGCAGCGCGGGGGCCGGCACGCGATCGGGCTGGGACACGTCGGCCGTGGGGTTCTCGGCGAGGATGCGCATGAACGCCGCACGCGCGAGTGCCGCGCGACCCTTCGCCACGTGCACCGAACCTTCCGCCAGCCACGCCGCGGTGCGCGTCGCCGACGAAGTGGCGGGGTCGGCGGTCACGGCCGCGGCGTAGCGCACCGTCTCCTCGGAGCCCCCGGAGACGAACCACGCGAGCGGGTCCGAGGTGAATCCGGCGGGGACCACGGTGTCGGCGTTCGCACGCACGACGGGGGGCACGAGCGACAGCAGTACGACGAGACCGACGAGGCGGCGGACGATCATCGGGGTCCTCCTTCGATGCGAGTGCGATCCGGCCGACGTGGGCGGCTTCGCAGGCGGAACTCGGGTGCGGAGTCTAGACCAGAACGGGAACGGGATGACGGTTCATTCGCAGATGTCACGCGACAGGGCGGCCTCCTCGCTTCCGGGGAAGCGCTCGCGCACGCGTCGCGCCAACAGGCAGGCGCGCCCGCGATCCCCGGCCGAGTCGTACCAGAACGCGGCCTGGTAGAGCGCCGAGGGATCGGCGGCCGGATAGAGAGCGGACACCTCCTCGTAGGCGCGCGCCTTCTCGCGCGCCCCCGGGGTGCGGTCGGCCCGGTCCATCGCGGCCGCGCGGAACACCTCGCGGGCGCGCGCTGCAGCCGGCGTTCGGGGGTGCTCGACCAGCAACCGATGGGCGCTGTCGAGTGCACGCTCGAGGTCGCCGGAATCGCGCGCACAGAGCGCCTCGCGCAGCAGACGGTCGGGCACGGACTCGGCTGCACGGGGCGAATCCGCCGCCGTCGGCGCACCGTCCGCGGCACGAGACTCGGGTGCGCGGCCGGGGCTCGACGCAGGGGTGGCGGGAGCGGGCGCGTTCGACGCGGCCGCCTCGGGCACGACCGCGGCCGAATCCCGCACCGCGACCGATCCGGCCGATGGCGCGTCGCGACGCGAGACGACCACGAACACCACACCGGCCAGCACGACCGCGGCAATCGCGCCCCCGACAGCCCACGAGCGTAATCGGCCACCCGCGGGCGCCTCGGCTCGCGACACGCCGGGCGCGGGCGGGCCCACAGGAGCGGGTGCGACGGATGGCGTGGACGTGGCCGCGGGGGCCGCGGGGGCCGCGGGGGCCGCCGACGCGACCGGCGCGATCGTGGCCTCCATCGCGGCCGCGGGCACGCTCGCGAGCGTCTGCTGGGTGGAGAGCACGGGCGCGGGCGGCTCGTCGGTGTCGGCGGGCACGACCTGCATGGCGAACTCGCGCAGGAGCGCGCGCCCCTCGCCCAGATCGAGCCGACGCACCTCATGAAGCAGTTCGAGCACCACGCGCGCCGCGGTCGGGCGCGACTCGGGCTGCTTGTGCAGCATGGCATGGAGCAGCGCGGCCAGCGCGGGCGAGGCCTCGGGGATCGCGGGCGCGACCGATTCCGGCGCCTCGTGGCGCACGCGCTGCACGTAGGCCGGCACGCCGTCGCGCGCATCGCCGAACGGGGGACGTCCCGTGAACATGCGGTACGCGAGGATGCCCAACGAGAACACGTCGGAGGGACAACCGGGTTCGTGCATCTCGGTCTGCTCGGGCGACATGTAAGCGATGGTGCCCACCAGACCACCGCGCATCGAGACCTGATCGTCCTCGCTCAGACGGCGCGAGAGCCCGAAGTCCATGAGCTGACAGATCCCGTCTCGTGCGAGCATGACGTTCGACGGCTTGAGGTCGCGGTGCACGATGGGCTGCGTTCGGCCGTGCGCGGCCTCGAGCGCACGCGCGAGGTCGAGCAGCATGAGCAGCGCGACGCGGAACTCGATCGCGCCGTACTCGATCAATCGCCCGAGATCCACGCCGTGCACGTACTCCATGACGAGGAATCGGGCCCCCTCGTGCTCACCCGCCGCCATGGCGCGCGCGATGTTCGGGTGCCGCAACTGACCGAGCGTGCGCAGCTCACGCTGGAAGATGGCACGCGCGGTGGCGTCCTCGCGCAGTCGATCGTCCACGACCTTGATGGCGACCCAGCACTGCAGGTCGGCGTCCCAGCCCTTGTACACGCGCCCCATCGCACCCGCCCCCAGCTCGCGCACGATCGCGTAGCGGTCGATCGCGGCGGGACGGGCGCGGTCCGGCACTTGTCCGGGACCTGCGACGTTCAAGGACGCACTCCTGCCGGTCGGTCAGGATCATTGCGGTACGCGATCCACGAGCCCCGGCTGGTCCCCGTGGAGTCGGCGAGGATGCCGAACGTCCCGGAGATCTCGTCGCCGTTGCGCTCGCCCCG
>JBJTRI010000020.1:0-2879 GCA_046076045.1 bacterium
GATCGAGCGTCGAGCCGTAGGCCACACTGGCGGCCTTGGCAAGACTAAGGCGCTCCTTGAAGGCAAGAGACTTGCGGCCCGCCTTCACTGAGCGCAATTCCCCCGGCTCGACCCGCAATTGCAGGTGGGCCGGTTCGCCGCCCGGCCACTCCACCACCTTCACGGAGATCCCTCGGCGTTTGGCTTCCTTGAGCAGCAAGGAGGTGACGGAGGTGCGGTGGCAGGTGGGTTCGTCCGGGCTGTGGGGGAAGCGGCAGGAACAGAAATAGAGTACTCGCGCCTTCTTGCGCTCCGCCTCCTGAGCGAACTCAAGCAGTTCGTTGACCGCTTCGGGGCGGTCGATCGTGATGCCGGAGCTCGACCCGTCGACCACGTTGCGATTCCCGAGTCCGGCGATGTGGCGGTGGCGGGGCCTGCCAGCCTCGCGCTCGAATGTATCGCCGACGAAGCCTTCGGCGCGCCCGCTGCGCCGTATCCGGATATCGGCGAAGAAGGGCGGATCGAAGCCGCGTGATTTCTCGACGGCAGCAACGGCGTCGAGGAACTCTCGCGTCGCGTTGCCCCAGCCCCAGTAGCCCCACGAGAACAGCGTCAGTATAGACATAGAGTAATGATATCAGATCCGTCGTAGGTGATGTATAGCGCCCGTTCATGCGCGTCCGACATGGGCGCGCCATGAGGTGGCCAGCGCGCGTGGCACCTTCGTGGCGACTCCGTCGTGTGCCGGAGGCATCCCGTGTCCGCGGTGATGAAAGACCGTGGGCTCTCTGTCGCAATGATTTCGCCATTGCCGAGGGTGGTCGGCGCGCTCTAGGCTCGCGGTGCGGCGCACCTTGGCGTCGCGCACATGTCGTCTGCAGGACTTCACTCCATGAGTTGCATGTCGGACCTTACAGGTCGCTTCGACAGGATGCTCCCATGATTAAGTTCATGCTGTTCATCGACGGTACCTGGCTGTACTCCAACACCTCGCGGCTCGTCGAGGCGGCGGGCGAGCAGGGGTTCGTGCTCGACTTCGGCAAGTTGCCGCGCGTGCTGGCCGAGGAGGTCGGCAAGCGCCTCGGGCACGACGAGTGGACCGTCGTTCGCACGCACCTGTTCGGTAGCTACGCCGCCAACGTGGACCCGCGCGACGTCGAGCCGGTCCAGCGCCGCCTCAACTTCTTCGCCATGCTGCGCCAGCAGCACCACTACGAGGTCGAGGCGTTCCCGATCGAGTACCGCGGCAAGCGCCTGCGCCGCACCGACCGCGACCCGCACGACTCGTTCGAGGCCAAGGAGAAGTGCGTCGACATCGCGCTCGCCACGAGCATGCTGTTCAACGCCTCCATGTCGAACGCCTACGACGTCGCCATCGCCGTGCTGGGCGACCAGGACTTCAAGCCCGTCCTGCAGAGCGTGCGGCGCCTGGGCAAGCGCGTCGCCATCGCCAGCATCAACGGCGCGTGCTCGGGCGAGTACACCGACCCCGCCGATCGCGCCCGCGTGCGCGACGTGGACCTCATCTGGCTCGAGGACCTGCTGCCGCGCCTCTCGCGCCGCTACGACCCGCACACGCTCGAGTGCCAGTCGCCCACGCACAAGGGTGACCGCCGCGTGCAGACCACGTACTACCCCAAGCGCGGCGAGCGCTTCTACTGCCCGCCGTGCCGCGAGGAGTTCCAGAAGCAGCGCGAGGCCGCCGCGCTCGCGCCCGCCTCAGCCCACGGCAACGGTCAACCCATCGATCCGGCGCGCTACGCACCCGTGAACACCATGCTCATCGGTGTGGTGCGTCACAAGCGCATGGACAAGAGCTACGGGTTCATCATGGTGGACGGCTGCGGTGAATGGGACGGCGCGGAGTACTTCTTCCACGAGTCCGACCTCGTGGACGGCACCCGGTTCGCCGACATCGCCGAGGGCACCTACGTGGACTTCGAGGTCAAGGCCGAGCCGCCCGCCGGCAAGGCCCCGCCCGTCCGCAACGTCCGCCGCCGCGTCGCGGTGTAGCGCGCTGTGGCCGACCGCTCGGCCAACCCGCTGCGCCGCAACGCGCTCGTGGACACGGTGCGGGGTGGCGCGGGGGCGGGGCCGCGTTGCGCGGGGCGGTCGCGTGCTCCAACCTTCCCGGGCCGCGCCCCGTCTCATCGGGTGCGATGTCCGCCGTCCTCCTGCATCCGACCCCGACCCCGGAACCACTCGCCCTGTCTCAGTACCCCGAGACCCGAGACGTGGTGTCGGCCGCGCGTGGTGACGCGCAGGCCTTCCGCCGCCTGTACGACGAGAACGTGGATCGCATCCACGCGCTCGCCTGCCGCATGGTGGGCTACGACCACGCTCGCGAGCTCACGCAGGACGTGTTCGTGCGCGCGTGGCAGAAGTTGCACACGTTCCGCGGCGAGGCGCGCTTCTCCACCTGGCTGCACCGGCTCGCGGTGAACCTGTTCCTGAGTCGCCGCGCCACGCTCGCCACCGAGCGCTCGCGGTTCATCGGCGACGACGAGGTGCTCGACCGCGTCGAGACGCGCCCCTCGGGGCGCGAGCACGCGATCGACTTCGAGGCCGCCATCGCGCGCCTGCCGCAGGGCGCCCGCACCATCTTCGTGCTGCACGACATCGAGGGCTACCGCCACGAGGAGATCGCCAGCCTCCTCGGCATCACCACCGGCACCACCAAGGCCCAGTTGCACCGCGCGCGCATGCTGCTGCGCGCGCACCTGGACCGCTGATCGGGGACACCATGCACCACCTCCACGCCGACCGACTCTCCGAACACCTCGACCGCACGCTCGACGCGGCCGCCACGACCGAGCTCGACCGTCACCTCGAGTCGTGCGCCGAGTGCCGACTCGCGCTCGAGCAGCTGGCGGCCGTGCGCGCGCGCGCCGCGTCGCTCG
>JBJTRI010000021.1:0-4116 GCA_046076045.1 bacterium
CGAGGCGTTCGCGCCGCGGAACAGCACCGACATGAAGGGCTGGATCAGCACCAGCCAGATCGTGGAGGTGGCCGAGTACACCACCATGCAGGCGATGGCGAAGGCGAGCCTGAGGCGATAGGGCCGCAGCAGCCCGAACAACCGGGCGAGGGAACGCACGTGGCGCGGGCTACCGGCCGCCGGCGGGGGCGGGCGGATCGGGCTCCGCGAGCACGGCCAGCAGGTCGGGGCCGTCGGTGAAGTCGGCCATCGTGTCCTCGGGGCGGGCCGAGAGGTGACCGGCGGCCACCAGGTCGAACACGATGTGGCCGATGTCCTCGGACCGGCGCACCCCCCACTCCGAGAACACGGTCGAGGCGAGCGGACCGAAGCGGGCGCGCGCGAAGCGCAGGGCACCGGCCACGAGCTCGCGACCCGAGAGGTGGCGACGCTCGGCATCGGCCAACCGCTCGGCCGGCAACTGCCGAACCGTCTCTCCGAGCGCGGCGACGATGAACGCATAGGCCTCGCGCGGGTAGCGGTTGCCCCCCTCCTCGCGCAGCTGCTCCACCATGTCGATGAACGCCGGGTCGTGGCTCATGGCTCCTCCGAGCGGGAGACTATAGGCGGCGCCCCGACGGGGGCACAAGGGGTGCGCGCGGACCACGCGGGCGGCGCAGGATGACGCGGCGACGCCCCCACGCCCCGGACCGGGCCGGATGGTCGAGGTTGGTGTGCAGCCCGCGGCTCTCCCGCCGCCGCGCCGCCGACGCCACGATGAGGCTGCCCACGAGCGCGATGTTGCGCAGCTCCACCAGGTCGGGGGACAGCCGCAGGCGCTCGTAGTCGCGCTCGATCTCGTCCGAGAGCAGCGCGAGTCGGCGAGCCGCGAACTTCAGGCGCTCGTCGCTGCGCACGATCCCGACCAGATCCCACATGACGCGCCGCACCGAGTCCCAGTTGTGGTCGCTCACCACCGCCTCGCGCGGTGGCCGCGTGCCCACCGCGCGCCACGGTTGCGCCTTCGGCACGCGCACCTCGCCGCGCAGACGATCGAGGATCGCCGCGGTCGCCCGGTGCGCGCCGACCAGGGCCTCGAGCAGCGAGTTGCTCGCGAGGCGGTTGGCCCCGTGCAGACCGGTGCAGGCCACCTCGCCGATGGCGTACAGGCCGTCGAGGTCGGTGCGACCGTCGAGCCCGGCGCGCACGCCACCGCACATGTAGTGCGCCGCCGGCACCACCGGGATCGGCCCCCGCGTCATGTCGAGTCCGAGCTCGCGCAGGCGCGCATGGATGTTCGGGAACCGCTCGCGGATGCGAGCCGCAGGGACGTGCGACAGGTCGAGCCAGACGTGCGGCTCGCCGCGCCGCTTCATCTCGCGATCGATCGCACGGGCCACGACGTCGCGTGGCGCGAGTTCGGCGAGCGGGTGCACCGCCGGCATGAATCGCGTGCCGTCGAGTGTGCGCAATCGGGCGCCCTCGCCGCGCACCGCCTCGGAGATGAGGAACGTGCGTGCGGTCGGGTGGTACAGGCACGTCGGGTGGAACTGCACGAACTCGAGGCTCTCGACGCGTGCGCCCGCGCGATACGCCATCGCCAGTCCGTCCCCGGTCGCGACGTCGGGATTCGTCGTGTAAAGGTAGACCTTGCCGCAGCCGCCGGTCGCGAGCACCGTGGCGCGTGCGGTCACCGGACGGATGCGGCCGCTGGCGCGGTCCATCACGTACGCGCCCCACACCGTGTCGCGCCGCACGCCGCGGCGGTGCGCCAGGCGAGAGTCGAGGATGAGATCCACCGCCAACTGGTCCTCGAGCAGCTCGATGTTGGGATGGGCGCGCACGCGCGCGACGAGCGTGGACTCGATGGCGCGACCGGTGAAGTCGGTCGCATGCACGATCCGCCGGCGCGAGTGCCCGCCCTCGCGGCCGAGCGAGAAGCCGCGCGCCCCGCGGTTGAACGGGACGCCCCACTGCGCCAGTTCGCGCACGCGCTCGGGTGCTTCGCGCACCACCTCGCGGACCACCCGCCGGTCGCACAAGCCCGCCCCGGCGCGCAACGTGTCGCGCTCGTGCTCGCGGAAGCTGTCCGCGCCGTCGAACACGGCGGCGATGCCACCCTGCGCCCAGTTCGTGTTGGAGTCGTCGGCGCCCTTCTTGGTGAGCACCAGCACGCGGGCGTGCTCGGCGAGCTCGAGCGCCAGCGTGAGTCCACCGATCCCGCTCCCCAGCACCAGCACGTCCGCCGACGAGCGACTCAAGCGTCCTCCCCGCGCACCATCCGCTCCACCGTCGATCCCCCCGAGACCCAGCGCCAGCGCGTGCCCAGCACAGCCACGCGAGCGCGCGGCGCCCCCGCGGGCCAGCGCACCGCATCCTTGGCGGTGAGCAGTAGCGTACCCGGGCCGGCCGCCGCATGCTCGCGCACCGCCTCGGCGAGGCTGAACCAGTGGTGGTCGCGGTACGCGGCGAGCGTGACCGGACCGTAGCCCGCCTCGCGCGCGCTGGCGGCGACCGCCTCGGGATTCCCGGTCGCGGTAAGCACGCGCGCGGCCCCGCTGGGTGCGATCCCCTCGCCGTCGAGCGTGCGGACCCCGTCGGGCTGGTGGCGGGCGGCGGCGACGAACGCGGCCGGAGCGCGGCGCGCCACCTCGGCCAACCACGGCGCCGGGTCCTCGTCGGCACCCAGACGCGACACCACGACCACACCCGCGCGCTGCAACGCCCGCAGCGGCTCCCGCAGGCGACCCGCGGGCAGCAGCGCGCCGCCGCCCCACAGGTCGGTGCGATCGAGCAGCACCACGTCGAGGTCGCGCGCCAGCGGCCAGTGCGAGAAGCCGTCGTCCACCAGCACGCACCCCGCACCGTCGGCCGCCGCCCGACGGGCGAGGTCGCGCTTGGAGTCCCCGGCGTACACGGCCCCGTCACCCAGCGCGGCGCGGTACATGAGCTCCTCGTCCCCGGCCCCTCCGGGACCCGGCCGGTAGCGCCGCGTGACCACCGCCACGCGCTCACCGGCTGCGCGAAGCTGCGCCGCCAAGTGCAGCACCAGCGTGGTCTTGCCGGCCCCGCCCACGCTGAGGTTGCCGATCGAGACCACTCGTGCGGCCACCCGCTCCGGCATGGCCCAACCGCGCTGGTAGGCCCCGCGCCGGAGTTCCCACGCCACGCCCGTCAGTCGTGCGAGGGCCTGCCCGATCGGGCCCGTCAGCGGACCGGCCACAGCCCCCACCCCGTCAGGCGATCCACCGCGCGCCGAGCCGAGCCGCGCTCGGCCGAGGCCACCCGCACACCCGCCTCAGCCCGCGCCAGTCGTAGGTCGTGCCGCGACAGCAGGCCCTCCAGCGCCGCCACCAGTCCGTGGCCGTCGGATACCCGCCAGATCGCACCCGCGGCCTCCAGTGCCCGCACGCCCTCGCGCTGCGAGCCGTGGTACGGGCCCACGATGACCGCAGCGCCACAGGCCGCCGGCTCCATGGGGTTGTGCCCACCGTAAGGCGCGAGTGTGCCTCCCACCACCGCCACGTCGGCGGCGCGATACCACTCCGTGAGCACGCCCATGCGCGCATCCCAACGCCACGCGTCGCCACTGGCGGAGGCGGCCGGGCCGGTGAGTCCGGCGGCGAGGGCCTCGGCCTGCAGTTCGGGCAGGGCGCGCGGATGGCGAGGCACCGCGACCACCTGCCAGCGATCGCGCAACGTCGCGGGCACGGTGCGCCACGCCCGGGCGATGACGCGGGCCTCACCCGGACGCACGTTGCCCAGCACCAGCAGCGGGCGCATGGGGTCCACGCCGAGCGCGCGCCGCGCCTCGCCGCGGTCGGACGCGGGCTCGGGCAGGCCGTCGCTCTTCAGGTTCCCGACCACGGCGGTCCGCTCGGGCGGGGCCCCGATGGACAACCATCGTTGCTGGTCCTCGACGCTCTGGCACAGCACGGCGGCGAGCGAGCCCACGCAGTCCCGCAACCCGCGCCCCAGGCGCCGGTAGCGGCGCGTGGAACGCTCCGAGATGCGCGCGCTCACGATCGCCACCGGGATGCCCTCCGCCCGCGCGCGCATCAACCAGTGCGGCCACAGCTCGGTCTCGATCAGGAACACGCGCTCGGGCCGCACGCCCTCGAGGAAGCGGCGCGAGGC
>JBJTRI010000022.1:0-8333 GCA_046076045.1 bacterium
GCGCGGCACGACCGCCGACCTGCGCGTCGAGCGCGGCTCTTTGGTGGTGGGGGCGCTTCCGCGCATGATGGCTTCACCCCGCCGCAACGGGATGATGCACACGCCCGCGATCGACCTGTGGCGCGACGTGTACGTGTCGCCGGTCGAGATGGGCACGCGCTCGGCGGCCAGCGAGGCCGAGGCGCAGTGGCTCGAGCGCAACGAGCCGCTCACCTACGCCGGCGTGGAGTACGTGTTCCGCGGCTTCCGCATGGAGCACGACAACGGCACCTACCTGGCGTACGCCGACGTGGACGTGACGCGCGAGGGTCGCACCGTGCGCGTGTCGCCGGGCCTGCGTGCGAGTTCGCAGGGCACCGAGCCGGTGCCCGCCGAGATCGCGGGGTTCGGCGCGCTGGCGCTGGCCCGCATGGACGCCGACCACGGTCGCGTCGCCGTGATGCCGCCGGGTGCGGCGCGGGTGACGCCCACGGTGGTGGTGGACATGAGCACCAAGCCGTGGGTGAACCTGGTCTGGTTGGGCGCCCTGCTCATGCTGTTCGGCACCGCGATCGCGGGAGTGCGCCGGGCGCAGGAGCAGGTCGCGAGGGAACCGCGTCGGGTGGCAGCCCGTGCGGAGGGGGAGCCGGTCGGGGTCGAACCCAGACCGGTCTGAGTTGCAGGGCCCGGCGCGTCAGGAACGCCGGGGTTGTACGACTCGAGCCCGGGGGGACTCGGGTCACGCAGAAACCGGCCATGGCAGGGAGGCATGGGCCCGCCAGGGTCGGCGGTGCGGGGAAGGATCCCCCCACATCGTCGAAGCAAGCAGGGAAGGGGAAGAGAGCAGGATGACGCTCGGGGGAACGTCGCCTGTGAGATGAGCGGATGACCTCCGTTTCGCCTCCGGCCGGTGCGCCATCTGCACCGGCCGTTCTCTATTCCCCGCAGTGCCGATCAGTGCCGATCAGTGCGTGTAGTGCGAGTCCTTCTCGCCCGCGCGGATCGCCACCCGCAGCGTGTTCCCCGCCGACGGGATCGGGCAGTTGTAGTGCGGGCTCACTGCGCACGCCGGGTTGTACGCCGCATTGAAGTCGAGCAGCCAGCGTCCATCGGGCAGACGCTCGGGGTCGATGTAGCGCCCCACGCCATAGGTCTCGCGGCCGGTGGTGGCGTCGCGGAAGAACACGCTCACCGAGCGCTCGTCCACGCCAGGTTCGAGCAGGCGATGCGCCTCGAGCCGCACCGCGCGGCCCTTCACGCGCAGGTCGAACCAGCCGGCCAGCACCGCGCGCCTGGCGTTACCTCGCGTGCTCATGATCACGGTGGTGTCGGCGTTCGGGTTGGGGGTGAGCGGCACCTCGAACCGGTAGTCGAGGTCCACCGGGTACCACGACAGCCCACGGTAGTCGGCGAAGTGCGGGCTCACGGGGTCGAACACGATGAGCGCGGGGAAACGCTGGTGCGAGAGGCGCACGGTGAAGCGCCCGACGCGGATGAACGTGGGCGGCAGCATGGCGAGTCGCGTCGGCTCGCCGTTGCGCGGACGGAAGTGCGCCGTGTCGTCCAACGCCTCCACCCGGAACGAGTCGCCCACCACGGTCACGCGCAGGTGACGGGATGCGACCTCGGGGTCGTTCACGCGCAGGTCGGCGTCGGCCGCGCTGCCGAGCACCAGCGAGGTGCGATCGGCGAAATCGGTGCGTGCGATCGCGGCGAGGTACGACGTCGGGCTGGTGCGCAGGGATTGGGCCGCCTCGGCGCGGTCGCGCTCGTGGACGGTGCGGAGCGAGTCCGCGACCGCGCGCGGCAACCGCACGGGCTGGGCGGCCGGCGGTCGGGCGGCCACGGCGGGGACGGTGGCCAGCAGGCCGACCATCAGCAGCAGCGCGGCGTGGACACGCGCGGCGGTTCGGCGGGAGGGGTGCGGGGTGGTGGACATGGCGTCTCCAAGGATTCCGAGGACTCGAGCGGTGCGCGTAAGGGTAGCGTAACCCGCTGCCCGGTAGCGAGTAAGCCGGTCAGCCATGACGGCACGAACCCGCCCTGACTAGTGCGGCGAAGATTGTTGATGCCCTCGGGACAACGACTTGGCGCCCGAGCGGCGGCAGGGGGGCGACTGGATCGCAGGGGTTGCGGGCGCGTTTCCCGCCCGGGGTGGGGCCATCAACGATCTTCGCCGCACCCTCATCGCCCACCTCCACCATCATTGGCTTGCCCCGGCCCCGGTCCCCCGTGAAGATGCGACCACGACCTCGTGCCCGCTTCCCGCACATCCCCCAGAAGGCTCGTGCCGTGACCCCGCATCCCGCCGACGACGAACTCCTCAGGATGGCGACCGACATGTCGCCCACCGGCATCCTCGCGGTCGGGCCCGACGGCACCATCCTGCTCACCAACCAGGAGATCGAGCGTTTGTTCGGGTGGCCGCGCACCGAACTCGTGGGGCAGCGCATCGAGGTGCTCCTGCCCATGCGCATGCGCGGTGGGCACCAGACGCTGCGCGAGGGGTTCGCGCGCAAGCCCTCGCAGCGCTCGATGGGCGCTGGCCGCGACCTACGCGGGGTTCGGCGCGACGGCTCCGAGTTCCCGGTCGAGGTCGGTCTGCGGCCCGTGCAGATGGCGCAGGGCATGGTCACGTTCGCCACCGTGCTCGACGTGACCGCCCGGCTCGAACTCGAGAAGGCGTCGCGTCAGTCGCAGAAGCTCGAGTCCCTGGGCACGCTCGCCGGCGGCGTCGCGCACGAGTTCAACAACATCCTCTCGAACATCGTGGGGCACACCGAGCTCACGCGCCTGAACCACGGCGACACGGCGGGCCACGACCTCGATCAGGTCATGAACGCGGCCGAGCGCGGGCGCCAGCTGGTGCAGCGCATCCTCTGGTTCAGCCATGGCCGCGACGTGGAGCGGGCGCCGGTCGAGCTGCCGCGCATCGTGCGCGAGGCCTCCACGCTGGTGCGAGCCTCGACGCCCTCGAACATCGAGCTGCGCTGGGAACTCGACCCCGCGACGCCGTTCGTGGTCTGCGACGAGATCGAGATGCACATGGTCGTCATCAACCTGTGCTCGAACGCGCGGCAGGCGATGCCCGACGGCGGCGTGCTCACCGTGAACCTCGACGTGTTCCACCCCGGCGAGACGTGGCGCGCGCGGCACGGCGGTCTGCCCGAGGGCCCGCTCACGCGCTTGCGCGTCTCCGACACCGGCACGGGGATGCCGCCCGACGTGCTGGAGCGCATCTTCGAACCGTTCTTCACCACCAAGCCGATCGGGCAGGGCACCGGGCTCGGACTGTCCATGGTGCACGGGATCGTGCGCGAACTCGGTGGCGTGATCGAGGTGGACAGCCGGGTCGGCCAAGGCACCCGGTTCACGCTCGTGTTCCCGTCGGCCTCCGCGGTCGGGGCGTCGGCCGCCCCGGTATCCGGCGGAGCCGCGCGGGCCGACGACCCCGCGCCCCTGCCGGCCGATGCCTCCGCCGGCACGCCGGGTGCACCCGCGCGGGCCACCGCCACCGCGGCCACCCGCAACGGTGGGGAACTGGCGCCCGCCCGAATCCTGTTGGTCGAGGACGAGGCCACGCTGGGTCGCATGCAGAAGCGGCTGCTCGAGAGCATGGGCTACGAGGTCACGCTCCACCTCGTCTCGCCCGAGGCGCTCGAGGACTTCCAGCGCCGCCCCGACGCGTTCGACCTGCTCGTCACGGACAACACCATGCCGCGCATGTCGGGCCTGCACCTGACCACCGAGGTCCACAAGGTACGCCCCGACCTGCCCGTGCTGATGATCTCGGGGCTCGTCGACCGGGCCGACGAGGACGAGCTGCGGGCGCTCGGGATCGACGGCATGCTTCGCAAACCGCACACTTCCCAGCAACTGGATGACGCGATTCGCGCTGTTCTGGGCCGGGCCTAGGGCCACCCTGGGATTGCCTTCGGCGTCCAGACGGGGCATAGTGCTCGTCGCCACAGCGATTTAGCGGAAACTCGCCCGCGGGTCACGGATTCGGCCCGTTCGGTCACACTTCTTGCTGGGAGCGGCACGCATGGACGCCACCACTCCGAAGACCCAGGCCGAGACGGCCACCGAGAAGGCCCCCATGGACGCGTTGGTCATCCAGGGCGGGCGCCGACTGTCCGGCCGCGTCGCCATCAGCGGCGCCAAGAACGCCGCCCTGCCCGTCATGGCGGCGACGCTGCTCGCCCCGGGCGTGCACCGGCTCCGCAACGTGCCCGACCTGCTCGACACGCGCACGTTCGCGCGCGTGCTGGAGCAGCTCGGCGCCAAGGTGACGTTCGACCGCGACCTGTGCACCGTGGACTCCACGGGCGTCGATCGCGTCGAGGCGCCCTACGAGCTCGTCAAGACCATGCGCGCCAGCATCTACGTGCTCGGTCCGCTGCTCGCGCGCCTGGGCGGCGCCAAGGTGTCGCTGCCCGGTGGCTGCGCGTGGGGCCCGCGCCCGGTCAACCTGCACCTGTCGGGCCTCGCCGCCATGGGCGCGCAGCTCGACATCGAGCACGGCTACATCGTGGGCCGCGACGTGAAGCTGCGCGGTACCCACTTCACCTTCGACGTCGTGTCGGTGGGCGCGACCGCCCAGCTCATGATGGCGGCGGTGCTCGCCGAGGGCACCACGGTGCTCGACAACGTCGCGATCGAGCCCGACATCACGGTGCTCGGCGAGGTCCTGAACCAGTGCGGCGCGCGCATCGAGGGTCTCGACTCGCGCCGGCTCACGATCCACGGCGTCAAGGAGCTGCGCCCGATCGACACCACGATCATCCCCGACCGCATCGAGGCCGGTACGTTCGCGGCCGCGGCGGTCATGACGGGCGGCAGCATCACGCTCGAGCGCGTCATCCCCGACCACTTCGAGGCCGCGCTGCGGAAGCTCGAGGAGACCGGCGCTTCGGTGCTGCGCGAGCACGACGAGGTCACCATCACGGGGCGTGGACGTCCGCACGCGGCCGACGTGACCACGCAGGTGTTCCCGGGGTTCCCCACCGACATGCAGGCGCAGATGATGGCGGTGGCGGCGATCGCGCAGGGCACCAGCGTGATCGAGGACACCATCTACCTGGACCGCTTCTCGCACGTCCCCGAGCTCGCGCGCCTCGGTGCGAACATCGAGCTCAAGGGCAACGTCGCGGTGGTGAAGGGCGTGCCGCACCTCTCGGGTGCGCCCGTCATGGCCACCGACCTGCGTGCGAGCGCGGCGCTGGCGCTGGCCGCCCTGGTCGCCGACGGCGAGACGCGCATCTCGCGCATCTACCACCTCGACCGCGGCTACGAGGCGTTCGACCAGAAGCTCACGCAGCTCGGAGCCTCGATCCGGCGCGTGAAGGAGTGACGCGCGGCCGCGATCCCTCGCTGCGGTAGGTCCCCGACGCCCCGGTCCCTCGCGACCGGGGCGTCGTCGTTCGCGTCGCCCGCCTGCGCTAGAGTGCGCGACACACGCAGGTCGCGCGGTGCACGCGGAGGGGCCCCATGACGCGGGAGAAGGTGTACGACGAGCACTACTTCGAGCGCTGGTACCGGCGCTCCAGCGTGGGCGTGGGGCAGCGCGAGTTCGTGGCGCGCAAGGTTCGGCTGGCGGTTTCGGCCGCCGAGTACCTGCTCGGGCGGCCCATCGAGAGCGTGCTCGACGTGGGCTGCGGCGAGGCGCCGTGGCGCGCCATCCTGCGCCGGCTGCGCCCGGGCGTGCACTACGACGGCATGGACTCCAGCACGTACGCGGTGCGGCGCTACGGGCGCACGCGCGGGATCCGTCTGGGCAGCGTGGGCGAGCTGGGGCGCATGGGGTTCCGCGGGCCCTACGACCTCGTGGTGTGCTCCGACGTGCTGCACTACGTCGCCGACGACGAGGTGAAGCGCGGGCTCGCGGCCATGCACCGACTGTGCGGTGGGCTGGCGTTCATCGAGGCGTTCACGAGCGAGGACCGCATCGAGGGCGACCAGGACCGCTTCCAGCAGCGCTCGCCCGCGCGCTACCGCCGGCTGCTCATGCAAGCGGGATTCGTGCCGCTCGCGCTGCACCTGTACGCCTCGCGTGGACTCGCGCGCACCATGGTCGCGCTCGAGCGCGGCGCGCGCTGAGCCACGCCTCGCGCGGACTCGCGTGCACCATGGTCGCGCTCGAGCGCGGCGCGCGCTGAACCACGTCTCTCGCGCGCGCAACGATGGCGGCGGTGAGGGCGTGAGCCTCGCGCGGACAGCGCGGCTCGTGCACTCCGGCGATCCCGAGCCGTCGCGGACGCTCGGCTGACGCTCGGCTGACGTTCGGCTGACGCGTGCCGGTGCGTCCGGGGCGGCGCGGCTCGTGCGCCCCGGCGAGCGCGAGTCGTCCCCGGTGCGCTAAGGACGCGCTCCGGCGAGCGCGAGTCGTCCCCGGTGCGCTAAGGACGCGCCCCGGCGAGCGCGAGTCGTCCCCGGTGCGCTACGGACGCGCCCCGGCGAGGTCGTGTCGTCCCCGGTGCGCTACGGACGGGCCCCGGCGGGTGCGGCGCGCCGCTCGACGCGCCCGATGCGGAATGCGTGCAGCGTGTGGCCGTTGTCGTCCACGAACGACAGCGCCAGCGTGTCGCGCGTCACCGTGACCGCGGCGAACCCCGAGGTGTTGCCCGCCACGAACCGCGTGTCGGGGCCGCGGCCGGCCTTGCGCGTCCGCGACCCGGCACCCGACGTGACGTAGTGGATGCCGTTCGTGACGACGTCCTGCAGCACGTGCTCGTGGCCGTTCAGGTACAGGGCGACGCCGTGGCGTTCGAGGATCGGGCGCAGCACGTCGGCCACCTCGGGGTCGGGGCCGTGGCTGGCGTAGGAGCGCACCGGATGGTGCCCCACCACCACGCGCCAGTCGGCTCGCGAGCGCGCGAGTTCGCGGTCGAGCCACGCCAGCTGCTCGGGCCATGCCGTCGGGCGGAGGTGACGATGGCGCTTGTCGTCGCGGTACTCGAGCACGCCGTGGTTCGTGTCGAGCACGAACACGTCCATGGTGCCGCCGCCCGCGAGCCGCTCGGTCGTCTCGTACCACTGCGCAGGCAGCCGCCACCGCTTGCTGCGCTTGGAGTAGCGCACTTGCACGTCGGGGTCGCCGCGGTGGTCGTGGTTGCCCAGCGCGACGTACCACGGCACCTGCAGCGAGGGCTGGTCGTACACGTTCTCGAACGACTCGCGCCAGTGGCGGTCGTCGAGCGAGGTCACGCCGTTGTCGTAGAAGTTGTCGCCGGTCGAGATCACGAACCGCACCCCGATCGAGTCCGCGGTGCGTGCCATCGCGTGCGCCACGCCGCGCTGGCTCGCCTCGCCGTAGCGGCCCCAGTCGCCCACCACCAGGAACGCGGTCGGGCGCTCGCGGCCGCGCGTGGCGCGCTCGCGGGCCGCAGGAGGGGCTGCGGCCGCCACCACGAGCAGCGACAGCACGAGCAGCGGGACGATGGGGTGCCGGAGCAGGCGCGGCATCGGGACCTCGTCTGGAGCGTGGAGTGGACGGTGCGGGGACGCACGACCGCGTGGGGACGCGACCCCGTAATCCTACGACCACCCCCGAGCACGCGCACGCCGTCGCGGGTGCGAACGCGGGCTCAGTGTCGCGAGCCGTCCGGGCCCGTCGCGGGCGTGCCGCCGGGCGTGGTCGTACTGGGGGCGGCGTTCGAGCCTCCCGCCAGCGTGCTGTCGGTGGATGCCGCCGGGCGTTCGACCTCGAGCACCTCGGCGTTCGAGAGCAGGCCACGGTTCTGCAGCCCCGCGAGCGCGTAGTCGGCCATCTCCTGCGTGGCGAAGCGGCCCAGGCGCAGCTCGGCGCGGCCGTCGCGCGCACCCACCACGCGCATCTCGTGCGAGAGGAGGCGGGCCAGATGGTCGCGCTCGGCGCGCGCCATGTCGCGCGTGCCGAACCGACCGACCACGATGGTGAACTCGGTGTGCGGCACAGGCGGGGTCGTCGGCGCGACCGGAGCGGGCGCGACGACCGGTGACGGTGCGGGTGCCGACGGTGTGGGTGCGGCGCGTTCGGCCTCGGATGTGCGCAGCGGGAGCGCGTTGCGCACCACATCGCGCTGCGCCCAGCCGATCGCCACCAGCAGCGCCGCGGCTGCGATCGCCACGGCGGGGCCCGCGAACGCGGGGCGAGTGCCGGGGGCGGTGGGCGCCGACGGCGCAGGGCGGGGCGCGCTTCGGCGCGGGGCGGCGGGCGTGGTCTCGTCGTGCAACGACGCGACCGCGTCCTCGGCGTTCACGCGCGCGAGCAACTCGGCCTCGTCGAGGGACGCGGTGGGAGCGGACGGCACACCGATGCGGATGCTGCCCGCACCGCCGAAGCGACTCAGCCAGTCCTTCGCACGCTCGGCGTG
>JBJTRI010000023.1:0-11558 GCA_046076045.1 bacterium
ACGCGATCGGCGGCGTGGTGGTCACGCGCGACCACCTGTTGTTCGTGGACGGGCCCGCGGTGCCGATCGAGCACGTGGAGTGGGTCGAGCCCGTGCAGGCGCGCCCCGTGCGCCAGCCCGTCACCACCGACACGCTGCTGCGCGTGGGGCCCGGCGCCACGCTGGCACTGGCCAACGCCGCCGGCTCGGTGCGGGTCACGGCGTGGCCGCGCAACGAGGTGCGCGTGGTCGCGGTGCACGATCGCAGCGTGCGCGTGGCGGCCGAGCGCGTGGGTGCTCGCCTGCAACTCGGCGCGCGCGTCGCGGCCGACGGCACGCCCGCGGTGGTGGAGTGGTCGGTCAGCGTGCCCGCGTGGCTGCCCCTCGAGATCGCGGGCCGCGAGGGCGACGTCGAGGTGACCGGGCTGCGCGCCCCCGTGCGCGCTCGCACCATGCGCGGCGACGTGCATGTGCGCTCGTGCCAGGGGCCGCTGCAGGCGCACTCGGTCGAGGGCCAGGTGCACGTGAGCGACGTGGTCGGCAACGTCACCGCGGGCTCGGTGAACAACGTCATCCGCATCGTGCGCGTGAGCGGTCCCGTCGAAGCGCAGACCGTCAACGGCGACATCCAGCTGGAGCGTCTGGAGTCGCCCAGCGTGGACGCGAGCTCGGTGAACGGGCAGGTGTTCGTGATGTCGCCGTTCCGCCCGCACGGCCGCTACGCGTTCGCCTCGCATCGCGGTCGCGTGCTGGTGGCGGTGCCCGAGGGGCAGGAGATGGCCGTGCGCATGCGTTCGTTCAACGGCGAGGTGGGCTCCGTCACGCCGCTGCCGCCGCCCGTGCCGGGCGAGGGGCGCCGGCGTGCGGTGCGCGTCGTCATCCGCGACGACGACTCACCCAACGCGCCGCCGATCGCCGAGCTGCCCGAGGTCGAACTCGAGTCGTTCATGGGCAACGTGGAACTCGCCTCGCCCGAGGACGTGGTGAACGCCATCCTGGGCCGCCTGCAGGCGCGCGGCATCGACCTGCGCGGCCACGAGGTGCGTGTGCGGCGCCGCTACGTCACCGCGCGCGGCGAGACGCTCGTCACGCCCGACGTCACCCTGCGCCGCGAGTGAGAACGCCGTCCCACGACACGTCGCGCCCCGCCCGACCGGCTCCCGGGCGGGGCATCGTCTTGTCTATAATGGGACGGTCGTCCGCGCCCCGTCGCCGCCCCCACCCGGAGTCCGCATGAGTCGCCCGTCCCGTCGCACCCGACCGCTCGCACTCGCCGCCCTCGTGGCGGTGCTGTTCGCGTCGGCGCGACCGGTGCCGGTGCCCGCGCAGGACGTGCCCGTGCGCGACGTGCTCGACGGACCCACCGGCGGGCGCCGCTTCACCTGAGACCCCACCCCGGTCCCGTCGGGACCGGTCACGGACTCCGAGTTCGCGCTCTTCCACCTGCAGCGCGCGCTTTACGACCCGGTGGACACGCGCCTGCTCGGATCGCTCTCGCCCGACCTGCAGTTCCGCGTCAACGGCGAGGTGTACCGGTTCGCCAACGAGCGCAACCTCGAGCGGTTCATGCACGAGCCGTGGATGTGGTGCGGCGTGCTGCGCGATCCGGTCACCGAGCGCCGGTTCGTGCCCGGGCGCTACTCGCCCGAGCGCTACTTCGTGGGCGGTCCGTACTTCTTCGAGAACGACTCCACGGCCGCCATGTTCGAGGCCGAGCCGCTCCGCTACCAGGTGGTGCGCGCGCTCTAGCGCGCCCGTGCGCCCCCCGCGCGGCGCTGCTATAACTCGCGGGGTTCGCGCCGCCCGCCCGGGTGGCGCCCGCCCCGGCCCCCGGAGCCCGCCGACGCCATGGAACGACTCGAGTCGCACCTCGACACGAACAGCGCCGAGTTCCGCGCCAACGCCGAGCACCACCGCGCGCTCGCGTCCGAGTTGCGCCAGCGTCTCGCCGCCGTGCGGCAGGGCGGCGGCGCCGATGCGGTCGCCAAGCACACCGCGCGCGGCAAGCTGTTCGTGCGCGACCGCGTCGAGCGCCTGCTCGACCCCGGCACCGCGTTCCTCGAACTCTCGCCGCTCGCGGCCAACGGCCTGTACGGCGACGACGCGCCCTCGGCCGGTGTCATCACCGGCATCGGCACCGTGCACGGTCGCCACGTCATGGTGGTGGCCAACGACGCCACCGTGAAGGGCGGCACGTACTACCCCATGACGGTCAAGAAGCACCTGCGCGCGCAGGAGATCGCGCTCGAGAACCGTCTGCCGTGCGTGTACCTGGTGGACTCGGGCGGCGCGTTCCTGCCGCTGCAGGCCGACGTGTTCCCCGACCGCGACCACTTCGGGCGCATCTTCTACAACCAGGCGCGCGCCTCGGCGCTGGGCATCCCGCAGGTCGCCGTGGTCATGGGCTCGTGCACCGCGGGCGGGGCGTACGTGCCCGCCATGAGCGACGAGACCGTGATCGTGCGCAACCAGGGCACCATCTTCCTGGGCGGTCCGCCGCTCGTGAAGGCGGCCACCGGCGAGGAGGTGACCGCCGAGGAACTGGGCGGCGGCGACGTGCACACGCGCATCTCGGGCGTGGCCGACCACCTCGCCGACGACGACGGCCACGCGCTCGAGCTGGCGCGCGAGATCGTCTCGCACCTCGGCCCGGCGCGGCCCGCGCACCTCGACCTGCGCACGCCCGAGCCGCCGGCCTACGACCCGGCCGAGCTGCACGGCGTGCTGCCGCGCGACACGCGCACGCCGTACGACGTGAAGGAGGTCATCGCGCGTCTGGTGGACGGCTCGCGCTTCCACGAGTTCAAGTCGCGCTACGGCACCACGCTGGTGTGCGGGTTCGCGCACCTCATGGGCATGCCGGTCGCCATCCTGGCCAACCAGGGCATCCTGTTCAGCGAGTCCGCGCTCAAGGGCGCGCATTTCGTGGAGTTGGCCGCTCAGCGCGGTGTGCCGCTGCTGTTCCTGCAGAACATCACGGGGTTCATGGTGGGCCGCCAGTACGAGCACGGCGGCATCGCCAAGGACGGCGCCAAGCTGGTGCACGCGGTCGCCAACGCGCAGGTGCCCAAGCTCACGTTGGTGATCGGCGGCAGCTTCGGAGCGGGCAACTACGGCATGTGCGGTCGCGCCTACCAGCCGCGGTTCCTCTACATGTGGCCGAACAGCCGCATCTCGGTGATGGGCGGCGAGCAGGCCGCCAGCGTGCTCGCGCAGGTGCGGCAGGCCGGGCTCGCGGCCGCGGGCAAGCCCATGACCGACGCCGAGGTGGCCGCGTTCAAGCAGCCGATCCTCGACAAGTACGAGCAGGAGGGCTCGCCGTACTTCTCCACCGCGCGCTTGTGGGACGACGGCGTGCTCGACCCTGCGCAGACGCGCGACGCGCTCGCGCTCTCGCTCGCCGCCTCGCTCAACGCGCCCATCCCCGAGATGCGGTTCGGCGTCTTCCGCATGTAGCTCGAGCGTCCCGCCTCGACACGCGACCGCCCCCGACCCGTCCAGGTCGGGGGCGATTCGTTCGTGCGGTTCGTGCGCGGCCGCCGGGGGCGGACGTTCACCCGTGGTGCGCGCAACAGGCTCACTCGAGTCGCACGGTGGCCTCGCCCACGCCCACGGCCAGCTTCACGTTGGCGCGGCCGTTGCCCTCGGACGCGACCCACTTGGCCGACGAGCCCACCACACCGCTGCGCTGCACGCCGGTCGCACCGCCCACGATGGCGGCTTCGCCCACGCCCGACTTCACGTGCACCTGCGAGGCGGTGCGGCGCGGCAGGCTCACGGTGGCCTCGCCCACACCCAGGTCCACGTCGAGGTCGCTCTCGATCCCGGCCACGTCGAGGTCGCCCACGCCCATCTCGAGGCTCAACGCGAGCTGGCGCGGCACGCGCAGCTCGCCGCGGAGTGAGAAGCCGTTGTTGCGCCACTTGGGGAACTTGTCGAGGTGCAGCCGCAGCACGCCGTTGCGCTCGCGGCTCTCGAGCACCAGGCGGTTCGCGAACTCGTTGCACTCGTTGACCGAGCCGCGGCTGCAGCGCACCTGCAGGCGCAACTCCACGCGGTCGCCGTCGCTCGGCACCACGCGCAGGTCGCCGACCGGGAACTCCAGGTGCACGCGCTTGGCCTGGCCCACCGGGAACACCTGCGGTTCGGTCTCCAGCACCGCGGCGCGCGCGGCGGTGGCGAGCGACAGGGCGAGCGCGATCGTGGTGAGCGCGACGGACTTCCTCATGGCGATGGTCCTCCGGGATCGGGTGATGGCGGCCGCGGGGAGCGGTTGCGACGGCGCCGCGCGCACCGACGGCGCGGCGTACCTGCCGACTACGCAGCGTCGCGCGGCCGGGTTGCGCGCCCTCGGTTCCGGCCGGCGCGTCCGGCAGTCCGTTCCGCGGTGGCCCCGAGCGGGTGCGGCGGGGCGGCCCGAGCCGCGGGTCCACTTGGTTGCCGCGCGCCCCGCGCCGCCCGTACCTTGACGCGGTTCGGTTCCCGTCGGTCGTCCCGGAGGTCCGCATGGCACTGGTCGAGGTCGAGCGCGAGGGCGCGGTCGCGCGCGTGTGGTTCAACCGTCCCGAGACGCACAACGCGCTCTCGGCCGAACTGGGTGCGGGCCTGCTCGAGGCGCTGGCGGAGCTGCGTGACGACGCGGCGTGCCGCGTGGTGGTGCTGGGCGGGCGCGGCCCGTCGTTCTGCGCGGGGGCCGACATCGGCGCCATGAAGGCGTCGGCGGGCGCGTCGTACGACGACAACCTGGCCGAGGCCGGCCGACTGGGCGCGGTGTTCGCCGCCCTCGCCGACTTCCCCAAGCCCGTGGTGGGCCGTGTGCACGGTGGCGTGTACGGCGGCGGCGTGGGGTTCTGCTGCGCGTGCGACATCGCGGTCGCCTCGGACGACGCCAAGTTCGGGCTCACCGAGGTGCGGCTCGGCATCCTGCCCGGGCTCATCTCGCCCTACGTGATCCGCCGCCTCGGCGACCGCGCCGCGCGCGAGCTCATGCTGACGGGTGAGCGGTTCGACGCCACGCGCGCGCTCGAACTGGGCGTGGTCAACCACGTCGTGGCCGCCGACGCGCTCGACGCCAAGGTGGCCGAGCGAGTCGGCGAGCTCCTCAAGGGCGGTCCGCACGCGCAGGCGCAGGTGAAGCAGTTGTTCGTGCGCTGGCGCGAGACCGGCTGGGACGAGTACCGCAGATCGCTGCCCGAGGTGCTGGCGGGGGTGCGCAGCGGCGACGAGGCCCGCGACGGTCTGGCGGCGTTCTTCGAGAAGCGCAAGCCGCGCTGGATGGCCTAGGAGCTTCCCGCGCAGCGCCCCAGCCCGTAAGCTGACGCGTCCCGTCGCACGCGCCCACCGGGGTCCCCGCATGTTCCGCAAGGTCCTGATCGCCAACCGCGGCGAGATCACCTGTCGCATCGCTGGCACCCTGCACGAGATGGGGGTGCGTTCGGTGGCCGTGTTCTCCGAGGCCGACCGCGGGGCGCGGCACACGCGCGTGTGCGACGAGGCGGTGTGCATCGGGCCGGCCGAGGCGCGCGAGAGCTACCTGTCGGCCGACGCGCTGGTGCGCGCCGCGCGCGCGACCGGGGCCGACGCCGTGCACCCGGGGTTCGGGTTCCTGGCCGAGAACGCCGCGTTCGCCGCGGCCGTCGAGGGCGCGGGGCTCACGTTCATCGGGCCCACGCCGCAGCAGATCCTCGACATGGGTGACAAGCGCGCCGCGCGTCGCATCGCCGAGCGCGCGGGCGTGCCCATCGTGCCGGGCGCCGAGGGCGCCGACACCGACGCGCTGGTGCGCGCCGCCTCCGCCATGGGCTACCCCGTCATCGTGAAGGCCGCGCTCGGCGGCGGCGGCAAGGGCATGCGCAAGGCGTACTCCGAGGCCGAGCTGCGCGAGGCGGTCGAGGGCGCGCAGCGCCTGGCCGCGTCGGCGTTCGGCGACCCCAGCGTGTACGTGGAGAAGCTGCTCGAGCACGCGCGCCACATCGAGGTGCAGGTGCTGGGCGACGGGCGCGGGCGCGCGATCCACCTGTTCGAGCGCGACTGCACGCTGCAGCGGCGCCACCAGAAGGTGGTCGAGGAGGCCCCCAGCCCCGTGCTCACCGACGCGCAGCGCGCCGAGGTCACCGCCGCCGCGGTGCGGTTGGCCGAGGCCGTGTCGTACCGCGGCGCGGGCACCATCGAGATGCTGCTCGCGCCCGACGGCCGCGTGTGGTTCCTCGAGATGAACACGCGCCTGCAGGTCGAGCACCCGGTCACCGAGCTCATCACCGGCGTGGACCTGGTGCGCGCCCAGCTCGAGGTGGCCGCGCACGGCACGCTGCCCGCCGCGCAGGACGGCATCGCGCGCCACGGGCACGCCATCGAGGTGCGCGTCTACGCCGAAGACGCCGCGCGCGGGTTCCTGCCGCAGGCCGGCACCGCGTCGCGCGTGCAGTGGCCGAGCGGCGCGTTCGTGCGCGTGGACCACGGGCTCGACGCAGGCGACGCGGTGACCGTGCACTACGACCCCATGCTGGCCAAGGTGATCGCGCACGGCCCCACGCGCGCGGCGGCACTCGAGCGCCTGCTCGCCGCGCTCGACGGCACGCGCATCCACGGCGTGGTCACCAACCTGCCGTTCCTGCGCGCGCTGCTGCGCGACGACGCGGTGCGCGGCGGCGAGCGCTACGACACCGAATGGATCGAGCGCGAGTTCCTGGAGCCGTTCGCCGCTCTCATGCAGGCGCCCGCGCCCGACCTGGCGCTGGCCGCGGTCGCGATCGCCGAGGCGAGCGGTGCGGCCGGTCGCGCCGCCGCCGGGACCTCCGCGCCCGCGCGCCGCCCGGACCCGTTCGCGTCGCTCGGCCGCTGGCGGCTCGGAGGGACCGAGTCATGAGGACGGTGTGGCGCGACGGCGACCGCATCCGCGAGGTCGAGCTCACCGCGCTCGGCCCCGGACACTGGCGCGTGCGGGTGGACGACGCCGAGTTCGAGGTGCGCGCCGAGACCGGCGCGGACGGGCGGCTGCGGCTGAGCGACGATACCGGCACCACGACCGCCGAGGTCACGGCCGCGGGCTCACGACGGTTCGTGCGTCTGGGCGCCCTCGACTTCGTGCTCGACCGCGAGTCGTCCGGGCGGCGGCGCGGCGCGGGCGGGCACGGCGGCGGGCTCGAGGCCCCCATGCCCGGTGTGGTCACCAAGGTGCTGGTGGCGGTGGGCGACGCGGTCGAGAAGGGCCAGCCTCTGGTGGCGATCGAGGCCATGAAGATGGAGCACATGATCCGGGCCCCGCGCGACGGCCGGGTCAAGGGGATCGCGGCCGAGGTCGGGCGCATGGCGCAGGCCGGGGCCACGCTGGTCGAACTGGAGTAGGCGGGGAGGCTCGGGCCCCCGGGCCGGGCGGCATCAACAATCTTCGCCGCACTAGGGTTCGGCTTTATTCCACAACGGGTTACGCGCGGCTAACGCGGCTCCTCCCGGGCGCCGATAACCCCTCCGTGGCCCGGTCCCGGGCATTGACCCCCCGGGGGGGCCTTGCTACCGTCCGGCGCACGCGCGGCGCTCCCGCGCGCCGCAGGCGACGCCCCATTGGCAGCACGGGCCCGCGCCGCCGCACACCCAGGAAGTCACGGGTTGAAACCCCACCCTGCTCCGCACGCCTCCGCACCCCGGACTCTTGACCGGGCCACTCCCGTGGCCGCGCCGGTCGGGAGTCCTGCGCGTTCCGGGGCCCCATCCCACAAGGACCACCCTTGATCGTCCGCAAGTTCCCCATCGAGCACCTCGACCCCATTTCCCTGCTGGGGCACAACGACTCGAACGTCCGCCAGATCGAGCGCGTCATCCCCGTGCGCATCACGCTGCGTGACGGCACGCTCAGCGTGGCCGGCGACGAGCACGAGGTGAAGCCCGCGGTGCGCGTGCTCGAGGAGCTGGTCGAGCTCGTCGAGCGCGGGCGCGTGATCGAGGAGGCCGACGTGGCCACCGCGCTCGGGCAGGTGCGGCGCGACGCCGGGTTCGAGGTGGGCGGGCGCGCGCGCCTGGCCGACGCCTACGAGGGCGCGCCGGGTTATACGTTCGACCGCAAGGCGGTGCGTCCGCGCACGCCCACGCAGGCCATGTACCTCAAGGCGCTCGAGCAGAACGAGGTCGTCTTCGGCATCGGGCCCGCCGGCACGGGCAAGACCTACCTCGCGGTCGCCGCCGCCGTGGCCGCGCTGCGCGCCAAGCGCGTCGACCGCATCATCCTCGTTCGGCCCGCGGTCGAGGCCGGTGAGTCGCTGGGCTTCCTGCCGGGCGACATGCAGGAGAAGGTCGACCCGTACCTGCGCCCCATGTACGACGCGCTCGCCGACCTCATGTCGTACGACAAGATGCGCCGCTTCCTCGAGATGGGCGTCATCGAGATCGCGCCGCTCGCGTTCATGCGCGGCCGCACGCTGTCCAACGCGTTCGTCATCCTGGACGAGGCGCAGAACACCACCGTGCGCCAGATGAAGATGTTCCTCACGCGACTGGGCCTCAACTCGCGCGCGGTCATCACCGGTGACCTCACGCAGATCGACCTGCGCACGCCCGAGCAGTCGGGCCTCGTACGCATCCAGTCCATCCTCGGTCACGTGCCCGACATCAAGTTCGTGTACTTCCATCCCGAGGACGTGGTGCGCCACCGCCTCGTGAAGGAGATCATCCACGCGTTCGACATCTACCACGCGCGCGTCGAGCACAAGATCGACGATGGCGTGGGGCCGTCGCTCGACCCGCTCGCGCCCCGGCTCGAGACCGAGCTCCGCGACGAGGCCAAGCGCATGGCCGCACCGCTGCTGCCCGACGAGGCCGGCGAGGTGCGGCGCGACACCGACGGCACGGGGGACCGCGCGTGAGTAGCGACGACCTCCCGGTCGCCGTCCCCGCGCTGCCCGACCGCGCGCGCACCGTGCGCTGGGCGCACCACGCCGCGCGCGTGGGGCTGGTCGCGCTGCTGCTGGCGGTCGCGGCCGTGCTGCCCACCGGACCCGGCGCGTTCGACCGCCTGCGCTACCACGAGGGCGAGATCGCGCGCGAGCGCGTGGTCGCGCCGGTGGACTTCCGCATCCAGAAGGACGAGGCCACGCTGCGGCGCGAGCAGGAGGAGGCCGCGCTCGGCGTGCCGCCGGTGTTCGTGCTCGACCTGCGCGCCCGCACGCAGTCCATCGAGCGCTGGTCGGCGTTCCAGGAGCGTGCGCTCGCCGTGGTCTCCGACCCCGACGTGGGCCCGCGCGAGCGCTCCGAGAAGATCAAGCTGCTCGGCGTGCCGCTCGACGCCGCCGCCGTCGAGGCGCTCTCGGCCCCGGGGCGCGCGCGCCGCGTGCTGGGCGAGATGGGCGGCTGGCTGCCCGAGGTGCTCGAGACCGGCGTCGTGGCCGAGAAGCGCGGCGGCCTCATCCTGGGCTACCGCAACGTCACGCTGCGCGAGGCCGAGGCCGAGTCGGTGGTGTCCGCGGCGCGGTTCCTCGACCGGCGCGAGGCCATGGACCGGCTCGCGGTGCGCGCCCGCGCCTCGTTCGGCGGCGACCCGCGCGCGATCACGCTGGCGCAGGCGCTCGCCGCGCCGTTCCTGGTCGCGACCGTGTCGTACGACCGCGCCGAGACCGAGTGGCGGCGCTCGAACGCCAAGGGCGCGGTGCCCGACATGGTGGGCATGGTCAAGAAGGACGAGCTCATCGTGGACGCCAACGAGCGCGTCACGCGCGACGTGGTGCTCAAGCTGCGCTCGCTGCGCAACCTCGAGGCCGCGCGCCGCACGCAGAGCGAGTACCTGTACCCGCCGATCGCGCGCATGCTGCTCATGCTGCTGTTCATCGCCGCGTTCGCCACCTACCTGCGCATGGAACTGCCGTGGGTGTTCCAGGACAACGGCATGCTCGCCATGTTCAGCGTGCTCACGCTGATCGTGCTCGGTTCGGTCGTCGGCATGGTGAGCTTCGCCGGCCTGTCGGAGTTCGCGGTCCCGCTCGCGCTCGCCCCGCTCGTCGTCGCCTCGCTCATGGAGAAGCGGCCCGCGCTGGTGTTCACGCTCATGCTGTCGGTGCTCGTCATGGCCATCGCCGAGCTGCGCGCGCCGTTCGTGGCCGTGGCCATGATGGGCGGCGTCACCGCGGTCTACTCGGTGCAGCGCCTGCGCCACCGCTGGCACTTCGGGCGCGCGTTCTTCGCCATCGCGGTCGCCAACCTGGCCGCCATCCTGGCGTGGGACCTCGCGCGCAGCACGCCGTTGGCGGGCATGATCACCGACGCGCTGTGGGGGCTGGCCTCGGCGCTGTTCGCCACCGTGGTGGCGTTCGGCCTGCTGCCGCTCGTCGAGCAGCTGTTCCGCCTGACCAGCGACATCACGCTGCTCGAGCTCTCCGACCTCAACCGTCCGTTGCTGCGTCGCATGCAGCTCGAGGCCCCGGGCACCTACCACCACAGCATGGTGGTGGGCTCGCTCGCCGAGGCCGCCGCCGAGTCGATCGGCGCCAACTCGCTGCTCACGCGTGTGCAGGCCTACTACCACGACATCGGCAAGCTCGCGAAGCCCGAGTACTACGCCGAGAACGAGCCCGCCTCGACGCGCTCGCGCCACGAGAAGCTCACGCCCTCCATGAGCGCGCTGGTCGTGAAGTCGCACATCGCCGAGGGTCTGGAGTTCGCGCGCAAGGAGCGCCTGCCGCGCGCGGTGCAGTCCGCGATCCCCGAGCACCACGGCACCATGGTGATGGCGTTCTTCTTCCACAAGGCGCTCGAGGGCGACCCCATCGCGCGCCGCGAGGACTACAGCTACCCGGGGCCCAAGCCGCGCTCGAAGGAGACCGCCATCCTCATGCTCGCCGACGGCGTCGAGGGCGCCTCGAGGTCACTGGCCGAGCCCACGCCGAGCCGCATCCGCGGCCTCGTGCAGCGCATCATCGATGAGCGCGTGCGCGACGGTCAGCTCGACGAGACCGGCATCACGCTGCAGGAGCTGGCGCGCATCCGCGAGGCGTTCATCCCGGTGCTCACCGCCATCTTCCACGTGCGCGCGCCGTACCCCACCGCGCCTCGCCCCGCCGCCCGCCGCGAGTTCGACGCCCGCCGCGACGGCTGACGGCCCCACCACGACGACCGACGTCCCGCCGCCCCGGCCGACGCTCCGCCGCGAGGCTGAAGTCCCACCGCAAGGCCGAGCGCCCGGTGCCGCGATGGCACCGGGCGCTCGTGTGTGCGGTGCGGGCTCAGGCCGCCTTGGTGGTCTCGCGCGGCGGGTCCTCGATGCGCAGGAACGCGCCCACGATCATGCCCGGCAGCGTCGCGACGAGCACCCAGATGAAGAACGACTCGTAGCCCACCGCCTTCTGGATGGCCCCGCTCCACGCTCCGGGCACCAGCACGCCCAGCGACATGAACCCGGTGCACAGCGCGTAGTGCGCGGTCTGGTGCTCGCCGCGCGCCAACTGCATCATGTACAGCAGGTACGCGGTGAACCCGAACCCGTAGCCGACCTGCTCGATCATCACGCACACCTGCACCGTCATGAGGTCCACGGGCTGGTGCTGCGCGAGGTACAGGTACACCACGTCGGGCAGGTTGATGGCGATCATCATGGGCCA
>JBJTRI010000024.1:0-13598 GCA_046076045.1 bacterium
GCCTGCCCCTCCAGCCCAGCACCCCGAACTTCTTCGGGATGAGCCGCGACCGCTTCCGGCGGCACGTGCAGGGCCTCGGCGTGCCCGCGTTCCGGGCCGAGCAGGTGTACTCGTGGGTCTACCAGAAGCACGTGCGCGACCCGATCGACATGACCAACCTGCCGCTCGAGTTCCGCGAGGCGCTCCCGAACATCTGCGGGCTCGACCTGCCCGAGACCGCGTCGGTCCACAAGAGCCCCGACGGCAACACGCACAAGTTCGTGTTCCGGCTCGCCGACGGCGCACGCGTCGAAGCGGTGAGCATGCGCACGCCGAAGCGGCTCACGTTCTGCATCTCGAGCCAGGTGGGTTGCGCGCTCAAGTGCTCGTTCTGCGCCACCGGCCTCATGGGGCTCAAGCGCAACCTCAAGGCGCACGAGATCGTGGCGCAGGTCGTCGGCATGGGCGAGTTCCACGGCTGGCAGGACGACCGCTTCAACATCGTGTTCATGGGCATGGGCGAGCCGCTCGCCAACATGGACGCGGTCACCGAGACCATCCGCATCCTGCACGACGACCGCGGCCTCAATCTGGGCGCGCGCCGTCTCACGGTGAGCACGAGCGGACTCGTGCCGCAGATCCGCGAACTCACGAAGCTCGACCTGCAGGTCGGGCTGGCGATCTCGCTGCACGCCACCACCGACGAGTTGCGCGACGAGTTGGTGCCCGTGAACAAGCGCTGGCCCATCCGCGAGCTGCTCGACGCCGCGCAGGAGTACGGGCAGAGCGTGGGCCGCCGCGTGACGCTGGAGTACACGCTGCTCGGCGGCGTCAACGACAGCGACGACGACGCCGACCGCTTGGCCGCGTTCGCGCGCCGCATGCCGAGCAAGGTCAACATCATCCCGTACAACCCGGTGCCGGGCCTGCCGTGGCAGCGCCCCACTGCCGAGGCGATCGACCGCTTCGTGCACCGCCTGCTGCCCAAGGCGCCCGCCGTGACCGTGCGTCACACCCAGGGCGGCGACATCTGGGCGGCGTGCGGCCAGCTCGGCGGTCTCTCCTAGCCCCGACGCGCACGCCACGGAGGGCGCCCCCATGTCGCTCCGCACGCGGCTCTTCCTCGGGCTCCTCGCGGTCGCGCTCGTGCCCACGCTGGTGTTCGCGTGGTTCACGTTCGTGCAGCTCGACGCCGCGACCTCGCGCTGGTACCAGAGCGGCGTGGAGGACGCACTCGAGGCTTCGGCCGAGACCAACCGCACCACGCTGACGCGGCTCGAGACCACGGTGCGCGAGCGCGCCGCCGCGTGGGCCGCGCGCGGCGGCACACTCGCGGCGCGCGGGGCCGACCCGGGCGCGGACGGCGTGGACTTCGTGCAGGACTACGCGCGCGACGGCGACGGTTGGCGGCTCGTGGGCACGCGGCTGTCACCTGCGCGCAGCGACGCCGACACCGTGGACCTGTCGTCGGAGCTCGCGGCCGCGATCGCGGGCGACCGGCTGGTGCGCTCGCCGAGCGGGGCGCTGGGCGCGGTCGCCCCGCTCGACGCGGATCGCGTACGCGTCGCGGGCATGTGGCTCAACCCGTCGTACTGGGAGCAACTCGGGCAGGTGCGCGAGGCGCGCGAGCACTACGCGCGGCTCGGGGTGCTGGTCGAGGTCGCGCGCCAGCGCGTGGGGCTGACCATCGCGGTGCTCGCACTCGCGCTGATCGCAGGCGCCGCGCTGCTCTCGGGCGTGCTCGCCGGCGGCATGACGCGCCCGCTCGCGCGGCTCGGCAGCGCGCTCACGCGCGTCGCCGACGACACCACGCGCGAGCCGCTGCCCGAGACCGGCCCGCGCGAACTCGCCGCACTGGCCGCGACCTTCAACGCCATGACCGCGCGACTCGCCGAGGCGCGCGCCGCGCTCGCGCGCGCCGAGCGCGAGGCCGCGTGGCGCGACGTGGCGCGGCGGCTCGCGCACGAGCTCAAGAACCCGCTCACCCCCATGTCGCTCTCGATCCACCGCCTGCGCCGCCGCATCGAGCGCGTGCCCGAAGCCGACCGCCCCGCGGTGCGCGAGAGCCTCGACGCGCTGCTGCACGAGATCGACCACCTCACGCGGCTCGCCGACTCGTTCGCGCAGTACGCGCGCATGCCCGAGCCGCGCGAGGAGCCGCTCGACCTCGCGGCACTCGTGCGCGCGGCGACCGCGCTGCACGAGACCGCGCCGGTCGCGCTGAGCGTGCGGGCCGAGGGCACGCTGACGGTGCGCGGCGACGGTTTGCTGCTGTCGCGCGCGCTGCATAACCTCGTCGTGAACGCGTGCGAGGCGAGTGCGCCGGGCGGTCCGGTCGAGGTCGAGACCGGACGCGACGCCGAGGGGGCGTGGGTCGAGGTCCGCGACCGCGGCCCCGGGCTCGACCCGAAGGTCGCCGCGCACGCGTTCGAACCCTACGTGAGCACCAAGAACCGCGGCAGCGGTCTGGGCCTGTCGCTCGTGCGCGACATCGCCGCCCAGCACCGCGGTCGCGTGACGCTCGTGAACCGCGAGGGCGGCGGCGCCGTGGCGCGCCTCGTCCTGCCCTGTGCCTGAAGGAGCCCGCATGGCCGCACCCGAGTCCCTCGCCGTGCTCACCGTGGACGACGACCCCAAGATCCGCAGTTCGCTGCGCCGCGTGCTGGAGGAGGAGGGCCACTTCACCGGCGTGGCCGCCGATGCGAGTGCGGCCTACTCCGCACTCGCCGAGCGGCGCTGGGACGTGGTGCTGCTCGACCTCTCCATGCCGGGCGAGCACGGCCTCGACGCGCTGCTACGCATCCGCGAGCAGGCCCCCGACACCGCGGTGGTCGTGGTCTCGGCCGAGAGCTCGATCGAGAACGCGTTGCGCGCCGGACAGCGCGGGGCGTTCGACTTCGTGGCCAAGCCGGTGGACGACCCCGAGCACCTGCTCGCGTTGCTGCCCGAGGCGGTGCGCGTCACGCGCCTGCGGCGCAAGAGCGCGGTGCACGAGGCGGCTGCGGAGCGCGCCCGGCCGGCCGACGACGCGACGCTCGGCATCCTCGGCTCCAGCCCCGCGATCGAACGGTTGCGCGAGCAGATCCGGCGCGTCGCGCCGGCGCAGGGCCGTGTGCTCATCACCGGCGAGAACGGTTCGGGCAAGGAGCTCGCCGCGCACGCCGTGCACCGCCTCTCGAAGCGCGCCGCGGGGCCGTTCGTGAAGCTCAACTGCGCCGCGATCCCCAAGGACCTGCTCGAGAGCGAGCTGTTCGGCTACGAGAAGGGCGCGTTCACCGGCGCGGTCGCGACCAAGAAGGGCCGGCTCGAGCTGGCCGACGGCGGCACGCTGTTCCTCGACGAGATCGGCGACCTCGCGCTCGACGCGCAGGCCAAGCTGCTGCGCGTGCTCGAGACCGGCGAGATCGAGCGCGTGGGCGGCACGCGCACCGCCCAGGTGGACGTGCGTCTCGTCGCGGCCACCAACAAGGACCTGCCCGCCGCGGTGCGCGCGGGCGAGTTCCGCGAGGACCTGTGGTTCCGGCTCAACGTGCTGCCGCTCGCCGTGCCGCCGCTGCGCGAGCGCCGCGGCGATGTGGTGGCACTGGCGACGCACTGGCTCGCGCAGTTCGCGGTCGCCGAGGGGCGCGCACCGCTGACGCTCGCCGACGACGCGCGCGAAACGCTCGAGCACTACCACTGGCCCGGCAACGTGCGCGAGTTGCGCAACCTCATGGAACGCGCCGTCGTGCTGGTGGGCGGCCCCGCGGTGACCGCGGCCGACCTCGACCCGTGGCTCGAGTCGCCGCCCGAGGAGGGCGACGACGCGGGGCTCAAGGGCAAGGTGGCGCGCAGCGAGATCGAGTCCATCCGGCGCGCGCTCGAGGCCGCCGACTGGAACGTCACGCAGGCCGCCGCGGGACTGGGGATCGATCGCACGAACCTGCACCGCAAGATGCGCAAGTACGGCATCGCGCGGCGCTGACCGCGGCACCGCGGGTGTGGCGCGGATGCCACGCCCCGTGCACCCGGCGCACGGTCGGTGGGCGCGCACAACGCCCACGCACGCCCCACGCCACGCGTTGGCGTGCGCGCGCGCGACGGCTATCGTGGTACGGGGCTTGCGTTCATGCACGCGGACCCCATCCCCTCGGAGACCCGCGATGAACCCGTTCCGTCCCACCCTCGCCCTCGTGGCACTCGCCCTGTGCATGGCCGTGGCCGGTGCCACGCGCGCGTCCGCGCAGTCCCCTGCCGACTCCCTGGCCGGGGGCGTGCGACGCGACACGCTCACGTTCCGCCCGGTGGGCGACGACGCCGCGCCGCTCGCTCCCGCGAAGCGCGCGAGCACGGACGACGCCTGGCTCATCGCCCCGCTCGGCGACGACCTGCTCGACCACCCCGAGCCGTGGGACGCGGCGCGACCCAACCGCTCGCGCAACCTCGACCTGACGCTCGACTACAACCGCGTGGACCTGCTGCGCTGGGGCGCACACGTGCAGGTGCAGCGACCGAGCACCATGTACCCGCGCCTGGGCGTGCGTCTGGAGTACGCGCACGGCCGCGAGCGCGCGCTCTACGGCGTGCAGATGGAACAGCCGCTGCTGCCGACCGCGCGCTTCGTGCTGGGCGTGAGCGCGGTGCGGCGTACCGAGCATCCCGACCTGCAGCAGGTGGGCGACCTCGAGAACACGCTCTCCGTGCTGCTCGCCCGCAACGACCAGCGCGACTACTTCGAGCGCGAGGGCGCGGGCGTGCACCTGTCGTGGCGCGTGCCCGACTTCTCCACCGTGAGCGTGCACGCGCGACGCGACGAGTACCGCACGCTGGCCGAGGCCTCGCACACCACCTCGTGGCTGTACCGCGATCGCACGCTGCGCGCCAACCCGCCCGTGGACGACGGCGAGGCGCACCGCGTGCTCGTGCGGCTCGAGCGTCTCGCCCACCGCCGCCACTCGACGCGCGCCGGGCTCTACCACGCGATCGAGTTCGACCATGCGGGCGGCGAGTTGGGCGGTGACTTCGACTACCGCCGCTGGCTCGCCGACGTGCGCAGCGTGCTGCGCCTGTCGCCCGCGGTCACGCTTACCCTGCGCGCCGTCGGGGGATCGACGCTCTCGGGCACGCTGCCGCGCCAGCGCCGCTTCACCCTGGGCGGCGCCGACGGGCTGCGCGGGCACGCCACCGCCGCGTTCACGGGCTCGCACGTCGCGCTGGGTCAGGCCGAGTACGCGTTCGGGCTGTGGGCGGTGCGCGGCAAGGGCTCGTCGTCGGGGCTCACCGCGATCGCGTTCGTGGACGCGGGCACCGCATGGGAGGACCCGTCGGGGCGCTGGGAGGTGATGGCGCGCCGCTTCACCACCGACGTCGGGTTCGGGCTCGCCGTGGGCGAGGACGACCTGCGCGTCTATGCGGCGCGCGACCTGCAAGCCGCCGGGGCACCGATCGTGTGGTCGCTGCGCCTGCAGAGGCCGTTCTGACCCGCACCCCACGCGTACTCGCACGCGCTGGCGCACTCGCACGCGGCCCGCGGACACGAGGCCCGCTCGCGCGCCTCGTGCGGGCGTGCGGCGTGGCGTGCGTGCTGGCACTGGCCGCGCTCCCGGTGCACGCGTTCGAGTTGGTCGCGCTCCGCCCGGTGCGCGACGGCGCGGACCGGCTCGCGGTGGAGTTGCGCCTCGACCGTCCCATCGAGCCGCGCGTCGCGCGCAGCCTGCGGCGCGGCATGCCGGCCACGCTCACGCTGCACGCCGAGTTGTGGCGGCGCCGCAACGGCTGGTTCGACCGCCTCGAGCAGGCGAGCGACGCCACGTTCCGGCTGCGCTACGACGTCTGGGGCGACCGTTGGCGGCTCGACCGGCCCGACGGCGGTACGCTCGTGGTGCGCACGCTCGACTCGCTCGGACTCGCACTCGCCGACACGCTGGTGATGCCGGTCGCCTCGCTCGCCACGGTGGACGCGGACGCGCCGTGCTACGTGGTCGTCACCGCCTCGCTGCGGCCGCTGCACATCGAGGACGCCGAGGAGGTCGAGGGCTGGCTCTCGGGCGAGGTGCGCACCGGCAGTTCGGCGGGGCTCGGCGTGCTCACGGGCCTACCGCGCTCGCTGTTCGAGGCCGCGCGCAACTTCGCGGGGTTCGGCGACCTGCGTACGCGGCGCATGAGCGAGGAGTTCACCCCCGCACGCCTGCCCGCACGGGACCGCTAGGTTCAGCGCACGATCGCGACGCGGACCGCGCCACCCTGCGCGTCGCGGGCGCGGGCGAACACCACCGAGGTCGCGACCGGACGACCGGCGCGGTCGAGACCGTCCCACGACCACGCCACCGAACCGCCGTCGATGCGCGGCTCGAGGCTCGCGAGGCGGCGACCCTGGGCGTCGAACACGTCCAGCACCGCGGCGCGCTCGCCGAGACGCGAGAAGTCCACCGCACCACGGCCGCGCGGGGCCGCGAGCAGGGCCGTGTTGACGAGGCCCTCGGCGCGCAGCGCGACACCGTCCAGGAACGCCTCGAGGCCGGCGACCTGGGTGGGGTACGGCAGCTCGGCGTTCTCGATGGTGCCGTTCGCGGTCGCGGCCGCACCACCGTAGAGGGCGCGGAAGTCCTCGGCCCAGATCTCGTGCGGACGCTCGGCGTGCGGCGCCGACGCGCGATGACGGCCGGCGTCGAGGCCGCGCAGGCGCATGTACTCGCCCCACGCCTGCTCGTCGTGGTCGGGCATGACGGCGTACTGGATGACGTGGCCGAGCTCGTGCACGAACTCCGAGTGCTGGTGCACGCGCGGCAGCTTGCGCACGCCCGGCGAGAGCAGGATGAGGCCGGGGCCGGCGGCGGACTCGAGGCTGAGGCGGCGCGGGTACGGCAGGATGAAGACCTCGGCCGAGATGCCGCGGAGCGGGAAGCGCACCGACTCGAGCGCGTCGCGGACCTCGGCCTCGTCGTAGGGGTGGAACGAGCCGTCGCCGGGGTTGCCGATCGCCGGGTCCGAGGTCGAGGTGACCAGCTCCCAGCGCGAGCCCCCCGGCAGGACCAGATACAGGCGGCCACCCTCGGTGCGGCAGAAGTCGCGCAGGGTCTCGGCGGCGTCGTGGATGACGATCCCGCTCACGCGCTGCGAGCCCATCGCACGCATCTCGCTGGCCACCGCGGGGGCGGCGGCAAGGACGAGGGCGAGGGCGACGAGGCCGTGGCGGATGCGCGAGAGGGTGGTCATGCCATGAGACTAAAGCCACCTTCGTGCCACTCACAATACCCCCCACCGCAACCTGCAATGCCCTTGCAACCACATGTTGAGCCGTGGCTTACGAAGTCACGCCCGGGCACCCCTCGGGGCGTCGGGAGGCCCCGGCGATCGGCCGCGGGGGAAAACCCCCGGAACGCCGACCGGCCGTGGGCGAGGGCACCCACGGCCGGTCGGGAGGTTCGGCCCCATGCGGGCCGGCGGTACTAGCCCGCGGCGGGCGGCTCGGGCGCAGGCGCGGCCGCGGGGGCCACGGCCAGCGGGGCGGCCGGCGGCGCGGCCGGGGGCTGGGGCATGACGTCGCCCGGACGGCTGCCGGCGCGCGAGAGCAGGAACGCCCCGGTGCCGAGCCAGGACAGGGCGGTGATGAGGAGCACGCCCACGAGCCCCACGAACAGCCCCACCATGCGCATGAGGCCCGGGCTGTCCCACAGCAGCGCGGCGCCCGCGAAGAACGCCAGCACGACCAGCGACCCGGCCGCGATCGGCGCGAACATCCCGCCGGTGCCCGGCGTGCGCCGCAGGATCTTGCAGCCGAGCTGGTAGGTGGCCGCGAGCTGACCCGCGTAGGTCACGAACACCCACGCGAGCGGCATCATGAGCGCGATCGGGATGCCGATCACGGTGACGAGCAGCAGCACGCTCGCCACGAACGCGAGCGGGCCCGCGAAGACGCCGAGCAGCAGCGAGAGCCCGGTGCGGCGCGACGCGGTCGCGGCCACGCGCGCGAGCCGGCGCGGGAACAGCAAGGCGCCGATCCCACCCAACCCCAGGCTGACGAGCCACGCCAGCAGCAGCGTGAGGAGCACGACGGGCAGACCGGGCAGGCCGAGCGTGAGGAGCGGCATGAACCCGATCTCGACCTGCGAACCGAGCACGCGCGCGTCGTCGGCCTTGCGCATGCCGCCGCCCATCGCGACCGCGTCACCGGCCACGGCCGATGCGGACTCGAGCACCATGGCGCCGAAGATCGCGACGGCGTCGCCCGCCACCCGCGCGCCCTCGCCCAGGTGCGTGGTGCCGAACAGGGACACGGCGCTGCCGGCGACCTCGCCGTCCACGCGCACCGACCCGAACACCGACACGACGTCGCCGTCCACCCGCTCGCCCTGCGCCACGTAGGCGTCGGAGAACAGCCGCACGATGTCGTTCGAGCCGTGCTCCACGCGCACCAGTCCGGCCTCGAGCGTGTCGAGCCCGCTCGAGTCGGAGACGGTGGAGTCCGACGAGATGCGCGAGAACGCGACCACGCGCCCCTTGAACTCGACGCGCTTGGTGACGCTGCCGTCGTCGTGGGTGACCACGACCTCGCTCATCGAGGAGTCGCCGGCCCGGGCCGGCACGGGGGCGATCGCGGTGAGGGCGGCGAGCAGGAGGACGGCAGCGAAACTAGAGCGCGAGCAGACCGACACGGGTCACCTCCGGGTGCGTGTTCCGCTCACGCGGACGCATCCACCACAGCACGACCGCACACACGAGGGTGGCGGCGAGGACGAGGGTCAGCACGAGCGGCTGGCTGAACGTGGCGACGAGGATGCGGAGCGCGAGCGCGAGCAGGCCCTCGCCGGCGAGGAACCCCGCCATGCGCACCGCCCCCTCGCCCACCGAACCGATGACGAACGCGCTGGCGCCGGTGACCGCGCGGGCGGCGGCGACCAGCAGCCCGCCCAGCCACGCGCTGGACTCGGGCCGCGCGAACGCGAGCCCGATCGCGCCCAGACTGGCGGCGAGCCCGGCGGCGTAGAGGCCACCCGCGACCCGCACCCAGCGCGGGGCGCGCTGGGGGACCACCTCGGCGATGATGCGGTCGTACAGCTCGGGACGCGGGTCGAGCAGCGGCAGCGCGGCGAGTTCGGCGAACACGGCGCGGAACGCGGCCACCTCGTCGGCGCACGCCTCGCACGCGGCGAGGTGCGCCTCGAAGCGGGCCGCGTCGGCGGGCGCGAGCGCACCGTCGAGCCAGTCCTGCGCGTGCACGGTCTCGGGACAGGGGTTCATGACGGGTTCCCTTCGAGTCGTTCCTTGAGCAGCGCCCGGGCACGATGGATCCGGGCCTTCACGGTGCCGAGGGGCATGTGGAGCGCCTCGGCGATCTCCTCGTACGACAGGTCCTGCTGGTGACGCATGAGCACGACGATGCGGTAGTGGTCGGGCAGCCCGGCGATGAGCGCCCCGGCGCGCGACTCCTCCTCGGCGTGCACCACGACCTCGTCGGGGCGCAGACCCTCGTCCACCACGTCCATCGTGCGCTCCTCACCCGACCCCGGGTCGGTGACGGTCATGGAGACGGTCGGCACCCGGCGGCGACGGAGGTGGTCGATCGCGAGTCGCGAGGCGATGGTGAGGATCCACGCCGCGAACGGCCGCTCCGTGTCGAACCGGTCGAGCGCCCGGAAGGCCTTCACGAAGGTCTCCTGGGTGAGGTCCTCGGCGTCCTCGGCGCGGCGCACCATGCGAGCGATGACGGAGTACACCGGCCGCTGGTAGCGCCGAACCAGGTCACGACAGGCCCTTGGGTCGCCCGACAGGCTCCGCCGGACGAGCTCGGCATCCTCTAGACCGTTCACGCCCGCGGGGTCCATCGCTCATCCCTACGGACGCGCACCGCGGCGGGTTTCATGGGGGCGACCATAGGTTCCGGGTCTCGGCAGGGTCAAGGTTCGCGGCCCGCGCCGGGCGCGCCCGCAGCGCACCATCACCCGGGCGGCCAGCGTGCGGCAGCGCATCGGCTTGCGGCCACGGCGATGCCCCACTAGTCTGCGCCGCATGATGACCATCGCCTCCCTCCGCGCCCGCGAGATCCTCGACTCGCGCGGCAACCCGACCCTCGAAGTGGATTGTGTCCTCGACGGCGGTGCGCTCGGTCGCGCCGCGGTCCCCTCGGGCGCCTCGACCGGCGAGCACGAGGCGATCGAGCTGCGCGACGGCGACGCCAAGCGCTACCGCGGCAAGGGCGTGCAGAAGGCCGTGACGCACGTGGCGCAGGACATCGCGCCCGCGCTGCTCGGCATGGACGCCTACGACCAGGCCGCGGTGGACGCCCGCATGCTGGCGCTCGACGGCACGCCCAACAAGGGCCGCCTCGGGGCCAACGCGCTGCTCGGCGTGTCCATGGCCGTGGCGCACGCCGCCGCGCGCGCGCTCGACGTGCCGCTCTACCGCCACCTCGGCGGGGTGCACGCGCACACGCTGCCCGTCCCCATGATGAACGTGGTGAACGGCGGCGCGCACGCCGACAACAACGTGGACCTGCAGGAGTTCATGATCGTGCCGCTCGGCGCGTCCTCGTTCCGCGAGGGCCTGCGCTGGGGCGTCGAGGTGTTCCACGCCCTGCACGGCGTGCTCAAGAAGCGCGGGCTCGCGACCGCCGTGGGTGACGAGGGCGGCTTCGCCCCCAACCTCGGCAGCAACGAGGAGGCGCTGCAGGTGCTGCTCACCGCGATCGAGGCCGCGGGCTACAAGCCCGGCGAGCAGATCGCGCTCGCGCTCGACGTGGCGTCGAGCGAGCTGTGGCAGAAGGACGGCTCCGGCTACGTGCTCGAGGGCGAGGGCGGCAAGAAGCTGACGAGCGCCCAGATGGTGGACTGGTACGCCGACCTGTGCGCGCGCTACCCCATCGTGAGCATCGAGGACGGTCTGGCCGAGGACGACTGGGCGGGCTGGAACCTGCTCACGCAGAAGCTCGGCGCCAAGGTGCAGCTGGTCGGCGACGACCTGTTCGTGACCAACGTGAAGCGCCTGTCGCGCGGCATCGCCGAGAACACCGCGAACTCCATCCTGGTGAAGGTGAACCAGATCGGCACGCTCAGCGAGACGCTCGCGTCGGTCCAGATGGCGCAGCGCGCCAGCTTCACCGCCGTCATCTCGCACCGTTCGGGCGAGACCGAGGACACCACGATCAGCGACCTCGCGGTGGCCACGAACGCCGGCCAGATCAAGACCGGCTCGCTCTGCCGCACCGACCGTGTCGCCAAGTACAACCAGTTGCTCCGCATCGAGGAGCAGCTCGGAACCAACGCGTACTACCCGGGCCGTCAGGCGTTCCGCGCGCTGCGCTGATCTCCCCGGCCCACCCCGGCACGGATGCCGGGGTTCGCACCACCCAGGAGGGGTCCCATGGCGAAGCGTGACATCGCTCGACGCTTCTTCGCCCACCGCATCGGGCGCTCGCCGTTCGCGCCCGCGTCGTTCGAGCTCCCGCGCTGGCTCGTCGTGGCGGTGCTGGTCTACCTCGTGTACGCGCTCGGCATCTCGAACAACAGCGCGCGGCGCATCCTCGAGCTCAACCGCGAGATCGGGTCCAGCAAGGCGGAGGCCGCCCGCATGCGCCAGGAGGCCGACGACATCAACGGTCGGCTCTCGGACCCCGAGAAGCGCCGCTTCCACGCCGAGTCGGTGGCCCGCACGGAACTGGGCTGGGCTGCGAGCGACGAGATCGTGTACCGGTTCCGCGACGACGGCACGGTGGCCGACTCGACGCGCTGAGCCCCATTCGCGGAAAACGGAACGGCGGCGGCCCCTCGGAGGGACCGCCGCCGTTCCGTTGCCGTGTGCGGCCCGCTACAACCCGATGACCGCTGCCAATCGCAACCCGAACCCGCCCACGTCGAGCGAGGTCGGCTTGTTCGTGATGGGGTCGATCACCGGCTGTCCGGTGGCCTCGTCCACCAGCCCCGAGACCTTGCCGCTGCGGTAGAGCGCCGCGAGCAGCACCGAGTAGCGCGAGGCGAAGAACATGTGCACGCCCGTCTCGGCGTAGTAGCCCGGCGCGTCCTGCGTGCTCGTGAGCTTGTACGAGCCGCCGAGCTGCACGGTGGTGGCGGAGTCCGCGCCCGCGAGCTGCTGCGAGAACGTGGTGCGCGAGTAGGTGTACTGCACGAACCCACCGCCCACGAACATGCGGGCCTGGAAGTCGCCCTGATTGTAGGGCTGCATGTAGTACGAGGCCCCGACGTGCACCGGCACGGTGAGCAGTTCGGCGCGCACGTTGATCGACTGGCCGAGGGCGGGCAGGTACTCCTTGCCCGACTTGGCGCGCAGCTGGCCGACGCCCGCGTTGAACGACAGGTTGCGGGTCGCGAAGTAGCGCAACTCGCTGTCGAACAGCCACGACATGCCGACCTTGGCCAGCGGCTCGTAGCCGCGCGGCGGCGGGGCCAGGACGGTGCGGTTGTAGTACTCGAGCCCGTCGTTGAAGTCGTCGGCGAACACCTGGGTGGGCGTGGCCGAGAGCGCGAGGTTGAGCTTGCGGACCTCGGCGGCGGCGAAGGCCACCGACGGGAGGAGCAGGACGACCGTAACGAGAGCCGCGAGGGCTGCGGACCGCGGACGGGACAACGGAACCTCCGTGAGCGTGGGCTGGGGGTCGGGACGACGGGACCCGGTAGGGGCGCGGCAGCATATCGAGCACCCCCCGCCGTGGCAACCACTTGGCGGTGCGGCGAAGATTGTTGATGGTCGCGGGACAACGGGTTAGCCGCCCGCCCGCCGCGAGGCCGCCACGCGATCGCAACGACTTGCGGGCGGCCGAGGCGCCGACGGGGGCCCATCAACAATCTTCGCCGCACAAGGAATGGGTTGCGAATGCGGGGGTTGGCGGGGGTGGCGGGGCGTTCGAGGTCAGGCACCTGACAACCTTCCCCCGCCTGCATTGACACCCACCCCCCGCCGACCTATCTTGCCTCTACCTGATGCGGGGTGGAGCAGCCTGGTAGCTCGTCGGGCTCATAACCCGAAGGTCGCTGGTTCAAATCCAGCCCCCGCTACCACTTGGCCTCGAGGGCGCGAGCCCTCGAGGCCAAACCCTTTCCGGGCCCCTAGCACCGGCCCGTGTCCGCCCTTCCGCAGCCCCCGGACCCGGAGCGTACCGTGGATCCTCGCCGCCAGTTCCAGGCCCTCGTCGGGGGGCTGCCGCGCCCGTTCTGGGTGTTATGGACGGGGACGTTCGTGAACCGGCTGGGCAGCTTCGTGCTGCCGTTCCTCGCGGTCTACCTCACGCGCGAGCGCGGACTCTCCCCCACGCAGGCCGGCACGGTGGTCGCGCTCTACGGTGCGGGGGCCACGCTGGCCGGGTTGCTCGGCGGCACGCTCGCCGACCGCCTCGGGCGCCGGGCCACCATGCTCATCGCGCTCTGGGGCGGCGGGGCGGGACTCATCGCGATCGGGTTCGCCGAGCGCATGGCGGTCATCGCCCCGGCCATCTTCGTGGTCGCGCTCGTCTCCGAGATGTACCGACCCGGCATGCAAGCCGCGATCGCCGACCTCGTGCCCGCCGACCAGCGCGTGCGCGCATTCGGGCTCATCTACTGGGTCATCAACCTCGGCTTCGCACTCGGGCTGTCGCTCGGCGGCTGGCTCGCGGAGCACTCGTTCCGCGGCCTGTTCGTGGGCAACGGCCT
>JBJTRI010000025.1:0-17429 GCA_046076045.1 bacterium
CACCGCCGACCCCGGAATCTACTTCGTCGAAGACCAGAAGGTCAACGCGGTCACGGGTTTGCAGCGCGCACTTGAGCGCCAGCATGACGCGCGACAACTCCCCTCCCGAGGCGATCCGGGCGAGCGGTCGGGCGGGTTCCCCCGGGTTGGCGGTGAACAGCAGGCGCACCTCGTCGAGCCCGGTCGGCGTGGGGCGGCCGTCGGCCGCCGGCTCGACCTCGAACACGATGCGGGCGTACGGGAACCCGAGCGGCTTGAGCTCGCGCGTGAGGGTGGCCGACCACTCGCGCGCCGCCGCGGTGCGCTTGCGCGTGAGCGCCCGCCCCGCTCCCATGCAGGCCTCGAGGGCCGTGCCCACGCGGCCCTCGGCCGCGGCCAGGGAACCGTCGGCGTCGGCTCCCTGCGCGAGTTCGGTGGCGAGTTCCTCGCGCCACGTCAGAAGATCGGCGAGCGGGCGGCGGTACTTGCGGGGCAGGCGCTGGTAGAGCTCGCGCCTCGCCTCGACCGTCTCGAGCCGATCGGGGTCGGCCTCGAGATGGTCGAGGTAGGCAGCCAATGTACGTGCCGACTCCTCGGCCGCGATCGAGGCCTCGGTGAGCTGCTGGAGCGCCTCGGCGAGCGTGGGGTCGAGCCGTGCGGCCTGTTCGATCGCGTGGCGCGCCGCGCCGAGCGCATCCACCGCCGCGCCCTCGCCCTCGGACAGTCGCGACGTGGCCACGGTGCCGAACTCGCGCAGGCGGTCGGCGTGCGCGAGTCGAGCGGCCTCCGCGGCCAGCTCGTCCTCCTCGCCCTCGCGCAGTGCGGCCTCGTCGAGTTCGGCCGCGGCCGCCGCGAGGTAGTCGCGTCGTTCGGCGAACGTGGCGAGCGAATCGCGCAGCCGGTCGAGGTCGCCCTCGGCCTCACGCAGCGCGGCGAGCGTGTCGGCGTAGCGGGCGCGCTCGGTCTCGAGTCCCGCGAGTCGGTCGAGTGTGACGAGCGCCGCGCCCTCGCGCAGCAGGCTCTGGTGTTCGTGCTGGCCGTGCAGGTCCACCAGCAGCTCGCCGAGTCGCTTGAGGTTCGCGAGCGTGAGGCTGGCCTGGTTCACGCTCGCGCGGCTGCGGCCCTCGGCGCTCACCTCGCGCCGCACGATGAGCGCGTCGCCGTCGAGTTCGAGGTCCCACTGCGCGAACAACTCGCCCACGCGACGCGCGGTCGTGGGCGAGAGCCGGAACTCGGCCTCGACCACCGCGCGACCCGCACCCTCGCGCACGATGTCGGCGTCGGCCCGCCCACCCACCACAAGTGCGAGCGCGTCCACGGTGAGCGACTTGCCGGAGCCGGTCTCGCCGGTGACGGCGTGCAGCCCGTCGGCGAGCACGATCTCGGCGTGCTCGACCAGGGCGAGGTCGCGGATGACGAGGCGTTCGAGCATGGGGTCCCTCCCGGTGCCGGCGGCGCGTCGGTGCCGCCCGTGAGAAGGGGCGGCATGGTGCACGGATGTGCAGTAAGGTAGCGCGCCCCTCCCGGCCTGTCCAGTCCCGATTCCCTAGGCGGCCGCGAGGGCGCCCGTCGTATCCTTTTGGGCGGCCCGCTCGCCGGGCCCTTCCCGGCTCTCTCCCGGTCCCCCGGAGGTCCCCGTGCGCTCCCCCGCCGCGTCCTCGCTGATCCTCGCCGCGCTCCTCGCGCTGGCCGTGCTACCCGGCTGCGGCAAGAAGTCCTCGACCGCGCCCGCCGACCCCAACGCCGGTCTGTACGGGACGTGGTCGGGCACCACCGAGGGCGCCGCACCGCAGGCGGTGCGGATCGAGGTGGGCGCCGCCGGCGTCGTGTTCGCGCTCGGCGGTGTGACCTACCCCGCGCAGGTCGTGCAGGTGCAGGACCCGGTGCTCATGTTCAACGCCACCCTGCCCAACGATGGCATGCACGTGATGGGCGAGCGCGCGGGCGAGACGCTCACGGGCAGCGCGGTGCGCACGAGCGGCGGGGTCGAGTCCTGGAGTGCCACGCGCTCGACCGCGCGCTAGCCGGACGCGCGACTAGAGGCTGCGGCGCTCGCTCCCCTGCCAGCCGAGCTTGGCCTGCAGCGTGCGCAGGAACGGGCGGGCGGGGTTCTCGTACACGCGCACGCGGTCGCGCGCGAGCTGCAGTTCGATCTCGTCGTCCTTCACGAGCTCCTCGGCCTCTTGGCCGTCGAGCACGAGCAGTGCCGGGCCGGGGCTGATGAGCCGCACCTTCACGAGCGAGCCTCGGCCCAGCACGAGCGAGCGGCTGCCGAGCGCGTGCGCGCACGCCGGCGTCACCACCAGCGCGTCCACGTCGGGCGCCACGAGCGGCCCGCCCGCCGACAGCGAGTACGCGGTCGAGCCGCTGGCGCTGGCGGCGATGAGGCCGTCGGCGACGAGGTGGCCGAGGTCGTGGCCGAGCGCCGAGACGCGCAGGTGGATGGCCGAGTAGCTCACCGCGCTGCGCACCACGGCGTCGTTGAGCGCGAAGCCCGCGGGGCGCGCCCGGCCGCCGCGCGCACGCCGGATGCGCGTCTCGACCCCGGCCCGCGTGGCCACGGGCCAGCGGCCCGCGAGCGCGGCGCGCACGGCGTCGTCGAGCTCGCCCGCCTCGGCCGCGGCCAGGAACCCGAGCCCGCCCATGTTGACCGCGAGCAGCGTGCCGCGCCGACCGGCGAGCGCTCGGCCCGCGGTGAGCACGGTGCCGTCACCGCCGAGCGACACCATGACGTGGCACCAGCGCGCGAGCGCCTCGAGCGGTTCGCCCTCGGCGCCGACCGCGGCCGCGAGCTCGCGCTCGAGCCGCACGCTGGCCCCGGCCCGCGCCAGCCGGTCGCGCAGGCGCGCGGCCTCGCGCCGCACCTGCGGGCGGCCGAGGTGGCCGACGATCGCGATGCGGCGGCCGCGCGCGCCCACGATCAGCTGTGCTGGTGCAGCGGGTTCCGCACGAACTCGAGCACGCTCGCCGCGATGCCCGCGGCGTCGAGCCCGACCTGTGCGAGCAGCTCGTCGCGCTTGCCGTGCAGCACGAACTCGTTCGGCACGCCGATGTGGCGCACCGGGACGGTGATGTCGTTCGCGGCCAGCATCTCGCTCACCGCCGAACCGAACCCGCCCGCGGTGACGTTCTCCTCGACCGTCACGATGCGGCCGGTCGAGCGCGCGAGGCCCGTGAACATGGCGGTGTCGAGCGGCGCGGCGAAGCGCGCGTTGACGACCGTCGCGTTGACGCCCTGGGCCGCGAGCCGCTCGGCGGCCGCGAGGCTGGGCGCCACCATGGTGCCGAGCGCGAGGATCGCCACGTCGCCGCCGGCACGCAGCTGCTCGGCCTTGCCGATCTCGAGCACGCGCAGGTCGCGCTCGGCGAGCGTCTCCTCGGGCACGTTGGCGCGCGGGTAGCGCACCGCGATGGGCCGGTTGCCCGGCCAGTGCGCCGCGGTCCACAGCATGTCGCGCAGCTCCTCGCCGTTCATGGGCTGCATCACGACGGTGCCGGGGATCATGCGCAGGTAGCCGATGTCGAACACGCCGTGCTGCGGCGCGCCGTCGTCCCCCACCAGTCCGGCGCGGTCGAGGCAGAGCACGACCTTGAGGTCCTGCACGGCCGCGTCGTGGATGATCTGGTCGAAGCCGCGCTGCAGGAACGTGCTGTAGATGGCGGTGATCGGCACCACGCCCTCGCACGCGAGGCCCGCGGCGAACGTGACGGCGTGCTCCTCGGCCATGCCGACGTCGAAGAACCGGTCCGGGAACGCCTTCGCGAACCGGTTGAGCGCCGTGCCCTCGGTCATGGCCGCGGTGATCGCGACCGCGTTGGGCAGGTTCTCGGCTATGCGCACCGCGGTCTCACCGAACACGGCGGAGTACGAGCGCTTCGAGCCCTTGCTCGCCAGCCCCGTCTCGGGGTCGAACGCACCGATGCCGTGGAACGTGGTCGAGTCCCCTTCGGCCGGCCCGTAGCCCCGGCCCTTGCGCGTGACGACGTGCAGCAGCACGGGTCCGTCGAAGCGACGCAGGTCCGACAGCGTCTCCTCCAGCACGGGCAGGTCGTGGCCGTCGATGGGCCCGAAGTACTTGAGCCCCATGTCCTCGAACAGCACGCCCGGGGCCACCATGTTCTGAAGGCCCTCCTTGAGGCGGTGAGCGGCCTCGCGCGCCGCGTCGCCGGCGGGCATCTTGCCGAGCAGCTCCCACACGTCGCCCTCGAGCCGGCGATAGACGCGGCTCGTGGTGAGCTTGGTGAGGTAGCGGTGGATGGCGCCGATGTTCGGCGAGATGCTCATCTCGTTGTCGTTGAGGATGACGATGAGCCGCTTCTTGAGCTCGCCGGCGTTGTTGAGCCCCTCGAACGCCATGCCGCCCGTGAGCGCGCCGTCGCCGATGATCGCGATGACGTGGTGCTTCTCGCCCTTGAGGTCGCGCGCGGCGGCGTGGCCGAGCGCGGCCGCGATGCTGGTGCTGCCGTGGCTGGTGCCGAACGGGTCGTGCGCGCTCTCGGCGCGGCGCGGGTAGCCGGCGATGCCGCCCAACTGGCGCAGCGTGTGGAAGCGGTCGTAGCGCCCGGTGAGCAGCTTGTGCGGATAGCTCTGGTGGCCGACGTCCCAGATGATCTTGTCGCGCGGCGAGTCGAACACCCGGTGCAGGGCGAGCGTGAGCTCGACCACGCCGAGGTTGGGCGCGAGGTGGCCGGCGTTGCGGGCCACGGTCTGGATGATGACGTGACGCATCTCGGCGGCGAGCTGCTGGAGCCCCTGCCGGTCGAGCTTCTTCACGTCCGCGGGCGACTGGATGCCTTCGAGCATGCTCATGGGTGATGGACCTGGTGCCAGAGGAACGCGTAACCGACGCCGACGATGGCGCCGATCAGGACCTCGAACGGGGTGTGGCCCAGCAGCTCCATGAGCTTCTGGGTGTCCGCTTCGGTGTGCTTGAAGTGCCGCTCGATGAGGCGGTTGAGCACCGCCGCCTGGCGTCCGGCGGCGCGCCGCAGGCCGGCCGCATCGTACATGACGATGAGGCTGAAGTAGAGGGTGACGCCGAACAGGACGGTGTGGAACCCGTGCCACAGCCCGACGGCGGTGGACAGGGCCGCGACCGAGGCCGAGTGCGAACTCGGCATGCCGCCCGTCTCGACGAACCGCCGCAGGTTCCAGCGCCCGGTGCGCAGGACCGCGCTGAACCCCTTGTAGCCCTGCACCAGGAGCCCGACGGTGAGGGCGATCCAGAACGGTTCCGTGGCGTCCTCCTTGAGCGGGCTCGGGCCGCCGGGGGTGGGTCCGGCGGAGGGTCAGCGAAGGATGGTGGGCGGCCCCGTGCGGGGTGTCAAGGCCCGCCGGGGGCCGCCCGCCCCCCTCCCGCGCGCGGTTCAGCGCTCGCGGCGGGCGAGACCGTCGATGAGTTTGAGCAGTCGCTCCGGGCGGGTGCAGCGGCGCGTGAGGGTGCCCCGCACGCTGCGCAGGATCGTCGCCACCTCGCGGCGGGCACGGGCCTCGCCCACGGCCGACGGGTAGGTGGCCTTGCCGCGTGCCGCGTCGGTGCCCGGACGCTTGCCGAGCGCGCGCAGCGACTTCGCCGAGGCGTTGAGCAGGTCGTCCTGGATCTGGAACGCGAACCCCAGTTGGCGGCCCGCCTTCTCGAGCGCGTCCACCGTGGCGTGGTCGGCGTCGCCGGCCAGCGCACCCACCGCGAACGCGGCGCCGAACAGCGCGCCCGTCTTGCGCTCGTGGATGTCGCGCACGAGGCGCGCCGTGGGCTTGCGGCCCTCGGCCCCGATGTCGAGCGCCTGCCCGCCCACCAGCTCGGCCGCACCCGAGGCGCGCGCGAGCCGGCTCACGGCCTCGACCACGCGCGCGGCGGGCACACCCTCGCCGACGAGCCGCGACAGTTCCTCGAACGCGAACGCGAGCAACGCGTCGCCCGACAGCACGCCCAGCGCCTCGCCGAACTTGCGGTGCGTGGTGAGCCGTCCCCGACGGTAGTCGTCGTCGTCCATCGAGGGCAGGTCGTCGTGCACCAGCGAGAACGCGTGCACGCACTCCACGGCCAGCGCGGCCGGCAGGGCGCGCTTCCACGGCCCGCCCACCGCCTCGCACGCGGCCAGCGCGAACAGCGGCCGCACGCGCTTGCCCGGCGAGAGCGCGGCGTAGCGCACGGCCTGCCCGATGCGGCCCGGGCCGTCGCCGCGCTCGCGCAGGGCACGCGCGAGCCGGGCCTCGACGGCCTCGCGCCACGGTTCGAAGCCGGGGACGAACGCGGTCGAACGAGCAGCCATCAGAACAGCGTCCCGTTGTCCTCGGAACCGCCGGACTCCATGGGCTCGGTGGTCGGACCGTCGGCGCGCTCGACCAGGCGCTCGATGCGCTTCTCGGACTCGTCGAGCACGGTGGTGAGGTGGCGCGACAGCTTCATGCCCTCCTCGTAGCGCTTGATCGAGTCCTCGAGCGACAACTCGCCGCCCTCGAGCTCCTCCACGATCGTCTCGAGGCGCTTCATGCTGGTCTCGAAGTCGGGCGCGTCGGTCTCAGCGGCGTCGCTTCGGCTGCGTGCCATCGGGTCCTCCCTCTCGCAGGTTCGTCACGGTCGCGTCGGCTTCGCCGCTCGCGAACTCCAGGGTCACGGTGGTGCCGGGGGTGAGCGTCGAGGCCGAGCGCACGAAGCGCCCGTCGGGCCCCTTCACGAGCGCGTAGCCGCGTTCGAGCACCTGACGCGGCGACAGTGCACGCAGGCGGTCGGCCAGCGCCAGCGCGGCGCGGCGGCGGTCCTGCACCTGCGTCACGATGGCGTCGTCGAGCGCGGTCCGGGTGCGGTCGAGCGTGGTGCGCGCCTCGGCGAGTCGGCGCGGCAGGGCCTCGCGGAACGCGTACGCGCCGCGCGCGCGGGTGAGCCGGTCGCGCGCGTGCGCGAGACGGTCGCGCACCGCCTCGTCGAGCCGCTGGCCGAGGTCGTCGGTGCGCTGCCGGAAGGTGTTGAACACGTCCTTCACGCGGCGGAAGCCGTGCTGCTTGAGCAGCGACTGCAGGGTGGCGCGCAACTTCTGCACGCGATGGCGCAGCAGCAGTCCCATGCTGCGCACCGCGTCCACGACCTCGCGGCGCACCGCGCTCGAGTCGCGCACCGCGATCTCGGCCGCGTTGCTGGGCGTGGCCGCGCGCCGGTCGGCGGCGTGGTCGGCGAGCGTGGTGTCCACCTCGTGGCCCACCGCCGAGATGATGGGCGTGCGCGCGGCGGCGATGGCGCGCACCACGGGCTCCTCGTTGAACGCCCACAGGTCCTCGATCGAGCCGCCGCCGCGCCCCACGATGAGCACGTCGGCCTGGCCCCAGCGGTCGAAGCGCTCGATCGCCGCGGCGATCTCGTCGGCCGCCCCCTCACCCTGCACCTTGACCGGTGCGAGCACGATGCGCACGCCGGGCCAGCGCCCGCGCAGCACCTTGAGGATGTCGCGCACCGCCGCCCCGATCGGCGAGGTGACCACACCGATCGTGCGCGGGTAGCGCGGCAGGTCCTGCTTGCGCTCGGTGGCGAACAGTCCCTCGGCGGCCAGACGGCGCTTGAGCTCCTCGAACTGCAGCAGCAGCGCCCCGATGCCGGCCGGGCGGATCTGCTTCACGATGAGCTGGTACTTGCCGCTCGGCGGGTACACGTCGACGTTGCCGAAGACCTCGACCTCCATGCCGTCGCGCGGCACGAAGTTGAGCTTCGCGTAGCTGCCCTTGAAGATCACCACGTTCAGCGTGGCGTTGGCGTCCTTCACGTTGAAGTACGCGTGCCCCGAGTTGTTGGTGCCGCGGAAGCCCGAGATCTCGCCCTTCACCCACACGCCCGGGAACGCGTCGCCGAGCATGGTGCGGATGGAGTTCGTGATCTCCGAGACCGACAGCATGCGGTCGTCGGGCGCGGGCATGGTCGCCACGGGCTCAGACCCTCACGGGCGCCGACTGGCGCTCGGCGGCGATCACGGTGCTCAGCACCACCATCGCCACGGTCATGGGGCCCACCCCGCCGGGCACCGGCGTGATCGCGCCCGCCACGTGGCGCACGCTCTCGAACTCGACGTCGCCGGTGATGCGCGACTTGCCGCTGCCGGGTGCGGGCGGGTCGCGGTGGATGCCCACGTCCACCACCACCGCGCCGGGCTTGACCCAGTCCGCCGTCACCATGTGGCGCTTGCCCACCGCGGCCACCAGCACGTCGGCCTCGCGCGCCAACTCGCGCAGGCGCGCCGGGTCGCTGCCGGAGTGGCCGATCGTGACCGTCATGTCCTGCGGTCGGCTCGAGAGCAGCGTCGCCATGGGGCGGCCCACGATGTGGCTGCGGCCCAGCACCACGGCATGGCGGCCCTTGAGCGGGATCTCGTAGTGCTGCAGCAGGCGCAGCACGCCGAACGGCGTGGCGGGCACGAAGCACGGCAGGCCCACGGCGAGCCGGCCGGCGTTCTCGGGGTGGAAGCCGTCCACGTCCTTGTGCGGCGGGATGGCCTCGAGCACGGGGTCGCTCTGCGCGGGGGCGGCGAGCGGCAACTGCACCAGGATGCCGTGCACCGACGGGTCGGCGCCCAGCTCGCGGACGCGGCGCACCACGTCGTCGGTGGCGGTGCCGGCGGCGAACCGCACGCGCTCGACCGCGATGCCGGCCTCGGCGCACGCCTCGTGCTTCTTCTTCAGGTACACCTGCGAGGCCGGGTCGTCGCCCACCGAGACGAGCGCGAGCTTCGGCGTCACCCCGGCGTCGAGCAGCACCTGTGTGCGGATGCGGGCCTCGATGCGCGCGGCCTCGGCCGGCTCCGCGCCCGTGAGCAGGCGCGCGGTGCGGGCCTCGCCCGCCCCACCGCTCGGCTCCGCGGCCGCGGCACCCTCGCGCACGAACGGCACCTGCAGGCGCTGGATGCGGGTCGCGCGTCCGGTCGTCTCGTCCACCGTGAGCAGCACCGCGTTCAGGCGCAGGTCGCCGGGCGACGGCGTGAGGCGCTCGGGCAGCAGCGTGAGGAAGCGGCGCAGCGCGGCGCCACGGTCCATGCCGATGACGCTGTCGAAGCCGCCCGTCATGCCGGCGTCGGTCAGGCACGCCGTGCCCCCGGGCAGGATGCGGTCGTCGGCCGTCTGCACGTGCGTGTGCGTGCCGATCACGGCGGAGGCGCGGCCGTCGAGGTGCCAGCCGAGCGCGATCTTCTCGGCGGTCGTCTCGGCGTGGAAGTCCACGAACACCACCTTGGCCTGGTCGCGCAGTTGCGCGAGCGCCGCGTCCGAGGTCCGGAACGGGCACTCGGCCTCCTTCATGAACACGCGACCGAGCAGGTTCACCACGGCCACGGGCACGCCGTTGTTGGTCTTCACCACGCGCCAGCCGCGTCCGGGCGTGCCCTCGGGGAGGTTCGCGGGCCGCACCAGCCGCGGCTCGTCCGCGATGTAGTCCATCGCGTCCTTCTTGTCCCACAGGTGGTTGCCACCGGTGAGCACGTCGCAGCCGGCCGAGAACAGGTCGCGCGCCACGTCCTTGGTGACGCCGAAGCCGGCGGCCGAGTTCTCGCAGTTGCAGATGACGAGGTTCACGTCGTGCCGGCGGCGCAACTCGGGCAGCAGCCCGTGCAGCACGTCGCGGCCCGGCGAGCCGATCACGTCGGCGACGAACAGGATGTTGGTCATGCGAACCTCCCCCGAGGCCCCGTCACTTGGCGTAGTCCGTGGCCCGCGTCTCGCGGATCACGGTGACCCGGATCTGGCCCGGGTACTGGAGTTCCTTCTCGATGCGCCGGGCGATCTCGCCCGCCAACCCCTGCGCGCGCGCGTCGTCCACCTTCTGGTGCTCGACCATGATGCGGACCTCGCGGCCCGCCTGGATGGCGTAGCTGCGCTCGACGCCGGTGAACGAGTTCGCGATCCGCTCGAGCGACTCGAGACGCTTCACGTAGGTCTCGAGGCTCTCGCGCCGCGCCCCCGGCCGCGCGCCGCTGATCGCGTCGGCCGCACTCACCAGCACCGGCCACAGGCTGCCCCCGGCGTAGTCGTCGTGATGATACCCGATGGCCTCCAGCACGGGTTGGGGCTCGCCGTAGCGGGCCGCGACCTCCATGCCGAGGGCCGGGTGGGTGCCCTCCTGCTCGTGGTCGATCGCCTTGCCGATGTCGTGCAGCAGCCCGCCGCGCTTGGCCATGGTCTGGTCCATGCCGATCTCGGCCGCCATCATGCCGCACAGGTGCGCGACCTCGACCGAGTGGCGCAGGATGTTCTGCCCGTAGCTGGTGCGGTAGTGCAGGCGGCCCATGAGCTTCTGCAACTCGGGGTGCACGCCGTGGGCGCCCACCTCGAGGCACGCCATCTCGCCCATCTCGGCGATGCGGCCCTCGACCTCGGCGCGCACCTTGGCCACGATCTCCTCGATGCGGGCCGGGTGGATGCGGCCGTCGGCGACCAGACGCTCGAGCGACAGGCGCGCGATCTCGCGCCGCACCGGGTCGAACGCCGACAGGATCACGGCCTCGGGCGTGTCGTCGATGATCACGTCCACGCCGGTGATGACCTCGAACGAGCGGATGTTGCGGCCCTCGCGCCCGATGATGCGGCCCTTCATGTCGTCGCTCGGCAGCTGCACCACCGACACGCTCGTCTCGCTGGCGTGGTCGCCCGCGTAGCGCTGGATGGCGAGCGCGATGATCTTGCGCGCCTCGCGCTCGGCGTTGCGCTGCGCGGTCTCGCGCACCTCGGCGGTGCGGCGCGCGGCCTCGGAGCGGGCCTCCTGCTCGCTCGAGGTCACCAGCTGCTCGCGCGCCTGCTCGGGCGTGAGCCCGGCGATGCGCGCCAACTTGGCGCGCTGCTCCTGTTCGAGCGCCTCGACCTGCGTGCGGCGCTCGGCCAGTGCGGTCTCGCGCCCAGCGAGGTCGGTCTCGACCGTCCTGAGGTCACGCTCCTTCTTGTCGATCACCTCGACGCGGCGGTTGAAGGCGGCCTCCTTCTGCTGGAAGGCGCGCTCGGTCTCGAGCTGGGCGTTGCGGTTCTGGAGCAGCTCGCGCTCGACCTCCTGCCGCATGCGCAGCGACTCCTCGCGACCGGCCAGCGCGGCGTCACGCGTGAGCGCCTCGGCCTCGCGGCGGGCGTCGATCAGGACGGTCTCGGCGCGCTGCTCGGTCGCGCGCAGGCGGGCGCGACCCAACTGGGAGCGCACGAACCAGCCGAGCGCGGCCCCCAGCACGACGCCCCCGGCCACCAGGGCGATCCAGATGCCGAACGACATGCGGGCCTCTTCCACGGCCCCCCGCCGAGGGGACGGCACAGCAGGGAGAAGTCCCGGGAGCGGAACCCGACGACGGTCACGCCACGGCCCCGGGCGGGGCGGATCGCAAGTCGCTCACCGGCAGAAGCGAGGCCTCACCGGGCCTCGTCGAGCACCTCGTCCAGACGCTTGATGAGTTCGGCCGCGCGTCCGTTCGCTTGGGAACCCGACTGCTTCTGCTGGGATCGCTCCTTGAACAATTCATCGGCGATGTTCAGCGACGCGAGCATCGCGACCTTGGACACCGAGGCCACGGGCAGCTTCTCGGTCACCTCGCGCATCTTGCGGTCCACGTACTGCGCCACCTCGAGGATGTACTTCTCGTCGGCGTCGCTGCGGATCGAGAGCTGGTGACCGAGGATCTGCACCTGGACGGCGGTCTTGCCGTCGCGTGCGGGCCCCGGGTTGGTGTCCGAAGTCGAGTCCATCGTCGCTGTCCTCCGCCGCTTCTCGCTGCGTCGGTGTGTTGCGTCATGACCGCGCCGGGGAGCCCCGCGCGAGCGGGCCCCGGTGCGGGGTTCAGTCGAGGCGGTCGAGCTTCGCGGTGATCGCCTCGATGCGGGAGGCCACGTCCCGGCGCTCGGCGACCCACTCGCGCTGCTCCTTCTTGAGCGCGGCGAGTTCGGCGACGAGCGACCCGGCATCCTGGCCCTGGAGCTTGGACTGCAGTTCCTCGAACCGCTTGAGGAGCGCGAGGCGCTCCTGCTCGGAGTTCGAGTGCTTCGCGGTGAGCGACTCCTGCATCTCGGTGAGCAGCGCGAGCTCCTGCTCGAGGCGGGCGCGCTCCTGCTCGCTGCGCTCGCCCTGCGCGCCCAGGCTGGTCTGGCGCTCGGTGAGCTCGGTGTTCGCGGTGGTGAGCGCGGCGTGGTCCTGCTCGAGCTGCGCGGCCTTGGCCTGCAGCGCCGTCCAGCGCTCCTCCAACTCGGCGTGCCGCTTCGTGAGCGCGGCGTGGTCCTGCTCGAGCTGGGTGGTGCGCGTGGTGAGCGCGGTGTGCTCGGCGGTCAGACGCTCGGTGCGCTGCCCGAGCGCGATGTGCTCCTGCTCGAGGCTGGAGTTGCGCTGGCGCAGGTCCTGGACGAGCGCGGCGGCACGCTCGACGCGTTCGGCGAGACGGTCGAGATCGGACGTCGTGGTGACGGCGGTGGCGGTGGCGTTCATGAGCGTTCCCTCAGCTGACCGCCGCATCCCTGCGTCACAGCGGTCACCATCCGTGTCTGGAGTTCCGTGACCTCGGCCTCGGTGAGCGTGCGCTCCGCGTGCTGGAACTGAAGGGCGTACGCGAGGCTCTTCATGCCCGCCGGGGTTCCGGGACCTTCGTAGACATCGAACAACTCGACCGAGTGCAACCACCCGCCGGCGGAGCCGGTGAGCTGGCGCTCGACCTCGGCATGCGTCGTGCCGCGCGGGACGAAGAACGCGAGGTCGCGACGCACCGGCGGGAAACGACCGGGCACCCGAGCACGGACCACCGCGGAGGCGCCTTCGGCGAGGGGATCGAGCACCGCCACGAAGGCGTGGACGGGGACCTCGATGTCCCAGGACCGGAGCAGGTCCTGCGCGAGTCGTCCGGCCCAAGCGATGCGTGAAGTCCCGACCGCAACTTCCGCACTGGCACCGGATTTCCAGCCGTCGGCAGCATAGGCCCGCCATTCCGGCGAGTCAACGCGCATCTGCTCCAACCACGCCTCGAACAGCCCCTTGGCGTCGAGGAAGTCGGCGGCCGCGCGCGGGTCGTACGCACCCTCGGGCCGGGTGGGCACCGGGTCGTGCGTATGACGGAAGCGTGGACCGGCGATCACCGCCGTCACGAACAGCGTCTCGCGCGGCAGCTTCTCCCCCGGCACCGCCACGAAGCCCGCACCGACCTCGAACAGTCGCACGCTGGCCGCGCCGTGGCGCAGGTTGGTGGCGACCGCGCGCAGCAGGCCCGGGAGCAGGTTGGGACGCAGCACCTCGCTCTCGCGCGACATGGGGTTCGACAGGCGCACCACCGACTCCGGGGCGTCGCCGAGCAGTCGGGCGCACGCCGCGGCCTCGACCTCGGACACGAGCGAGCCGCACCAGGCCTCGTGGAAGCCGAGTCCCAGCATGGCCTCGCGCGCCCGCCGCACGACGCGCTCGCGCACGCCGCGCGTGGCGTAGGCGCCACCGGTCTCGAGCGGGGCCTCGGGGATGCGGTCGTAGCCGTTCGAGCGCGCGACCTCCTCGACGAGGTCGTCCTCGAGCGAGACGTCGGAGCGCCACGTGGGCACGGTCACGGTGAGCGTGTCCCCGCGCTGCACGCCGAACTCGAGCGCCTCGAGCAGGTCGGCGCAGCGGCCCGCGCCGAACGGCAGGCCGATCAGGCGCTCGCAGCGCGACGGGCGCAGCGTGAGGCGGCGCACGGCGGGCTCGGTGCGGTGCTCGCGCCACGCCCCCAGGCGGGCGTTCGGGCAGAGCTCGAGCAGCAGCGACAGGAAGCGCGCCGCGGCGGCCGCGCCGATGCCGGAGTCCACCCCGCGCTCGTAGCGCTTGCTGGCCTCGGTGGCGAGGTCGAGCGACTTGGCCCCGCGGCGCACGCGCGACGGCTTGAACACCGCGCACTCGAGCAGGATGGCGGTGGTGGCGTCGGTGACCTCGGAGTCGGCGCCGCCCATGACGCCGGCGATCGCGACCGGGCGCGTGCGGTCGGCGATCACGAGCACCTCGGGCGACAGCGTGCGCGACTTGCCGTCGAGCGTGACGATCGTCTCGCCCGCCGTGGCGCGCCGCACGCGGATGGCCGGGCCCTCGAGTCGCGCCGCGTCGAACGCGTGCAGCGGCTGGCCGAGCTCGAACAGCACGAGGTTGGTGAGGTCCACGAGGTTGTTGACCGAGCGCTGGCCCATGGCGGCGAGCTTGCTCACGAGCCACGCCGGCGACGGGCCCACGGTGACGCCCTCGACGAGTTGCGCGAGGTACGCGGGGCAGTCGTCGGCGTCGGCGACCTCGAGGTCGAACGTCACGCGCGCATCGGCGCTCATGGGGCGCGCCGCGAGGCGGGCCTCGGCCCACGGCGTCCAGCGCCCGCCGAGCGCGGCCCGCACCTCGCGCGCGAGCCCGAGCACGCCCATGCCGTCGGGGCGGTTGAACGGGGTCTCGACCTCGAGCACGGCGTCGGGCTCGGGGAAGTACGCGTCGATCGCGGTGCCCGGCACGAGGTCGCGCCGAGCGAGGTGGTCGCGCAACTCCATGATGCCGGAGTGGTCCTCGGACAGCTTGAGCTCGCGCGCCGAGCACAGCATGCCGTGGCTCTCCTCGCCGCGGATTTTCGCGGCCTTGATCACGAGCCCGTCGGGCATGGTGGTGCCCACGGTCGCGAGCGGCACGTACATGCCCGCGGCCACGTTGGGCGCACCGCACACGATCCGCAGCTCGTCCCCGCCGGCGTTGACGCGGCACAGCTTGAGCTTGTCGGCGTTGGGGTGCTTCACCGCCTCGAGCACCTCGCCCACCACGATGCCGGGATAGCGGCGGCCGTGGTGCTCGACGCTCTCGACGTAGAAGCCGCGGGTGGTGAGCGCCTCGGCGACCTGCTCGGGCGTGGCGTCCACCTCGACCCATTCACGGAGCCAGCTGATCGGGAGTTTCACGGACGGGATGCTCCTGCGGCGCGTCGCGCGCGCCGTGCGATGTGCGGGGCGGCAGCGCCCCGTGCGGCTCCCGGCCTAGAACTGCTCCAGGAACCGCGTGTCGTTCTCGAGGAACTGGCGGATCTCGTGGATGCCGTGGCGACCCATGGTGATGCGCTCGAGGCCCATGCCGAAGGCGAACCCGGTGACCTCCTCGGGGTCGTAGCCCACGGCGCGGAACACGTTCGGGTGCACCATGCCGGCCCCCAGCACCTCGACCCACTTCGTGCCCTTGCACACCGGGCAGCGCCGCTCCCCCGCCTCGTCCTTGTAGCGCCCGGTGCCGCGGCAGGTCGCGCACTGCACGTCCATCTGCACGCCGGGTTCGACGAACGGGAAGTAGATGGGGATGATGCGGGTCGGCACGTCGTTGCGGTAGATCGCGCGGGCGAACATGTTGAGCGTGGCCTTGAGGTCGGCCATCGAGACGTTGCGCCCCACGTACAGCCCGTCGATCTGGTGGAACTGGTCCATGTGGCTGGCGTCCACCGCCTCGGCACGATAGACGCGGCCGGGGAACACGAGCCGCAGCGGCGGCTTGCGCTCCTCCATGGCGCGCACCCACCCCGGCGAGGTGTGCGTACGCAGCACCACGTCGGGGTTCACGAAGTAGGTGTCGTGCGCGTCGCGCGCCGGATGGTCGGGCGCGAAGTTGAGCTTGCCGAAGTTGTACGTGTCGAGCTCGACCTCGGGGCTCGTGTAGACCGAGAACCCGAGCCCGTGGAACAGGTCGAGCAACTCGTCGCGCACCTGCGCGAGCACGTGCGGGCGGCCGGTGAACGGCCGGCGGCCCGGCAACGTCACGTCGAGCGCCGAGCCGTCCTCGCGGGCGCGTTCGAGCGCGGCGCGGGCCGCCTTCTCGCACGCCTCGAGCAGCTGCTTGCCCAGGTTGAGCGCACGCCCGAGCACGCGCTTCTCCTCGACCGGCAGCGACGGCACGAGTGCCAGCGCCTCGGTGAAGGTGCCCTGCTCGCGCGAGAGCGCGGCGTTGCGCACGGCCTGCACCGTGGCCTCGTCGGTCGCGGCGGCCAGCGCGGCGCAGTAGCCCGCGGTCGCCTCGGCGACCTCGGGGCTCACGGCCACGAGCGCGCCGTGGCGCTCGCTCCAGTCGGGGAGCAACGCGGACGGCTCGCCCCGCCGCCAGGCGGAGTCGAGCCGTCGCGTGAGGATGCCGCGGACGTCGGCCACCGGCTTACGCCGTCGCTGCCTTCGCCGCCTCGGCCAGCTTCGCGAACGCAGCCGCGTCGCGCACGGCGAGATCGGCGAGCATCTTGCGGTTCACCTCGATCGCGGCCTTCTTGAGGCCCGCGATGAGCGTGCTGTACGACAGGCCGTTCAGACGGGCCGCCGCGTTGATGCGCGTGATCCACAGCCGACGGAAGTCGCGCTTCTTCAGGCGACGGTGCTCGTAGGCGAACTGGCCGGCGCGCTGCTGCGTCTGGAGGGCGGTCTTGTAGAGCTTGCTGCGGCCACTGAAGCCACCCTTGGCGGCCTTCAGGACCTTCTTACGCCGGGCGCGGCCGGGAACGACGGTCTTTGCACGAGGCATCGGTCTATCCTCCTGCCCGCGTGGCGCGAGGGCGCCGCGTGGGACGGGTTTCCATCAGGACGAGGGCGAGCGGCGCGGGGTCAGTTGCCCAGCATGCGGCGCACGCGCGCCTGGTCCGCCTGGGCCACCACGACGTTGGAGCCCTTCTTGCGCTTCGCGTTGCGGTTGTCGGCGATCATGCCGTGTCGGAGGTTCGACGAGCGGCGGATCGCCTTGCCGGTGCCGGAGAGCTTGAAGCGCTTACGGGCGGCCCGGTTCGACTTCATCTTGGGCATCTCGGGTTCCTTTCCTTCAGTTCGCCGGGGCTTCCGCGTCCGCGGCACCCGGCTCGCCGCCCGACTTCTTCGGCGGCACCTGCGACTTGGGGGACAGCACGAGCGAGACGGTGCGACCCTCGGCGCGCGGCGACTGCTCGACGACCGCGACGTCCGCCAGGTCCTGCAGCACCTGCTCGATGACCTTGTAGCCCAGCTCCTGATGCGCCATCTCGCGGCCGCGGAACGTGATCGTGAACTTGACCTTGTCCCGCTGCGCGAGGAACTCCCGGGCGTGCTTCAGCTTGAAGTCGTAGTCGTGGTCCTCGATCTTCGGACGCATCTTGACTTCCTTCAGCTGCATCTGGTGCTGCTTCTTCTTCGCCGCCTTCGCCGCGCGGTTCTGCTCGTACTTGAACTTCCCGTAGTCCATGATCTTGCACACGGGAGGCCGTGCGGTCGGAGCGACCTCGACGAGGTCGAGCCCCTTCGCCTGGGCCATCGCGAGCGCCTCACGCGTGGTGAGGATGCCGATCTGCGACCCGTCGTCGCCGATCACGCGGACCTGCGGGATGCGGATGCGTTCGTTGACGCGCGGTTCCTGGGACTTGCCGGGAATCGAAATGGTGGCTCCCTCCCCGAGGCTGGGTGGCTTGCCATCCCGCAGGTGCCGAGCCCAAAAGCACGGACGCCGGGCGGGGTGGTGTGAGAACCCCCGCCCGGCGTCCGG
>JBJTRI010000026.1:0-7375 GCA_046076045.1 bacterium
GTGACGAGCACCATGCCGTACGGGTTCAGGATCGCGCTGAGGAACGCCTTCATGGCCTGCGGCTCGAACCCCAGCTTCTCGAGGTCGATGTTCAGGTTGGCCTTGTCGAGGATACGCATGACGATCTTCTCGCCGAAGATCGTGGGCAGCGAGTTCACGCGCAGGTCGATGCTGCGGTTGAGCACCTTGATCTTGATGCGGCCGTCCTGCGGCACCCGGCGCTCGGCGATGTCGAGGTCGGCCATGATCTTGAGGCGCGAGGTGATGGCCGCCTTGTACTTGAACGGCGGCGCCATCATCTCCTGCAGCGCGCCGTCGATGCGGAAGCGCACCCGCATGGACTTCTCGTACGGCTCGATGTGGATGTCGGAGGCGCCCTTGCGGACGGCGTCGCCGATGAGGGAGTTGACCAGCTTCACGATCGGGGCCTCGTCCACCTGCCCGAGACCGTCCGACTCCGCCGGCGCCTCCTCCTCCTCGACGACCGCGAGGTCGTCCTCGAAGTTCTTCATGACGTCGGCCATCGTGCCGGCCGAGTCGTAGGCGCGGTCGAGCGCCTTCTTGATGGCGGCGTCCGAGGCGACGCGCGGCTCGACGTCGTAGCCCGTGATGAACTTGATGTCGTCGATCGCGAAGATGTTGGACGGGTTCGCCATCGCCACCACGAGGCGGCGGCCGCTCTTGGAGACCGGTAGGGCCATGAACTTGCTGGCCACGTCACCGGGCAGCAGACGCGTGAGCGACGGGTCGGGCTCGAACCCCTTGAGGTCGATCGCCGGGCAGCCGTAGAGCTTCGACAGGAAGTCGAGCAGCTGCTCCTCGGTGAGCGCGCCGATCTTGACCAGATTGCCCGCGAGGGTGCCGCCCGCCGTCTTCTGCTGGAGGGCTGCCTTCTCGAGGGCCGTCTGGTCCACCAGATGGGCCTGGAGGAGCTTCACGCTGAGGTCTTCGACCACGTCACTCCCCGGACTGGGCGCCCGCTCCCACCCGATCGGGGGGACGCGCGCGCGCGATGGGACACGTCGGACTCGCAACCCGCATGCCGACACGCCGTCGCGATTCGCACGACGGCACATCGGGAGCGGGACCGCACTCGCCGTCGTTATCGGGCGGGTGGGCGACGGGGCTGAAGCGAATTCCGCACGGTCGAGGGGGTGATTCCGTGCAGGTCGCACGACCGCTCAGGGGGCCGGCGGGCCCCCGGCCCGCAACCGGGGCCGGATCCGCTCCAGCAACCGCGGGCCGATGCCCGGCACCGCCAGAAGCTCGTCCGGGGATCGGAACGGCCCGTGCCGCTCGCGATGGGCGACGATCCGGGCGGCCAGCACCGGACCGATGCCCGGCAGGGCGTCCAGCTCGGTCGCCGAGGCGGTGGCGAGGTCCACCACCCCGGCCCCGGGGGCGGCCAGCGGGGGCGGCGACGCGGGCGCGGGTGCGGTCCGGGGCGAGGCGGCGGTGGCCGGGGCGACCTCGGGCGTCAGGGTCGGGGGCGCGCCCCGGGTGAGGTCGAGCAGGGTGCCGAGCACGAGCAGCGCGAGCAGCAGGCGCGCGCCGCGGGCCTCGGCGTCGGTGAGTCCGGGCATGGGATCCCCGCGGGGGCGGGTGATCGGGGGCGCGTCAGTCGAAGAACGGCCAGGCCATCTCGAAGCGGACCTGGCGTCCGGCCCCGAGCGCCGCCGTGCCCGGGAACGCACGGCTGGGGTCGGCCCACGGTTGCGGTCGCGCCACGTCCTCGAGGTTCTGGACGCGCAACCCGAACCGGGCGTCGCCCAGTTCGAGGTGGAGCGAACCCGCCGAGGTGAGGTAACCGTCGAGCGGTCGTGGCTGCTGGAAGTACTCGGGGAGCGGCGCCCACTCGCGCGGCCCGACCCACGCGCCCTCGAGCCGCAGCACCACGCCGAGGTCGCCCTGGAAGACGTGGAACGCGGCCTCCACGCCGGCCCGCGCACCGAGCGAGGGGTCGGTGAGCGCCTCGAACGCGACGCGCGGGTTCACGCGCGCGAAGCCCGAGAGGTCGGCCGCGAACACGCCGCGCCGCGCCCCCAGCGCGAGCGAGGCGAGCCCGTCGTACACCGGCACCTCGCCACGCACCCAGCCGTAACGCAGCGTGACGTCGCGCACCGGCATGCGCTCGAGCCGCGCACGACCGTCCACGCGCGCGCCCAACACCGACACCGTGGCCCAGTCGCGCGCGCGCTCCCCCACGCCGAGTTCGCCACCCGCGAGCCAAGCGTCCTGCGTGAACGGATCCGTGTTCGGGGCGAGGTCGCTCCAGACCGGCGTGAGCTGACGGCCCGCATGCAGGCGAGCCCGCAGGCCCGGCACGGTCCGCACCCACTCGAGCGCGGGCACGAACCCCGCGCGCGAGTCGGCGGACTGCACCCCCACGCCGGCCTGCAACTCGAGCGTCCCGGCGAGCCACGGTCGTTGGTGCCGCGCCCCGAGCCACGCGCTGCGCTGTCGCCAGTCGCGCGCGACCAGCGTGTTGAGGAAGTCGGGACTGCGCCGCACGCGCCCCTGCACGAGCGCCAGCCGCAGGCCGGTCACGCGCTCGCCGTCGGTGCGATCGGCCTCGGCCACGAACGCGTTCTCCTGCGCCTGGCGTTCGGCGAACACGAACCGCACGCCGTCGAGCGGCGACTCGAACGACTCGCGGTGGTCGAGGCTGCGGCGGACGGACAACACGACCCGGCGCCCCTCGGGCGTCCACTCGTAGAGCGCGCCGCCGCTCTCGCCGCGCGCGGACTCCTCGAACCCGCGCCACGGCGGGCGCACGCCGCCGATCAGGTCGACCTCGCGATCGTCCACGCGCGTCGTGGCGGCCGCGCCGCGCTGCGTGAAGTTGGCCTCCAGGCGATGCGTCCCGCGGATGCGCGAGGCGTCGAGGAACCACAGGTGCTCACCGCGGCGCCCGAGCGTGGCGACCGGGGCCCGCCGATTCGAGACCGAGCCGCCGCGCAACCAACCGCGCGAGTCGCCGCGCTCGAGCAGGATCGAGTTGCGGTCGAGACCCGACGAACCGTTCACGGTGGTGAACGCCGCGCGCGGGCGGCGCGTGCGCGGGGCCGAGGCGTGCGTGCGCACGTCCACCAGCGACGCGCCGTAGCCGAGCCAGCCGGCGTCGCCCCCCACCACCACCTCGGTCGAGTCGTACCACGCCAGCGGCGGCTGGGCCTCGTCGATCGCGGGCCACGGGCCCTGCGGCGCCACGAGCGCGTCGCGGCGCGTCAGCCCCCCCGCGACGAAGCCCAGATGGTGCGCGGGCAGGCCGGGGCCGAGGTGCGCGTCGTCCACGAACATGGCGGTGCCGGGCAGCGCCCAGCTCTCGAGGAACGAGCGCGCATCGAGCGCCGGGGGCAGCCATGCGGCGGCGCGGGCGGTGGGCGCACCGGCGAGGCACGCGACGAGGAGGCCCGCGAGGGACGCGGTACGGCGCAGTCGGTGGATGACGGACTCTCCCGGGAGCGAGGGGACGGGCGACACCCCGCAGGATAGGGAGCGTGCGGCGCGGGCGTCAAAGCCCGCGTGCGCTCAACCGCGCGTGGTGCTGGCCGCGCGCGCGCGCAGGTCGTCGAGCGTGCGCGGCGGCACGGGCATGTCGCCCAGCCCCGCACCGCGGTGCGGCCCGTGGAAGTCCGAGCCCCCGCTCGGCACGAGCCCGAGCGCCTGCGCCGTCTCGTACCACCGGCGCTGCGCGGCGATGCCATGCTGCGGGTGCCAGACCTCGACGCCGCCGAGCCCGGCGGCCGCGAGCGACTCCACGACGCGGCGCGCCAGCGAGCCCGGGTGCGCGAGCACGGCCACCCCACCCGCCTCGCGGATGGCGCGCACCGCCTCGGCCGACGGGAAGTCGGGCCGCGGCACGTAGGCCTCGCCGCGCGATCCGAGGTAGCGCTGGAACGCGACCTCGATCGAGGGCACGTGCCCGCCGCGCAGCAGGGCCTGCGCGACGTGCGGACGCCCCACCACGCCGGGACCGGCCGAGGCGATGATGCCGTCGGCGTCGACGTGCACGCCCAACTCGGCGAGACGCGCGACGATGTCCACGGCGCGCTGTCGGCGCTCGTCGCGGAACGACGCGAGCCGCGTGAGCAGGGCCTGCGAGGTCGGGTCCACGAAGTAGCCGAGGATGTGCAGGTCCATGCCCTCGTACGACGACGAGATCTCGATGCCGGGCACCACCTCGAGGCGGCCGGCCGCGGCGGCCTGTGCGGGCGCGACGCCCTCGACCGAGTCGTGGTCGGTGATCGCGAGCGCGGTCATGCCGCGTTCGAGCGCGAACTCCACCAGCTCGGCCGGCGACAACTGGCCGTCGCTGAAGTGGGTGTGGGCATGCAGTTCGAGCCGGCCTCCGAAGGGCTGCGGTGGCCGGACCTCGGTCATGCCGCCTTCCGCAACGAGCGGTACTCGACGAGACGCTCGGCCACGTCGGGACGTCCAGGGAACGCCGCCTCGGCGGCCTCGAGCTGCTCGACGGCCTCGGCGTGGCGACCGAGCGTGGCGAGGCTGTGCGCGGCGAGCACGTGCAGCTCGGCCTCACCCTCGACGTTCGGCGACGACACCAGACCGGCCTCGAAGGCGCGCACCGCGTCCTCGTGCTGGCCGGCGTCGGCATGGCAGCGCCCGATCATCTCGTGCGCGCGCACGGCGAGCGCGGCGTCGGCGGTCGCGGCGCGGAACGCCTCGATCGCCTGCTCCCCCAACCCCATCTCGCGGTAGGCCATACCCAAATCGTAATGCCCCTGGGCGTCGCCTTCCAACTGCGACTCGACCCCGCGCCGGAACTCCTGCAGCAGACCGGCCAGGTCGAACGAGGCGGCCTCGGCGCGGCCGAGCGCGACCTCGACGCGACCCGCGTCGGCCGCGGGCGCGGTGGGCAGCGGGAGCGGCACGATGTTGTCGGGCACCTCGCCCGCGAGACGCTGCAGGCGGCGGCGCGCGAGCGCGTGCACAGCGTCGATGGCGAGCGCGCGCTCGAACCAACCGCGCGCGGCCGACTCGTCACCGTCGTTGATCGCACGGTCGCCGAGTTCGCACGCGACCTGCGCGGCCTCGGTGCGGTCCCCGCGACGCTCGCAGTTGTCGAGCCACAGGCGCAGCGTCTCGAGCGTGGCCTGCCCCCCGCGACCGAGGCTGCGCAGGATGGTGGCGGCGTTCTCGAGACGACCGAGCGACTCGTAACCGCGCGCGGCCTCGACCAGGGCCACGGCGGCCTCGTCGCGACGACCGGCGCGGAACTCCTCCTGCGCGCGCGCGAGGGCGGCCTCGACCTGGGCCTCGTCGGGCGTGTGGGCGGCGGGACGCTCGGCGATCCGGGACGGCGTGGGCACCACCTCGGCGACCGGCAGCGGCAGCGGCGTGACGTTCGAGGGCGACTCGGCGACTTCGGGCACCGGCGGCGTGGCGATGGACTCCGGCGACTCGAGCGGCGGGGCGAAGCTCGGGGCGCGCTCGAAACCACCCTCGTCCACGCTCACGGGCGGCCGGAACGCGGCCGGACGGTCGAGGTCGAGCGACTCGCCCGCGGGGGCCTCGACCAACTCGAGGCGGAACGGCGAGGCGGGGCGCTCGTCGGCCACGGTCTCGGCCGGGGTCGCACTCGCGACGGGCACGCCCGCAACGGCGAGCGACTCGGGCAGCGTGAGCTCGGGCAGCGGCATAGACGCGCTCGAGTCGAGCTCGCCCGCACGCGTCTCGCAGCGCTGCGCGTCGTCCATGTGGCCGCGCGCACGGTAGAGCACCGACGCCTCGAGCAGCGTGCCCGCGGCCACGGCGTCCTCCCCCGCGACGACCTGCACCTCGGCCAACTGCTCGAGCAGGCGCACGTCGTCGTGCGCGTTCTCGAACGCCTTGCGCAGCGCACCCGCCGCCTCGAGCGGCTGGTTGGCGCGCACCATGACCTCGGCGTACTGCGTCCAGTAGAGCGCGGCCTCGCCCGTGAGGCCGTCGAGCGCGTGCAACTCGGCGAGGGTCCGCAGCACGGTCCCCTGCGACAGGTTGAGGCGCAGCATCTTCTTGCAGACGGCGATGGCGTTCTTGTAGAGCGAGGAGCGCTGATAGGACCCGACCGCGTCGAGGTAGCGCTCCGCGGCACGCCCCTGATCGCCCTTCTTGTAGAGCAGGTCGGCGAGCAGCACGAAGTGGTACGGGTCGGCGTCGGGGGTCTCGACGAGCTTCTCGTACTCCCGGAGCGCGCCGTCCAGATCACCGTTCTGGACGCACCTTTGGGCTCGACGCTTGATCTCGATCGCCTTGTCCAAGTTGGCTCGTTCCCCCGGCTGCCCGGCGCACTCGCGCGTCGCGGCGTCCACTCCCTGACGTCAAGCGTTCATCGCGGCCTGCACGGCCGAGGCGCAGCGATCCGCAGCGGCCACGAGGGCCGCGCGGACGGACTCCGCCTCCGCCGCCACACGCTCGGTATCGGCCGATCCGGGCATGGACTTCAGGTTGATCTGGACGTTCAGGAGGGCCCCCTCCCCGGCCGCCCGGGCGAGCAGACCCGCCACGCCGGCGTCCGAACAGGCGTTCGTGTTGCCCCGCTGCGCGGCGAGGGCGGCCAGCTCGGCCACCCGCACGCAGGCCCGGGCGGTCTCGAGCGGGACCTGCACGGCCTCGCGGTCGGCGGCGGCCATGGCGGCGTCGCGGTCGGCCACCTCGGGCGGGGTCGCCTGCGACATCCGGCGCGCCCGCAGCACCTGGTCGAACGCCTCGCTGTCGCGGCGCCCGAGGGCGAGCAGTTCGCGCCGCAGCCCCTCGGCGTCGCGCTTGATGCCGGCCATGGCCTCCTCGGCCGCGGCGTACTTCTTCTTGCCCAGGGTGAGGTTGGCCACCATGGTGGGCAGGCACGCGGCGACCGCACCGACGAACGCCGCCACGGTACCGCCCCCCGGCGTGGGCGTGGGCCCGGCCACCTGGTCGAGGAACGACGCGATCGGCACGGCCTCGGTGAGCGGCGCGTTGCGCAGGCGGAGTTCGAGGACCTGGTCGCGCTTGAAGCCCTCGAGCTGCAGCGTGTGCTCGGCCGCGGCGAGCATGGCCGCCTCGGGCACCAGCCCCACCACCTCACAACCGCGGATGGCCGCGCCGTGGCGCGCGGCCTCGTCGCGCACGAGCGCGAGCACGCGGTGGATCGGCGTGGCCTCGACGTTGACCAGATTCATGCTCACCTGCGCACGCCGACCGTTCTCGATCGCGAAGCCCAGCGCGCGGACGTTCTTGAGTCCGCCCGACTGCTCGCGGATCGCGGCCGCGACCGCCTTGGCGATGCGCAGGTCCGAGGTGTTCAGGTTGGCGTTGAATGCGACCAGGAACCGGCGCGCGCCGATCGCGGTCGCACCCGCGGTGGCGTGGATGCGCTCGGGACCGAAGTCGGGCT
>JBJTRI010000027.1:0-13302 GCA_046076045.1 bacterium
AACATGCGCTTCGTCGGCGGTCGTGGCGGCGACGGCGGTTCGGGTTCGAGCGGCGGCTTCGGCGGTGGTCGCCAGCAGGGCGGCTACGACGAGCCGGCGCCGGTCGGCTCGGGCAACGACGATTACGGTGCGAGCGACTTCGGCGGCGCGGACGACAGCGACATCCCGTTCTGAACCGCGCGGGCCGGTCCCGCATCGAACACGGCGAGCGTGGCGCCCGCTGCACCACGCGACCCACCGCAGGGGGCGTACAGGTCTCGACGGGGGGGCTGAACCAGAGAGTGCAAGCCGGGGACTCACGCCTCGTCAAAAAAGTGGGAACTGTACATCTGCCAACGAGCAGATGGCTCTCGCCGCCTAATAACAGGCGGTGACGCCTGACCGGACCCCGCCTGTGGGGGCCGGACCCGGGCGCCATACAATCGCAGGCTGGTCCGAAGCCCCGCCCGCGGGCCGACGACGAGATGCAGTAGGGCTGGCGCGCCGCGATCCCGCCGACCGGAGCAACGCGCGCGAGAACGTTCCAGAGTAGGTCGGATACGCTTGTAGGACTCTCTGCGGATGACCTTTCGGACGCGGGTTCGATTCCCGCCGCCTCCACCAAGTACCGAGGAACCCGACGCTCGACCGGTCGGGTTCTTCGTTTGCCCGCCCGCGCCGACTCCGGTCCGGACCCGCGCCCCGCGCGCGGCCGACGAGTGTCACGCGGCGGGCTCGTGACCACGATCGGATGGACCACGGGGCGCGGCCCGCGGTGCATGACGCGCACGCACCCCACCTGCCACAGGAGAGGCTCGTGTCGAACGAACGCAAGTGCCCGTTCTCGGGTGTCACGCACAATCCCGCCGTGACCGGCGGTGCGCAGACCAACGCCGATTGGTGGCCGAACCAGTTGCGGCTCGGCATCCTGAGCCAGCAGTCGGAGAAGTCGGACCCCATGGGACCGGACTTCGACTACGCCCAGGCGTTCGACGAGCTCGACCTCGACGCCGTCGTGCGCGACCTGCATGCGCTCATGACCGACTCGCAGGACTGGTGGCCCGCCGACTGGGGGCACTACGGCGGCCTCATGATCCGCATGGCGTGGCACGCGGCCGGCACCTACCGCACGAGCGATGGCCGCGGTGGCGCGGGCACGGGCGCGCTGCGCTTCGCGCCGCTCAACAGCTGGCCCGACAACGGCAACCTCGACAAGGCGCGTCGTCTGCTGTGGCCCATCAAGGCCAAGTACGGGCACCGGCTGTCGTGGGCCGACCTCATGATCCTCGCGGGCAACGTCGCGTTGGAGTCCATGGGCTTCAAGACGTTCGGCTTCGCGGGCGGGCGCCCCGACATCTGGGAGCCCGAGCAGGACATCTACTGGGGCACCGAGTCCACGTGGCTCGGCGACCAGCGCTACACCGGCGACCGCCAGCTCGAGCAGCCGCTCGCGGCCGTGCAGATGGGCCTCATCTACGTGAACCCCGAGGGTCCGAACGGCAACCCCGACCCGGTCGCCTCGGGGCGTGACGTGCGCGAGACGTTCGCGCGCATGGCCATGAACGACGAGGAGACGGTGGCCCTCATCGCGGGCGGTCACACGTTCGGCAAGGCGCACGGCGCGGGCGACCCCGCGCTGGTCGGCGCCGAGCCCGAGGGCGCGCCGCTCGAGGTGCAGGGTTTCGGTTGGATCAACCGCTTCGGCACCGGCAAGGGCGTGGACACCACGACCAGCGGCATCGAGGGCGCGTGGAAGCCCAACCCGACGCGTTGGGACAACGGCTACTTCGACATGCTGTTCGGCTACGAGTGGCAGCTCACCAAGAGCCCGGCCGGCGCGCACCAGTGGGTGGCGAAGGACGTGAAGCCCGAGCACATGATCCCCGATGCACACGACGCCTCGAGGAAGCAGCCGCCCATGATGACCACGGCCGACCTCTCGCTGCGCTTCGACCCGGGCTTCGAGAAGGTGGCGCGCCGCTTCCACCAGCACCCCGAGCAGTTCGCCGACGCGTTCGCGCGCGCCTGGTTCAAGCTCACGCACCGCGACATGGGGCCGCGTGCGCGCTATCGCGGCGCGCTCGTGCCGCGCGAGGAGCTGATCTGGCAGGACCCGATCCCGGCGCTGGACCACGCGCTCGTGGACGCGCAGGACGTCGCGAAGCTCAAGGCGACGCTGCTCGCCTCGGGGCTCACGATCACCCAGCTGGTCACCACGGCGTGGGCTTCGGCCTCGACGTTCCGCGGTAGCGACAAGCGAGGGGGGGCGAACGGTGCGCGCGTGCGCCTGGCGCCGCAGAAGGACTGGGCGGTGAACCGTCCGGCCGAACTCGCCGCGGTGCTCGCGAAGCTCGAGGCGATCCAGCAGGCGTTCAACGCCTCGGCCACGGGCGGCAAGCGCGTCTCGCTCGCCGACCTCATCGTGCTCGGTGGCGTGGCCGCGATCGAGGCGGCCGCGAAGCAGGCGGGCAGCCCCGTCGCGGTGCCGTTCGCGCCGGGCCGCATGGACGCATCGCAGGACCGCACCGACGTGGCCTCGTTCGCGGTGCTCGAGCCGCTCGCCGACGGCTTCCGCAACCACGTCCGCAAGGGTCTCGAGGACTCCGCGGCCGAGCGTCTGGTGGACAAGGCGCACCTGCTCACGCTCACCGCGCCCGAGATGACCGTCCTCGTGGGCGGTCTGCGCGCCCTCGGCGTGAGCGAGGGTTCGCACGGCGTGTTCACCGACCGACCGGGCACGTTGAGCAACGACTTCTTCGTGAACCTGCTCGACATGCGCACCGCGTGGGCCCGTTCGGCCACGCCGGGCGTGCTCGAGGGGCGCGATCGCAAGACGGGTGCGGTGCGCTGGACGGGCACGACCGTGGACCTGGTGTTCGGTTCGAACTCGCAGCTGCGCGCGCTCGCCGAGGTGTACGCGACGGCCGACGCCCAGCCGCGGTTCGCGGCCGAGTTCGCCCGCGTCTGGGACAAGGTCATGAACCTCGACCGCTTCGACCTGCGCTGACCGTTCCCGTCACCCGCAGGGCAGCACACGACGACGCCCCGGCCGCGCGCGCGCGCCGGGGCGTCGTTCCACGTGGGGAGGGGCGAGACGCGGTTCTCGCTCAGTCCCGGCCATGGCCCGAGGCGCGGGTGCCGCGCGCGGCCCGGCGGCAGCGCTCGGAGCAGTAGCGGACCTGGTCCCAGCAGCGCTCCCAGCGCTTCCGCCACGTCATGGGGCGTCCGCAGGCTGCGCACGGCTTGCTGGGGAGCGCCTGTTTGTTGCCCTTCCACCGGTTCGCTCGCGTCATCGTACGGGGTCCTTCCGGGGGGCCTGCGGGGTCTGCGTCGGGCTGGGGGCCGACCGCCCGGGACAGCCCGGTCGGGCCGCCCTCGGAGCGCTTGAGCAAAGTCCGTCGCCGCACTATATTGCCGCGCCGCCGTGACCCTCCCAACCGACCCTTTGGCCCGGAATCTCGCGGCCGTTCGCGACCGCATCGCCGCCGCCGAGCGGCGCGCGGGCCGACCGGCTGGATCGGTCACGCTGATCGGGGTGGTCAAGACGCAGCCGGCCGAGGCGATCGCCGCGGCGGTGGCGCTGGGCCTCACGGACCTGGGTGAGAACAAGGTCCAGGAGGCCGAGCTCCATCAGCGCACGGTGCCGCGGGACGCGGCGCGCTGGCATCACATCGGGCATCTCCAGAGCAACAAGGCGGGCAAAGCGGTGGCGATGTTCGACTGCCTGCACGGGGTGGACGACGCCGACCTGGCCGAGGCGATCGCGCGACGTGCGCGGGCCGCGGGCAAGGTCCAGCCGGTCCTGCTCGAGGTCAACATCAGCGGCGAGGCGAGCAAGTTCGGCGCGGCACCCGACGCGGTGCGCGCGCTCGCCACGCGGGTCGCCGCCATGCCGGAGTTGCGTTTGCAGGGACTGATGACGGTGGGCGCGCCGGTCGGCACGCCCGAGGAGGCGCGGCCGGGCTTCGTGCGGCTGCGCGAGTTGCGCGACCTCGTCGCGCGCGACCTCGGGTGCGAACTGCCGGAGTTGTCCATGGGGATGAGCGGTGACTACGAGGTCGCCGTCGAGGAGGGTGCGACGATGGTGCGGGTGGGAACGGCACTGTTCGGCGCGCGCTCGACACAGCCAGGAGGCGTGTGATGTTCGTGGTCGGGAACCTCGTGGGGGCGTTGGCCACCATCGTGGACATCCTGTTGCGGGGTCTGTGGCTCGTCCTGCTGGTGAACGCGCTGCTGTCGTGGGTGCGTCCCGATCCCTCGAACCCCATCGTGCGTTTCCTCGACGCGGTCTCCGACGCGGTCTGCGAACCCCTCCGGCGACTCGTGCCCACCGTGTTCGGTGGCTTCGACCTGGCGCCCCTCGCGGCCATGTTGCTCATCACCTTCCTGCGGCAGTTCGTGGTGAGCACGCTGCGCGAGATCGCGTACCGGATCGGTTGATGCGGTTGGCGCTGCGGGTCCAGCCCGGGGCGCGTCGCAACGCCCTGCTCGGGCGGTTGGCGAGCGGGGAGTGGAAGGTGGCCGTCGCGGCGCCGCCCCTCGAGGGGCGCGCGAACGAGGCGGTGGTGGAGTGGATGAGCGAGCTGCTCGGCGTGAAGCGTCGGCAGGTCGCGGTCGTGCGGGGGGCGTCCTCGCGCGGCAAGGTGATCGAGGTCGAGGGCCTGAGCGAGGCCGAGGCGCACCAGCGCCTCTCAGCGGCGCTCGCGGCCGAGCGGCCCGAACCGAACGGAGCGGACGACGATGGCGAGTGAGCAGGGGACCCGGATCCACGAGGCGGCCGACGCGGTGCGCGCGCGCATGCGCGCCGCGGGCGTCGCCGAGCCCGAGGTCGGGATCATCCTGGGCACCGGCCTCGGCGACCTCGCGGGCGCGCTCGAGGGCGCGGTCGTCGTGCCGTACGGCGAGATCCCGCACTTCCCGCACTCCACGGTCGAGAGCCACGCCGGCGAGCTGCACATCGGGCGGCTCGCGGGTCGTCCGGTCGCCATCATGAAGGGGCGCGTGCACTACTACGAGGGCTACACCATGCAGCAGGTGGGCTTCCCGGTGCGCGTGCTCAAGGCGATCGGCTGCGCCACGCTGCTGGTCACCAACGCGGTCGGCGGCATGAACCCCGACCTGTCCGCGGGCAGCATCGTGGTCACCACCGACCACATCAACCTCATGGGCGACAACCCGCTCATCGGGCCCAACGACGACGAGCTCGGCGTGCGGTTCCCCGACATGAGCGAGCCCTACTCGCGCGCGCTCGTCGCGCTGGCCGAGAAGGTCGCGCTCGAGCAGCGCCTGTCGCTGCCGCGCGCCGTGTTCGTGGGCGTGCCGGGACCCAACCTCGAGACCGCGGCCGAGTACCGATTCCTGCGCGGGATCGGCGCCGACGTGGTGGGCATGTCGCTGGTGCCCGAGAACATCGTGGCGGTGCACGGCGGCATGCGCGTGCTGTCGTTCAACGTGGTCACCGACGAGTGCCTGCCCGACGCGCTGCACCCGGTGGACATCGCCACCGTCGTCGCGGTCGCCAATCGCACCGCCCCCACGCTCATGAAGCTCGTCACCGAGGTCGTCCGCCGACTCGACGAGGCGTCCTGATCGCGACCTCGCACCGTTCCAAGCCACGCTCGTCCACCCGCTCCCGTCGGGCCCCACGACCCAGGAGGAACCCATGACCGGCACCCCGAAGAAGCTCGCATCGAAGCCCGCATCGCGCGCCCAGGCGATGGTCATGAAGTCCTCCGGCAAGGGGAAGCCCGTGGCCCGCAAGCCGGCGAAGCCCACGCCCAAGGTGGTCGCGAAGGCGGCGCCCAAGGCGAAGGCCGCTGCCAAGCCCGCGCCCAAGGCCGCGGCGAAGCCCGTGGCGAGGCCCGTGGCCAAGGTGGCGGCGAAGGCGGCGCCGAAGTCCGCGCCCAAGCCGGTCGCCAAGGCCGCGGCCAAGCCGGCCCCCAAGCCGCTGCCGAAGCCGTCGGCCAAGGCCCCCGCGAAGCCCGCGCCCAAGGTGCCGGTGCTCAACAAGGGTGCGCTCGCCGCGCTCGAGGCCAAGAAGCGGCGCGAGGAGGAGCAGCGCATCCAGGCCGAGAAGGCCGCGGCGGAGGCGGCCAAGAACCGCGTGCCGCGGCTCGTGCGCGCCACGCCCGAGGCGTTGCAGGCGAGGACCGCGGCCAAGGCGCCGCCCACCAAGGGTGGCAAGGCGCCCAAGCCCGCGCCCGAGGTCCGTCCCATCGGCGTGCTGCCGGCGGGCAGCATGGTCACCAAGCCGCGCGGTGCGGGCGGCCACGTCGTGATCCCCGCCGCCACGCGTCCCGCGGCCTCGAGCTCGCAGCGTGACAAGGAGGAGCCGGCGCTCACCGCGGCCGACCTGCGCTACTTCGAGCAGCGCCTGCAGACCGAGTACGCGCGCATCGCCGCCGAGCTGGGCCACCTCGAGGCCACCGTGCTCACCGTGGACCCGCGCGAGGCGACCGGCGAGACCGGCAACCCCACGGCCGAGGCGGGCAGCGACTCGCTCGGACGCGAGGTGTCGTTCAACATCGCGTCGCAGGGTGGTCGCCACCTGCGCGAGATCCTCGACGCCATGCGCCGCATCGTGGACGGCACCTACGGCATCTGCGAGTCGAGTGGCAAGCGCATCCCGCGCGCGCGGCTCGAGGCGCTGCCGTGGGCGCGCTACACCGTGGCCGAGCAGGAGTACATCGAGCGCCAGCAGCGGTTGGGCCTGCGCGACAAGGACGAGGAGTGAGCCGTTCGCCCGCGCTGTTGCTGGGGGTCGCCGCCGTCGGCGTGGCACTGGACCAGTGGACCAAGTACTGGGCCACGCAGACGCTCACCTTCCGCGAGCCCATGTCGGTGATCGGCGAGCTCGTGCAGTTCACCTACACGCGCAACTCGGGCATCGCGTTCGGCATGTTCCAGGGCGGACGGTTCCCGTTCTACGTGTTCTCCGTGGTGGCCGCGCTCGCGGTGGTGTGGTTGTGGGCGCGTCATCCCATGCTGGGTCGCGTGCGCGAGTGGTCGCTCGCGCTCATCCTGGCGGGCGCGCTCGGCAACCTGGTGGACCGTGTGCGCTATGGTGAGGTCACCGACTTCATCCTGCTGTCGTGGAAGGGCCACGACTTCCCCGTCTTCAACGTGGCCGACGTCTGCGTCACGTTCGGCGTGGCGATGTTCGCGTTGTTCTGGACGAAGGACCCCGAGCCCGGGACGACGCCGGCCCCCGAGGATGCCCATGGATCGATCGCTGGAGCTGGAGGTGCCGGAGACGGGCGCGGGAGCGCGTCTGGACCGGTGGCTGGCGAAGGCCCGGATCGGGCTGAGTCGTAACCGCCTCCAGAAGCTGATCGACGAGGGTCGCGTGCTCGTGAACGGGCGCGTCGGCCGGTCGTCGCAGAAGCTCAAGGTGGGCGACCAGGTCGCACTCACCATCCCGCCGCGGCGCCCGCCGCGTCTGGTGGCCGAGCCCGCGCCGCTCGTGGTCGTGCACGAGGACGACCACGTGCTCGTGCTCGACAAGCCCGCGGGCGTGGTGGTGCATCCGGGCGCGGGCGTGCAGCAGGGCACGGTCGCCAACGCGCTGCTGCACCATGCGCCGAGCATCGCGGCGGTGGGCGGCGAGGGGCGTCCCGGCATCGTGCACCGCCTCGACCGCGACACGAGCGGACTCATGGTGGTGGCCAAGACCGAGCCCGCCTACCTCTCGCTCACGCACGCGCTGCGCTTGCGCAACGTGCGACGCGTGTACCAGGCCATCGTGTGGGGCGACCCCGGCCCCGACGAGGGCGTGCTCGACCTGCCGATCGGACGCGACCCCAAGGACCGCAAGCGCATGGCGGTGGTGCGCGGACCGCACGGCAAGGCGGCGCGCACGCGCTGGCGCGTGCTCGAGCGCTTCGGACTCGCCACGCTCGTCGAGTGCCGCCTGGAGACCGGGCGCACGCACCAGATCCGCGTGCACCTGGCCGCGGTGCGCCATCCCGTGGTGGGCGATCCGGTGTATGGTGGGCGGGTCAAAAAGGTGTTGAGCCTCCGGCAGTCGGAGCGTAGCCTCGCGGACACCCTGCTCCGGACGCTCCGGCGTCAGGCGCTGCACGCCACGGAACTCGAGTTCACGCACCCCGCCACGCGCCAGTCGCTCGCGTTCCGTTCCGAACCCCCGCAGGACTTCCTCGACGCGCTCGCGGCCTTGCGTGCCTTCGTGACGCCGCGCTCGTCGTAGGCCCGGACCCATGCCCGAACCCACGCCCGAAGTCATCACGCTCCGGCTCCCGAGCCGGCTCGAGCTGCTCTCGGTCCTCGACCGGGTCACGCTGCTCGTGTGCGAGCGCGTGGGGCTCGACGAGGACGCCAGCTCGATGTTCAGCATGTCGGTCCTCGAGGCGGGCACCAACGCGGTCCAGCACGGTCACAAGAAGGACCCCACCAAGGTCTTCCAGACCGAGTTCCGCATGCACCCCGACCGGCTCGAGGTGGTGGTGAGCGACCAGGGCGAGGGGTTCGACCTCGCGCCCACCGAGCACGACATCACCTCGCCCGAGCACCTGCTCGACTCGCGCGGCCGCGGCATCTTCATCATGCGCGCGTCGTGCGATGCCGTGGACTTCGAGATCTCGGAGCACGGCACGCTGTGCCGGCTCGTGAAGTTCCGCTCGGCCGCCCCGCGCGCGGCCGACGCCTGACGGAGCCGGTTGCCGCGCATCCTCGCCGTGGACTGGGGTGAGCGCCGGATCGGGCTGGCCGTCTGCGACCCGCTCGGGGTGCTCGCGAGCGGCCTGCCCACGCTGGTCGTGAAGGGCGAGGGCGAGGCCGTGGCCCGAGTGGCCGATACCGTCCGGGAGCACGAGGTCGAGGAGCTCGTGGTGGGCCTGCCGCTCACGCTGGCCGGCGAGCGCGGCGAGTCCGCGCGCGCCGCGGAGCGGTTCGCCGACCGCCTGCGCGAGGCCACCGGGCTGGCGGTCCACCTGTTCGACGAGCGGCTCACCTCGGCGCTCGCGCAGCGCCGGCTGCACGAGACCGGCGAGCGCGTTCGGAACCGCAAGGGGCGGGTGGACGAGGGGGCCGCGGTGGCCCTGCTGGAGGGTTGGCTGGCGCGCGAGCGCTACCGGCGCGAACGGGAGGGGGGCGAGTGACGGAACGGCACGACGAGCGGCCGGGGCGGGGCGGGGCGCGACGCGCGCTCGACGCGCGTGACGAACGCGCTTCGGGCCGGACGTTCCGACCGCTGCGTCTGGCGCGGCTGCTCCTGCTGGCCGTGCTGTTGCTGCCCATCTGGGACCTGTTCCTGCCCGCCGGCTGGCGCCCGCCGAGCGAGCGCCGCACGGTGGTGATCGAGCGCGGCGAGTCGCTGCACGACATCGCCCGCGAACTTCAGCGCGTGGGCGTGATCCGCAGCCCGGCCGGCTTCCTGTTGCTCGCACGCGCCATGCGCCTCGACCGCAGCGTGAAGGCCGGCCAGTACTCGTTCCGGCTCGGCACCACGGTGCCCGCCGTGCTGCGTGCGCTCGACCGCGGCATGTACGGACTCAACCTGGTCACCATCCCCGAGGGGCTCACGCTGCTGCAGACCGCGGCGCTCATCGAGCGTCAGGTCGGCATCCCCGTGCTCACGCTCGACTCGCTGGCCCGCGACCCCGACCTGCTCGACTCGCTCGGCGTCGCGGCCCCCTCGCTCGAGGGCTGGCTGGCGCCCGACTCCTACGAGTGGCTGCCCGGCACCGCGCCCGAGGTGGTGCTGCGCACCATGGCCGAGCGCACGCGCGAGCGGCTGCAGCGCGCCATGCAGGAGAAGCAGGCGCTCCCGCTCGACATGAACGGGCACGAGGTGCTCACGCTGGCGAGCATCGTGGAGTCCGAGTCGCAGGCCGCCGAGGAGCGCCCGCGCATCGCGAGCGTGTACCTGAACCGGCTCGAGCGCGGCATGCCGCTGCAGGCCGACCCCACCGTGGGTTACGCGCTGGGGCGCGGGCCGCGCTCGCGCCTGACGTTCAAGGACCTCAAGGTCGAGTCGCCCTACAACACGTACCGCAACAAGGGGTTGCCGCCGGGGCCCATCTGCAGCCCGGGCGAGGCCGCGATCCGCGCGGTGATCGACCCCATGCCCGGGGTGCGCGACCTGTACTTCGTGGCCCGGGGCGAGGGCGGGCGGCACCTGTTCGCGCCCACCTACGAGGAGCACCTGCGCAACATCGCGTGGGTGAAGGGGCGGCAGGCCACGCTGTCCGCCCTGCGCGAGGACGTCGAGGCGGCGGCCGCCGACTCGCTGGCGCCCCGGCCGCCGGCGGTCGCTCCCGCCCGCGACACGACGCACCACGGCCGCTGACCGCAGTGGGCCGTGGCGCCCGACCCCGCGACTGGCTACCATGGGCGGCCCCATGGCCACCCTGCCCGTCCACGACCTACTCGCGATCCGCGACCCCGCCACGCGCCCCCACGCGGGGGCCGACTGGCGCGAGCGCCTCGACCTGTTGCGCGCCTGGCTGGCCGGGCATGCGCACGTGGTGGTGGCGTACTCGGGTGGGGTGGACTCCAGCGTGGTGCTGCGCGTCGCGCACGAGGTGCTGGGGGAGCGCGCGCTCGCGGTGATCGGGGTCTCCGACAGCTACGCGTCGCGCGAACTGGAGTTGGCGCGTGCGCAGGCGGCTCGCTTCGGGGCGCGCCTCGAGACCGTCACCACCGGTGAGCTCGCCGACCCGGTGTTCGCGAGCAACCCCACCGACCGCTGCTACCACTGTAAGCGCGAGCTCTACACGCAGCTCGCGCGCGTCGCCGAGCGCGAGGGCGGTGCGGTCGTGCTCGACGGCACGATCGCCGACGACCTCGCCGACTGGCGCCCCGGGCGGCGCGCCGCCGCCGAGGGCGCGGTGCGTTCGCCGCTCGCCGAGCTGGGCTTCACCAAGGCCGACGTGCGCGCGGTGGCCGACGCCTATGGGCTCGAGAGCGCCGGCAAGCCCGCCTCGCCCTGCCTCGCGTCGCGCATCCCGTACGGCACCGTCATCACGCGCGACAACCTGTCGCAGGTCGAGCGCGCCGAGGCGCTGCTGCGCGACCTCGGGTTCCCCGAATCGCGCGTGCGCCACCACGGCGAGACCGCGCGCATCGAGGTCCCGCTCGCCGACCTGCCCCGGCTGGCCGCCGAGGGCGTGCGCTCGGCCGCGGTCGAGGGCCTCAAGTCGTTGGGATTCCGATGGGTAGCCCTGGATCTCGCGGGGCTGCGCTCGGGCAACCTCAACCCGCCCGGCCTGGTGCCGGACGGGACGCCGCACAATTCCGGAACCGCCACCGCACCCGGGGGTAATTGAACGTGCGCCCCTACGGAGGCGGCGGCACCCACCGCGATCTCGCTGCGATCGCCGGGGCCCCGAGCCTCGATTCGGCTCGGCCCAGCACCGGTACTCGCGAGCGGGAACGGATCCCGTACGAGGTCGTCGGTGTCGCCACTCAGCGTTCCCCCCGGGGAACCGTAGGGACAGGGGCAGGGAGATGAGCCAGAAGCCGGATGTCACCCGTTCGAAGAGCATGAAGGCCCGGGTCGCGCCTCAGACCGACCTCGGGTTCCGCTGGGGCACCATGAACAGCGTCCTGCTGGCGGTCGGAGTGGCGGTCCTGGTGGTCGGTTACATGAGCCTCTCGAAGGGCTCCCTCACGTTGGCTCCGGTGCTGTTGACGGCCGGGTACTGCGTGCTGATCCCCGCCTCGTTGCTGGTGCGCGGTACCGGTCCGAACCCGGGCGAATAGCTCAGCTGGCAGAGCACCTGCCTTACAAGCAGGGGGTCACAGGTTCGAGCCCTGTTTCGCCCACCAGCAGCTGGTAGACGGAAGTGGAAGTCCAAGCGTCCCAAGGGCCTCCGGCGAGGCCATCCGACCACCCCCGGTGGTTCGGACCGGATCGCCCGGCCGGCCCCTAAGACGGAGTGAGAGCACGAGTTCCATGGCGAGAACGGTGCAAGATGCTTCTTGACACCGCTAGAACAGGCCCTCCATACTTCGTGATGTCTTGGAAGGCCTCGGAGACACCTCCAAAAGAGCTCGCCAAGGCATTCGAACTCCATGCTCCGTCGAGTCTTACGAGTTCGGGAGGAGGTGGCTCGCAGCCAGACCTGATTGCGCGCAACTGAGCCTTGCCTGGATCCATGCAACAGGTTTTCACCCTTATGGGAGGTGCAACAATGACTGGTGTGCTTCGCAAGGCCACGCTCCTGACCGTGGCGGGCCTGTTCGTCGCTTCGGCTGCTTTCGCGGGCGTTCCCAGCCCCGGCAACTCGACCATCCCGGGCTGTATCCCGCTCGTGGGTTCGAACCTGGGTCTGCGTGACACGACCGTGGGCAACGTGAGCATCACGGTCCGTGACCTGGCCAACAACCCGATCGCTGGCGCCTCGGTCGTGCTCGACTTCTCGGGCCTCGCCGACATCGCCATCTGCTCGGATCAGCTCGATGCCAACGCTCTGGTGAACTGCGCCGCCAAGACCACGCGCAAGTTCACGGACGCGCTCGGCCAGGTGTCGTTCACGGTGCTCGGCGGCTCGGCCGGCTCGGCCTCGTCGCTTGTCAACGGCGCGAAGGTGTACGCCAACGGCGTGCTCCTCGGCTCGCCGACGGCTTCGGCCTACGACCTCGACGGCGCCGGCGGTGTGTCGATCAACGACCTCTCGTCGTGGCTGTTCGACCTCGGCACGCTGACGGCGTACGGCCGTTCGGACTACGACTGCGACGGTTCGGTCGGTATCAACGACCTGTCGCTCTGGCTGTCGGTGTTCGGCGCGGGCAACTCGCTCGAGTCGTGCGCGATCGCCTGCCCGTAATCCCCTGTTTCACCTGAAGCAAGTGGTGTGGCGGGTCATGTCGCGTGGCAGCGCGACCTGACCCGCAGACCATGCAACAGTGCTCGAACATCACCCCTCACACCCCCTCAGTCGCTTCGGAGGTTTCACCCATGAAGAAGACCCTTCTTCTCTGCGGCGCGCTGCTCGCGCTGACGGCCGCCTCGGCGAGCGCGGCCGGCACCAACCTGCGTTGGTCGTCGTGTTACGGTGACGGCGGTCCGCAGAACCGCACCTCGGCCTGCACCAGCAACCTCGGCAGCAACATCCTCGTCGGCTCGTTCGTGCTCCCGCCGGCGGGCGTGATTCAGGCCTCGGGCGTCGAGCTCCTGCTCGACTTCGCCTCGTCTGGCGCGGCCATGCCGAACTGGTGGACCACCACCTGCCGCACCGGCTTCATCACCTGCAACCCGACGATCTCGCCCTCGGCCGCGAACTGCTTCGACTGGGCGAACGGCGCGGGCGCCGGTGGTCTCGCCGCCTACAACGTCGGCACGCTCTACGGCCCGACGCACTC
>JBJTRI010000028.1:0-26991 GCA_046076045.1 bacterium
GCAAAGACGCTTTTAAGATCCCGCGAACCGTGGCGTCCGGACCGGGGGGGGGTGAGAAGGGCAGCGCGGAGCGAACGCGCGCCACGAGCCCGTCGGGCGGAGCGAGCGCGAGCGACCGACCCTCCTCGCGCAACGCGCGCCGCCGCAGCTCCATCACCATCTGCAGCTGGAACAACTCCTCGAACGCGAGTCGGCGACGGGCACGCTCGAGCGCCTCGCCGTCGGCCGGGAAGTGCAGGTCGCGCAGCGCCTGACCGAGCGGCCCGAAGCCCTGCGCCTGCGCGACCTCGGGTGGCAGCAGGTCGGGCATCGCGTCGGCCACCGCGTCGAGCGCGTGACGCACCGCGGTGCGCATGAGCCGGGCCGTGACGCCGCGTGTGAGCGGGTGCACGGGCACGAGGCGGCCGGCGTGGAGCAGGTCCTCGATGTCACCCTCGAGCACCTCGAACATGGGGTTCTGCATGCGGCGCTCGGGGCCGACCTCGACCTCGCCGCTCACCACCACGCGCGTGCCGGGCGTGAGCGTGCGCGCGAGCCACGACTGGCCGAAGAAGTAGAGCCCGAGCAGCGCACTGCCGTCGGCGACCGTGGCGACGAAGTCGGTGCGCCCCCCGCGCGTGCGGATCGCCGAGGCATGACGGATCTCGCCGACCACGGTGACGAGCCCTCCGGGGCGCGCCTCGGCCACCTTCACGAACCGACGGGCGTCGAGCCAGTCGCGCGGGACGTGGCGCACGAGGTGCTCGAGCGTGACGAGTCCCAGGCGCTCGAACGCGAGGGCGCGGTTCGGCCCGATGCCGGGCAGGAACTGCACCCGGGTCCGGGGGTCGAGCGGAGGGGTTCCGGAGGGTCGGTTCGGGGTCATGGTGGCCCGCGCGGGCGCGGTCGCGGCACGATACGCGGGGCCCGTCCGGCGGGGAAGTCCCCTCGGGCGGCTCCCCCCGCCGGCCGGGCCGCCCACCGGGGCTGGGGGCGCCCGGGGGCCCGCCCCGGGTGCGGTCCGGCGCGGCTTTACAGCCCCCCCGCCGACCGTTATAGTCCCCCGCTCATGTCCGCTTTCGGCCTGCCCGTGCGCCTGTGCGCCGGCCGGCCCGGTCCGTGAAGGAGAATCCCATGGCGAAGTGCTTCGTTTGCGGCAAGATGCGCATGGCGGGACAGAACGTCAGTCACGCCAACAACATCACCAAGCGCACCTTCAAGCCCAACATCCAGAGTGTGCGGGCGCTGGTCGACGGCCGCGCCAAGAAGGTCACGGTCTGCACCCGCTGCATCCGCGGTGGCAAGGTCGAGAAGGCGGTTCGCGGGTCGAAGACCGCTGCGACGGCCTGATCCTTCCCCCCTTACGCTCGAAGGCCCGGTCCCCTCGCGGGACCGGGCCTTCGCGTTATCGTCGTGCGGCGCCCCGGATCAGCGGGCGGTGCCGTCCTCGCGACTGCTCGTGAGGAGTTCCCGCCACGCCAGCTGCTCGCGCGGCAGAGCGTGGAGCGGGTCGAGTTCGAGCGCGAGCGCGAACTCCACGTCGGCCTCGATCGCCCGACCGAGTCGCAGTAGCGTCCAGCCCAGGTCGGCGCGCGCCGCGGCGAAGCCCGGGTGGATCGCGATCGCGGCCCGCAGCGGGGCCTCGGCCCCGACCGCGGCACCGCGCGTGAGCCGGGCGCGACCGAGCAGCGCGTGGGCGTCGGCCCACTGCGGCCGCCGCTCGAGCAGCGGCACGAGCCTGGCCTCGGCCACGTCGGGACGCCCCAGCTCGAGCGCCAGCGCGGCCCGCTCCAGTGCGGCCGCGTCGTAGCCCGGCTTGAGCTCGAGCGCACGCTCGTAGGCCGCGGCCGCCTCCTCGAGCCGGTCGAGCGAGCGCAGTGTGCGCGCGAGCGCCAGATGCAGGTCGGGCCAATCGGGCGACAGCGAGAGCGCGCGCCGCAGGGCCTGCTCCGAGCCCGCGAGGTCGCCCATCTCGTAGAGCAACTGCGACTCCGAGAGCGCCGCCCGCGGAGCCTCGCTGTTGCGGGCGAGACCGCGCCGCACCGCGCGCAGGGCCTCGTCGTGCCGGCCGAGCGCGTGGTAGACGAGCCCGAGCAGGCGCTGCGCCCGCGCGAACTGGCGGTTCAGGTCCACGGCCTTCTCGAGCGGCTCGCGCGCGCCCTCGAGGTCGCCGGCGCGGAAGCGCGCCAGACCGAGCCAGAACCACAGGTCGGGGTACTGCGGGTGGGCCTCGATCGCGAGATCCACCATGCCCTCGGCCTCGCGGGCCTGCCCGCGCTCGAGCAACGTGCGCGCAGCGAGCAGACGAGCCTCGAGGTAGTGCGGGTTCAGCTCCAGCGCGACGCGCAGGTGCCCCAGCGCCTCGTCATGGCGCCCGGTCTCGACCAGGAGCCCCGCCAGTCGGCAACGCAGGTCGGCGTAGCCGGGCTTGTCGGACACCGCCTGCGCGAGCGCGGTGATGGCCCCGTCGAGGTCACCGGCCTGCTGGCGGGCGAGCGCCTCGTCGAGGGGGCCCCGACGCGCGGCCGCGTCCCCCCCACCCGGCAACAGGCGGCGCCACTGCTCACCGGTCCACTCGCGCGCGACCTCGGGCGTCACCCAATCGGGTGCGTCGAGTCCGAGCGCCAACGCCTCGGCGAGCTCCCCGGCCGAGCGCTCGCGCTCGCCCCGCGCCCCGAGGCAGACCGCGAGCAGCAGGTGCGCCTCCATGTAGTGCGGGTGCTCGTCGAGTGCGCGCTCGAGGTCGGCGATCGCCTCGTCCACACGCCCCGAACGCTCGTAGAGTCGCGCGCGCTGGTAGCGCAGGTCGGGGAAGGTGGGGTTCTCCTCGAGCGCGCGCGTGAACTCCGCTTCGGCACGCGCGTGGTCGCCCGACTGCTGGTAGGCCAACCCCAGGTTGGCCCGCGCCTCGGCGGCATGCACCAACGCGAGGCAGTGGTCCGGGTCGTTCGGGTCCGGCACCTCGCGCAGGACGCGCTCGAAGCACTCCGCCGCACGCTCGAACTCGCCGCGGTTGAAGTGGAGGATCCCTTCGTTGTAGCGACGGTTGTGCCCCCACTTCACCAGCGACGAGAGGAACGCCACAGCAGGCTCAGTCCATCTGGCGGCGGAGGAAGGTCGGGACGTCGAGCCCCGAATCGCTGCGCGAGCCCGCACGCCCGAACTGGCTGCGCGGGGAGCGCTGGAACGCCGGACGATCCATCCCGGCGTAGTCGTCGCCCCCGGAAGCCGAGGGCGCGGAGTCCGTGGGGCCCGACGACGGACCACCCTCGGACCCGGCCGCACGCGTACCGCTCACCGCCGACCTGGCCACCGGCTTCTCACGAAAGCCGCCCACCAGATCGGCGCCTCCGATCCCGGTGGCGACCACCGTGATGACGATGTCGTTGCCGAGCGACGGGTCGATGGCGGCACCGAAGATGATGTTGGCGTCATCGCCGGCGGCGTTGGTGATGATCTCGGCCGCCTCGCTCACCTCGTGCATGCCGAGGTCGTGGCCCCCGAGGATGTTGATGAGGACGCCCTGGGCACCGCTGATGACGGCGTTCTCGAGCAGCGGGCTCGCCACGGCCTGCTCGGCGGCCAGCCGGGCGCGATCCTCACCCGAGGCGCGACCGGTGCCCATGAGGGCGCTGCCACGGCAGGTCATGATGCTCTTGACGTCGGCGAAGTCGAGGTTCACGAGCCCCGGCACCGTGATGAGCTCGGAGATGCCCTTGGTGGCCTGGATGATGACGTCGTCGGCGACCGCGAACGACTCCACGAGCGACGACCCCTTGGGGACGACGTTCAGCAGACGGTCGTTCGGGATGACGAGCAGCGTGTCCACCTCGGCCCGCAGCTCCTCGATGCCCCGCGTGGCGTTCCGGCCGCGCGGACCACCCTCGAACTTGAACGGCTTGGTGACGACCGCCACCGTGAGCGCGCCGATCTGGCGCGCCAGCCGGGCGACCACGGGCGCGGACCCCGTCCCCGTGCCACCGCCCATGCCCGCGGTGATGAACACCATGTCGGCATCGGCGAGCGCCTCGAGGATGGCGGCCTCGTCCTCCTCGGCCGACTGACGCCCGACCTCGGGGTTGCCACCCGAGCCGAGACCGCGCGTGGTCGAGACGCCGATCTGCACCTTCGTCGAGGCGAGCGCCGAGTCGAGGGCCTGCGTGTCGGTGTTGGCGACGATGAACTCCACGCCGCGCAACCCTGCGCCGATCATGCGGTTGACCGCGTTACCTCCAGCCCCTCCACAACCGATGACCTTGAGACGGGCCGAGTTGCGCGAGCGCTCGAGCTCGAGTTCGAACATGGGGGCACCCTCCGTGGTGCGGTCACCGGGCTCCTGGCCCGCGCGACCCGTTGTGGATGACGAGAGAGACTACGAGAAGAGGTTCGAGATCCAGGACCTGATGTCGAATCGCCCGCGCGGAGCGCCGCCGCCGACCTCGACGAGGTCGTGCATGGGCTGCTCATCCGCGCCCGCGGCATGCAGCACGAGCCCGATGCCGGTGGAGTTGCGCGGGTCGGCGAGCTCGGTGGTGAGGCCGCCGATGCCGCGCGGCCGTCCCAGGCGCACGGGCAACTCGAAGACCTGCTCCGCCAACTCGACCACCCCGGGCAACAACGAGGTGCCGCCGGTGAGCACGACGCCACTGCCGGTGCGGTGCGCCTCGGGGCTCTTGCGGAACTCCTTGTTGGCGAGCTGGAGGATCTCCTCCATGCGCGGCTCGATCATCGAGGCGAGCAGCTGGCGCGAGATGGTGCGCTCGTCGCGCCCCCCCACCCCGGGCACGGTGATCATCTCGTCGCCCACGCCCGAGGCGAGCGCGGCGCCGTACTGGATCTTGAGGGCCTCGGCGCGGTCGAGCGGCGTCCGCAGCCCGATCGCCACGTCGCTGGTGATGTTGTGCCCGCCGAACGGGATGATGCTGGTGTGGCGGACCGCACCCTCGTGCCAGACGGCGACGTCGGTGGTCCCGCCACCGATGTCGATGAGCACCACGCCGAGCTCGCGCTCGTCGCGGTCGAGCACGGCGGCCGCCGAGGCGAGGGGCTGGAGCGTGAGGTCGAACACCTTGAGGTCGGCGCGCTGGATGGCGCGGCAGATGTTGCGCGCGCTCGTCACGGCGCCCGTGATGATGTGCACCTCGGCCTCGAGGCGCACGCCGCTCATGCCGACCGGGTCCTTGATGTGGTCCTGCTCGTCGACGATGAACTCCTGCGGCAGGACGTGGATGATCTCGCGGTCGTTCGGGATGGCGATGGCCTTGGCGGCCTCGATGACGCGCGCCACGTCGGCGGGCGCGATCTCGTTGTCCTTGCGCGAGACCGCCACCACGCCGCGGCTGTTCAGGCTGCGGATGTGGTCGCCCGCGATGCCGGCGTGCACGCCCTTCACGGAGATGCCGGACATGCGCTCGGCCTCGCTCACGGCGCGCTCGATGCTCTGGACCGTCTTCTCGAGGTCCACCACGGCACCACGGCGAAGACCCTCGCTGGGCGCGGTCCCGACCCCGATGATGCGCATCTCGCCCGCGGCGTTCTTGTCGGCGATGATGCAGAGGATCTTGGTCGTGCCGATGTCCAGCCCGACGTACGACTGGGTCGCCTGCGCCATGGGGGTCCCTCCCTCGTAGGCTCTAGCTCTTGCGAGATGTCTTCTCCGGCAACGTCGGCGACACGTCCCGTGCGCCACGCACCACGATCTGGTCCTTGAATCGCACGTCGACCTCGCGGGGCATCTTGCCCTTCAACTTCAGGTCGGCGAGCGTGGCTCGCATGCCGGACAATTGTCGTTCACCGTTCGGCCACGAAGGTGCGACGACGCGCACACCATCCATGAGCACGAGTCGGGTGAGGTGCGGGTTCGAGACGTCCACCTCGGACACCTGGCCGGCGAGCCGGAGCGTATTATGATTCAAGATCGCGCGCCACGCCAGTCCTCGTTTGACGGCGGTCGTCTGGATGAGCGTGCCCGAACGGTGCTTCGAGAAATCGGGCCCCACCAACATGGGGACGTCGGCCACCACGCCGGGCTGCAATGGCTCGAGCAGCACGCCGTCCTCGTCGATCTCCCACGGCTCGCCGTGCTCCACCGTGAGCACGGGCACGCGCTCGACGACGCGGATCTCGACGCCCCGCAGCCCATGGCGACGCACCTCGGCCGAACGCAGCCGGGGCTCGAGCAGCACCAGCTGGCGCGCGCGCACGAGGTCGAGTGCGACCAGGTCCTGGCCCACGACGAGCTTCGAGCGCTCGCGGACGCGCGCCTCGTCGAGGTAGCGGATCCCGGTGACCTTGATGTGGTCCACCACGAGCAGCGCGCGGCGCACGTCCTTCCACGGCACCATCGCCAGCCCGCCGAGCACGAGCATGGCGAGCACGATGCGGAGCGGGCGGCGGAACGGCGAGCCCGCGCGCGGCTCACGGCGGACGTCGGCCAGCGCCTTGCCCTGGTAGCGGCTCATCGGCTCCCCCCCGCGGGCGCCGCCGCCCGCAGCGCGGTCAGGATGGCGTCGCCCAGCTTGGAGACGTCGCCCGCGCCCAGCGTGAGCACGAGGTCGCCGGGACGGGCCTCGCGCACCACCGCCGCGACCGCGTCGGCGGCGGTGGGCGCGGACTCGACGTGCGCCGAACCGTGGGCGTGTGCGGCCTCGACCACCGTGCGCCCGCTCACCCCGGGGATCGGGGCCTCGCCGGCGGCATAGACGTCCATGACCCAGGCGCGATCGGCGTCGCCGAAGCACGCCCCGAACTCCTCGCGCAGCGCGGCCGTGCGGCTGTAGCGGTGCGGCTGGAACACGACCAGCACCCGCCCGCCCACCTGCCGGGCGGCGGCCAGCGTGGCGGCCACCTCGGTCGGGTGGTGCCCGTAGTCGTCGTAGACGCGCACCCCGGCGGCCTCGCCGCGCGCCTCGAAGCGCCGCCCCACCCCGTGGAACCCGGCGAGCGCCTCGGCGATGTGGCTGAACGCGATCTCGAGCTCGAGCCCGACCGCGACCGCGGCGAGCGCGTTCATGGCGTTGTGCCGCCCGGGCACCTGCAGGCGGACCTCGCCCAGGCGCTGCCCGGCGCCCTCGACCGTGAAGCTCGAGCCCGAACCCTCGAGCCGCAGGTCGAGCATGCGGATCTCGGCCTCGGGCACCGTGCCGTAGAGGATGTGGCGCTTGGTCAGCTTGGGCAGGATGGTGCGCACGTGCGGGTCGTCCACGCACAGCACGGTGACGCCGTAGAACGGGACGCGGTTCGCGAAGTACACGAACGCCTGCCGGATGTCGTCGAGGTCCTTGTAGTGGTCGAGGTGCTCGCGGTCGATGTTCGTGATCACCGTGACCGCGGGCGCCAGGCGCAGGAACGAGCCGTCGCTCTCGTCGGCCTCGGCGACCAGGAAGCGGCCGTGTCCGAGCTGGGCGTTCGCACCGAGCGTCTTGAGCCGACCGCCGACCACGATCGTCGGGTCGAGCCCGCCGCGCTGCAGGACGGCGGCGATCATGCTGGTCGTGGTGGTCTTGCCGTGCGAGCCGCCCACCGCCACGCCGTACTTCATGCGCATGAGCTCGGCCAGCATGTCGGCGCGGGCGATGACCGGGACCCCCGCGGCACGCGCGGCGGCCAGCTCGGGGTTGTCGGGCTTCACGGCCGACGAGTAGACGACGACCTGCGCGCCCTCGACGTTCGAGCCCGCGTGCCCCACGAACACCCGCCCGCCCCGGCTCACGATGCGGTCGGTGACGTCGGTCGCCTTGAGGTCGCTGCCGCTCACCTGGTAGCCCATGTTGAGCAGCACCTCGGCGAGGCCGCTCATGCCGCTGCCGCCGACGCCGATGAAGTGGATGCGGTGGGTGCTCCCGTACACCTACTCGCCCTCCTCGACGAGGGTCTCGGCCGGGGCCTCGCCCCTGCGACCCTCGGCCCACGAGACGAGCGAGCGCGCGAGACGCGCAGCCGCGTCGGGGCGCGCGAACAGACGCGCGTTGGCCGACATGCGCGACAGCAGCGTGCGGTCGGCGAGCAGGTGCGCGACCTCGCGCGCGAGGCACTCGCCGTCGAGTTCGGCGTCCTCGATCACCACGGCCGCGCCGCGGTCGGCGAGGTTCTGCGCGTTGACGCGCTGGTGGTCGTGCGCGGCGTACGGGTACGGGACGAGGATGCTCGGCCGGCCGCAGACCGCGATCTCGGCCAGCGTCATCGCGCCCGCGCGGCAGACCACGAGATCGGCGGCCGCGTAGGCGAGGTGCATCTTCTTCACGAACGGCAGCACGGTGGCGGGCAACTGCTCGGCCGCGACCGTGTCGCGCACGGCCTCGAACTCCTCGCGCCCGGTCTGCAGGATGCACTGCACGTCCACACGCCCCTTGAGGCGGCGCAACGCGTCCACCGCGGCGACGGTGATGCGCTTGGCCCCGAGGCTGCCGCCGAAGACGAACAGCGTCGGCCTGCCCAGCGAGAGCTTGAAGTCGCGCAGCGCCGGCTCGCGGTCGCCCGACAGGATGAACGAGCGCACGGGATTGCCGGTGACCTTGAGGTGGTCGCGGCGCGGGAAGTGGCTGCGCGCCTCGAGGAACGAGAGGTGGACCTCGTTGGCGATGCGCGACAGCAGCCGGTTGGTGAGCCCCGGGATGCTGTTCTGCTCCTGCAGCAGCAGCGGGATGCCGAGCGCGCGGGCCGCGAACGACACCGGACCGCTCACGTAGCCGCCCGTGCCGAGCACGACGCGCGGCCGCTCGCTGAGCAGGATGAGGAACGCCTGCAGCAGCCCGGCCACGTTGACGAGCGCGGCCCACGGCCAGCGCCACCAGCGGCGGCGCGGGAAACCGGCGGTGAGCAGCGTGCGCAGGCGGAAGCCCGCCTCGGGCACCGCGGTGGCCTCGATCCCCCGACGGCCGCCGATGAACAGCACCTCGACGCCCGGGTGGTGGGCGCGCAACTCCTCGGCGACGGCGATACCGGGGAACACGTGTCCGCCCGTGCCACCGCCCGCGATGAGGACCTTCATCGAGCCTCCCTCGACCAACGTTGGCGCGTCAGGGCATCCGCCTCGTCGTTCAGCGTGCTGACGCGATAGAGCAGCCCGATCGCCGCGGCGTTCACCATGAGCGCCGAACCGCCGTACGAGATGAACGGCAGCGGCAGCCCCGTGGTGGGGGCCAGACCGGTCGCGACCGCGAGGTTGGCGACCGCGTACATCCCGATCTGGATGGTGATGCCACCGGCGAGCAGGGCGTGGAACGGATCCTTCGCCCGGGCCGCGATGCGCAGGCCCCGCCATACCAGCAGGGCCAGCAGGACGATCAGCACCGTCGCCCCGACGAGACCCCACTCCTCGGCGGTGATGGAGAAGATGAAGTCGGTGTGGGCCTCGGGCAGGAAGTTGAACTTCTGCAGGCTGCCCCCGGGACCGCGACCGATCAGCCCACCCGAGCCGATCGCGATGAGCGACTGGTCGAGCTGGTAGCCCGCGCCCTGCTTGTCGAGCTCACCGCGCAGGATGAAGCCGAGGAAGGTGTTCACGCGCTTCATCATGTACGGGTGCAGGGCGAGCGCCGCGCTCGCGACCGCGACGACGATGCCACCCGGGATGGCGAGGTAGCGCCACGGGGCACCGGCCAGCACGAGGATGCCGATGCTGGTGAGGAGCAGCAGCCCGGCGCTACTGAGGTTCGGCTGCTTCAGGATGAGCGCCGCCACGACGAGCACGAACAGCATGGGCAGGCCCATGCCCTTCCAGAACCCGCGCTCCTCGATGGGCCGGTGCTTGAGCCACCACGCCAGGAACACGACCATCGAGAGGCGCGCGAGGTCGGTCGGCTGCAGCGACAGGAAGCCCACGCGCAGCCAACGCGTCGCGCCGTTCGACATGTGCCCCATCGCGATCACGACGAGGAGCATCACGCAGGCGATCGCGAGGATCGCCGGAGCCCAACGCTCGAGCACGCGCAGGTTCAATCGCAGGCAGAGCCCGAAGGCCCCCACGCCCATCAGCACGCGCATGGCCTGATGCGTCAGGAAGTGGTTCGCGTCGCCGTACTTCACGAACGCATGGAACGACCCGGCCGAGTACACGCAAATCAGACCGATCACCATGAGCAACGCCACGATCGACAGCAACGCACGATCACCACGAATCAAGACCACTCTCCTCGAGCCATGAGATCGCGCACCTCGTCCTTGAAGCGGCGTCCACGGTCCTCGTAGTCGCGGAACATATCGAAAGATGCGCATCCAGGCGAGAGGAGAACGACCGCCCCGTCCGGACAGGCCGCCTCGTACGCCCGACGGACCGCCTCGGCTAGGCTGCCGGCCCGCTCCTGCGGGGTGTCCGCCCAGGCCCGTGACATGGGTTCGGCCCCCTCCCCGATGAGCACCAGCCGCCGGACCGCCCGCTGCACGAGCGGGGCGAGCGGGGCGAAGTCCTGCCCCTTGTCGCGCCCGCCGGCGATGAGCACGACCGGCGCGGGGAAGCTCTGCAGGGCGACGCGCAGCGAGTCCGTGTTGGTCGCCTTGGAGTCGTTCACGAACCGGACCCCGTTCCACTCCCCCGCGGCCTCGAGCCGGTGCTCGAGCCCCGCGTAGGTCCGCAGCACCCCGCGCAGCGCCTCGCGGTCGGGCTCGAACGGCAGCACGGTGGCGAGCGCGGCGAGCACGTTGGCGGTGTTGTGGGGCCCCGGCAGGTGCACCTCGGAGCGCGGCATGAGGCGCTCGCGCACCCCGGCCCGGGCCAGCACCACGTCGCCGTGGTCGAGGAACGCGCCCGCGGGGACCGCGTGGGTGCTCGAGAACGCCGAGCGGCGCGCACGGCCCGCGTGGCAGGCGGCGACGATCGGGTCGTCGGCCGAGAGCACCGCGTCGTCCTGCGGCCCCTGGCGCGCGAACAGGCGCGCCTTCGTGGCGGCGTAGGCCTCGAGCGTGCCGTGCCGGTCGAGGTGGTCGGGCGTCAGGTTGAGCCACGTCGCCACGCGCGGGCTCAGCAGTTCCACCGTCTCGAGCTGGAAGCTCGAGACCTCGACCACGAGCAGGCCGTCGGCGGGGACCTCGGCGGCCACCTCGCACAGGGCGCGCCCGATGTTGCCGCACACCTCGACCTGCCGCCCGCTCGCGCGCAGGAGCGCGCCCACGAGGTCGGTGGTCGTGCTCTTGCCGTTCGTGCCCGTGATGCACACGAGCCGGGCTGCGGCGGCCCGGAACCCCAGTTCGAGCTCGCCCACCACCGGGCGGCCCGAGGCCCGCGCCGCCTCGGCGAGCGGGTGGTCCACCGGGATGCCCGGGCTCCACACGACGACGTCGTGGCCCTCGAGCAGACCGGCGTCATCGCGCCCCCACGCCAGCGCCACACTCTCGGCGGCCAGCGCGCGTGCGGCCTCGGGCGCGGCGTCGGCCGCCCGGCGGTCGCACAGCGTCACCTCCCAGCCGTGGCGCCGCAGCAGGCGCGCCGCGGCGATGCCGCTGCGCGCCGCACCCGCGACCAGTGCGCGGCGACCCGCGAGCGGATGGCGGAACGGGGTCGTCACTGCAGCTTGAAGGTCGAGAGCGAGAGCAGGGCGAGCAGCGCACCCGCGATGTAGAAGCGCAGCACGACGCGCGACTCGTGCCAACCCATGAGCTCGAAGTGGTGGTGCAGCGGCGACATGCGCAGGATGCGCTTGCCGGTGAGCTTGAACGACGCCACCTGCAGCATCACCGACAGGGCCTCGGCCACGAACACGCCGCCCACCAGCACGAGCCAGAACTCGCGCTTGATGAGCACCGCGACCACCCCCAGCGCACCGCCCAGCGCGAGCGAACCGGTGTCGCCCATGAACACGTCGGCGGGATGGCAGTTGTACCAGAGGAACCCGAGCGAGGCGCCGATCACGGCGGCGCAGAACACGGTGAGTTCGCCGGCGTGCGCGAGGTAGCCGGTGTTCAGGTACTCGCTGAACTTCACGTGCCCGGTCAGGTAGCACATGCCCGCGAACGCCACCGCGGCGATCGCCACCAGCCCCGAGGCGAGACCGTCGAGACCGTCGGTGAGGTTGACCGCGTTCGAGGCGCCGGTGATCACGAGGATGACGAACGGCACGAACAACCAGCCGAGGTCCACGTAGAAGCTCTTCATGAACGGGACGTGGGTGAGCGTGGGGCCGGTGGCCGGGTCGGGCCACGACAGCACGCAGACCGCGACGACCGCGCCGATGAGCGTCTGACCGACGAGCTTGTAGCGCCCGAGCAGGCCGTTCGGGAGCTTCTTGACCACGCGCAACCAGTCGTCGAGGAACCCGAGCGCGCCGAGCCCGAGCGTGGCGCCGAGCGCGAGCCAGACCTGACGGTTGTGGAAGTTGCCGCACAGCAGCACCGGCACCGCGATCGCCACCAGCATGAGCACCCCGCCCATGGTGGGCGTGCCGGCCTTCACGTAGTGCGTCTGCGGGCCCTCCTGCCGAACCTTCTGCCCCAGCTTCACGCGCCGCAGCCACTCGATGAGCGTGGGGCCGAGCAGGAAGCTGATGAGCAGCGCGAGCAACGCCGCGAGCGCCGAGCGCACGGTGATGTACTTGAACAGGTTGAGGAACGACAGGCCCGGCAGCTCGTGCAACGGGTAGAGCCATTCGTGGAACACGCGTCAGGCCTCCTTGTCCCCGACCGGGAGACCGGCCAGGACGTCCTCGAGCGCCGCGCCGCGCGACGCCTTGAACAACACGACCGTGCCCTCGCCGAGCGCGCCGCGGAGCTCCGCGGCGAGCGACGGCTTGTCGGGGAACCGCCGTGCCTCCACTCCCACACGGGCTGCGCCCTCGGCGTAGTCCGCGGCATGCTCGCCCACCACCCACAACTCGGCCGCGCGCACCTCGGACCCCACCCCGCGGTGGAGTTCCGCCGCGGTGGCCCCGAGCTCGCGCATGTCGCCGAGCACCGCGATGCGGCGACGCGCCCCGGGCCACGCGGCGAGCGTGGCGAGGGCGGCGCGCATCGAGTCGGGGTTGGCGTTGTAGCAGTCCACCACGAGGGTCGCACCGGCGGCGTGCTTCACCTCCATGCGGCCCTTGAGCGGCGCGTGCGCCTCGAGCGCGGCGACCGCGGCCTCGGGCGCGATGCCGCGATGCCGTGCGACCGCGAGGGCGCCGACGGCGTTGGCGACCTGGTGCAGTCCGATGAGCCGCAGGTGCACGGGCGGGAAGCCCGCCACGGTGAAGCGCGAGCCGCGGTCGCCCAGGTCCTCGACGTGCTCGGCGCGCACCATGGCGTCGGCCGCGAGGCCGTAGGTGACGACCTCGGCCCGCGCCCCGCGCACCGCCTCGACGTGGCGCGGCGAGTCGGCCCCCACGAACGCGGGCGCCCCGGCGGCCAGCGCGTGCGCGAGCGACGCCTTCTCGCGCGCGATGGCCTCGAGCGAACCGAGGTTCTCGAGGTGTGCCGAGCCGGCGTTCGTGATGATGCACGCGTCGGGCTTGGCGAGCGCGGCGAGCGCGGCGATCTCGCCGGCGTGGTTCATGCCCATCTCGACCACCGCCGCGTGCATGCCCGGACGCAGGCCGAGCAACGTGAGCGGCACGCCCCAGTGGTTGTTCAGGTTGCCCTCGGTGCGCAGCACCGGGCCCTGCGTGGCGAGCACCGCGGCGACCAGCTCCTTCGTGGTCGTCTTGCCCGCGCTCCCGGTGACCCCGATCACCCAACCGCCCCACAACTCGCGCAGCTTGAGCGCGAGCCGCTGGAACGCCGCGGTCACGTCCTCGACCAGCACGAGCGGACCGAGCGGCAGGTGCGCGATGCGCGGGTGCACGGCGCGGTCGCAGAGTGCGGCCCCCGCACCGCGGGCGAACGCCTCGTCGAGGAACGCGTGCCCGTCGGTGTGGCTGCCGGGCAGCGGCACGAACAGCATGCCGGATTCCAGCTTGCGCGTGTCGATCGCGGCCCCGGTGATGCCGGTGCGCAGCAGCGCCTCGCGCTGCGTCGCCTCGGTCGGGACCTCGTGCACGATGAGGTCGCCGCCCGCCCACTGGGCGAGTTGCACGAGGGTGACGAGCGGCGTGGGTGCGCTCATGCCGCCCCCGCCCCGGCACGGCCCGCGAGCACCTCGCGGGCGACCGCCCGGTCGTCGAACGGCGTCACCACCGCGCCCACGGTCTGCGTGGTCTCGTGCCCCTTGCCCGCGACGAGCACCACGTCGCCGGGGCCGGCGGCCGCGACCGCGGCGGCGATGGCCGCGCGGCGGTCGAGCACGACCTCGAACCCGGCCGTCGGCGCCCCGCCCACGATGGCGGCGGCGATGGTCGCCGGGTCCTCGCTGCGCGGGTTGTCGTTGGTCACCCACACGCGATCGGCGCCGCGTGCCGCGACCGCACCCATGAGCGGCCGCTTGCCGCGGTCGCGATCGCCACCGCAGCCGAACACCACCAGGACGCGCCCCCCGGTGTGCTCGCGACAGGCCGCGAGCGCGCGCTCGAGGGCGTCGGGCGTGTGCGCGTAGTCCACCACGACCTCGAACGGCTGCCCCGCTCGCACGCGCTCGAGCCGACCGGGCACCCCCGGTGCGGTCGCGAGCCCGCGCGTCGCGGTCTCCGCGTCCACGCCGAGCGCGCGCGCGGCGAGCCACGCCGCCGCCGCGTTCCACGCGTTGAAGCGTCCCAGCATGGGGAGCGCGATCCCCACCGAGCGCACCGCATCGCCGTCGCGCTCCTGCGCACGGACGAGCAACCCGTCGGGACGCGGCTCGAGGGCGACGATCGCGAGCCCGTCGTGCCCGCCCACCGCCTCGGCGCTGCCGTAGCGCAGCACGCGCTGCCCACCCCGCGCGGCCGCCGCCACGACCGCCGCGGCGTGCGGGTCGTCGGCGTTCACGATCGCCACCGTGCGCTTGCCCGCGCCGCCGTTGCGGCCATCGAACAGCATGAGCTTGGCGTCGAGGTAGGCGTCCATGGTGCCGTGGTAGTCGAGGTGGTCCTGCGTCAGGTTGGTGAACACGCAGGCGTCGCACGCCAGCCCCCAGGTGCGACGCTGCACGAGGGCATGGCTGCTGGCCTCGAGCGCGACCGCGCCGACGGCGGCGGTGCGCATGCGTGCGAGCAGGCTCTGCAGGTCGGGGGCTTCGGGCGTGGTGAACGCCGACGGCAGCGTCTCGCCCGCGACGCGCACCCCGGTGGTGCCGATCACACCGGTGCGCCGCCCCGCGGCGTCGAGCCCCGCCTCGACCAGCCACGTCGTCGTGGTCTTGCCGTTCGTGCCGGTCACCGCCACGACCTGCAGCGCGCGCGACGGGTCGCCGTGGAACCGGACCGCGGCCTGCGCGAGTGCGAGCCGGGGCTCGGCCACCTCGACACGGGTCGCGCCCGTGACCGCGAGTCCGGCCGGACCCACGACCGCGACCGCACCGGCCGCCACCGCGGCCGCGGCGAAGCGCGCGCCGTCGGCCTGCACGCCCGGGAGCGCGAAGAACACGTCCCCCGGCCGCACGCGGCGGCTGTCGAGCGTGAGGCCGGTGATGTCGCGCTCGGTGCCACCGTGCACGGCGAGCGTGCCCACGCCCGCGAGCAGGTCGCGCAGCGTCACGGACGACGGACCCGGGCGGCGATCGGGGCCGCGGCGTCGGGTTCGTGACTCGCGGTCCCACCCTCGCCGGGCGAGCACCAGAGTCGGCACGGCCCCGAGAGCGGGAGCGCCGAACCCGCCGGCGGCTCCTGGCGCGTCACGATGCCGTTGCCGCTGATGCGCACCGGCACCTCGCGCTGCGAGAGCCGGCGCATGGCCTCGCGCACGGGAAGCCCGACGAGGTTCGGGAGCGCACGATGCAGCGAGTCGGCCGGTGCCGACAGGTACGCGAGCACGAACGTGCCGCGGCCCGCGGGCTGCCCCGCCGGGGGGACCTGCGACAGCACGCGCGTGCCCTCGCCCTCGAAGCGCACGTTGAGGCCGTACTCGGCGACGCGCTGCTGGGCCGCCTTGCGCGGCAGCAGCCGCAGGTCGGGCGCGGTCACGGTGGGCAGGTCGGGCGGCCGCATGGCGATCGCGCCATCCACCTTGTCGAAGCCCGACCAACCGATGCGCTGCAGGTCGAGCATGACCTCGCGGAAGATCGGCGCGGCGATCTGACCGCCGTAGTACTGGCCGCCCCGCGGTTCGTCGATCACGACCACGCCCGCGACGCGCGGACGGTCGGCGGGCGCGATGCCGGCGAACGACGCGAGGTACTTGCCGGTGCGGTACGAACGTGCGATCGGGTCCCACTTCTGAGCGGTGCCGGTCTTGCCCGCGATGCGGATGTCGCGCAGGCGGGCCGTGGTGGCCGTGCCACTGTCCACGACGGCGGCGAGCATGCTCATGAGGATGCGCGTGGTGTTCTCGCTGAACACGCGGTGCGAGGGCTGCGGCTTCGACGACCGCACCTCGCGGCCATCGGCCGCGCGCACCGTGCGCACCAGCATGGGCTCCATGAGCACGCCGCCGTTCGCGATCGCGCCGTAGGCCAGCGCGAGCTGCAGCGGCGACACCGTGACCTCGTGCCCGATGGCGATGGTGGGTGCCGAACGCGGCTGCCAGTGCTCGACCGCACGCAGGCGCCCCGCCGTCTCCCCCGGGAACTCGAGTCCCGTCATGCTGCCGAACCCGAGCGCGGTGGTGTAGCGGTAGAGGCGCTCGTTGCCGAGTTGCAGCGCGACCCGCCCCATCACGATGTTGCTCGAGACCTGCATGGCCTCGTGCAGCGTGACGATGCCGTGCGGGTGCGTGTCGTGGATGATCGCGCCCGGGACGAGCTCCGCGGCCCCGGTCGTGGTGGCGTCGTACTTCGTCTCCGGACCGGCCACGCGCTCCTCGAGTGCCGCACCGGCCGCCACGACCTTGAAGGTCGAGCCGGGCTCGTACTGGTCGGTGAAGTTCCAGTTCTTGGCCTGCCCCGGGGGCAGGTGCGGCACGCAGGCGGCCGCGAGGATCTCGCCCGACCAAGGGTCCACGAAGATCGCGAAGCCGCGCTGCGCCTTGAGCGAGTCCACCGCGCGCGCGAGGTGCTGCTCGACGATGGCCTGCATCTCGCCATCGATCGTGAGTTCCATGGACGACCCGTCCTCGGCCGGACGACTCGCCGCCCCGGGCAACCGGAGCATGTGCCCGCCCGTGCCGGTGGGCACGGTGGTGACCCAGCCCTGTCGGCCGGCGAGCAGGTCGTCGAACTGGTACTCGATGCCGTCGGCGCCGACGTTGTCGAGGTTCGTGCGCCCGATGACCTCGGCCGCCGCCACGCCGAGCGCGTAGGTGCGACGCGTCTCGTCCTCCACCACCACGCCGGGCAGGCGGGCGGCGCGCAGGGCCTGCCCGTCCTTGGGCGACAGCTCGCGGTTGATCCACGTGTACCGCTTGAGCGCCCGGAACTGACGCTCGAGCTGCGCGGGCGTCCGGTCGGTGTACGGTGCCAGCAGGCGGGCGGCCGCCTTCGGGTCCTTGAGCTGCCGCGGGTTCACCGCGACCTGGCTGACCCCGATGTCGTTCGCCACCACCCGGCCGCGGCGGTCACTGATCACGCCGCGCTTCGGGAGGATCCGTTCACGATGCTGCTGATTCGCCTTCGCGCGCTCCGCGAAGTGTTCGTGCAGGACGGTCTGCAGCGTGAACACCCGGCCCCAGAGCACGACGAAGAGGAAGAAGAAACCGGCCGCAACCACGAGCACCCGACTCTTGCGCAATTCCTTGTGGGCCAACTGTTCCCTCCTTGGAACGGCGGTTCACGCAGGCCGCCGACCCACTCGCGCGGTGCTGTGGCGCGGCCGGTACAAAGGCCGTTCGCCGATGTGACGGACGAAACGGATCAATCCACGTGACGACCCCGTGCCGTGGCGTCCGGCACGAGCGACTGCAGGGCGCGCCCCGCCCAGGCGAGCAGCTCCGGCGAGCCGTCCTGGCCCGCACGACGCCCATCCCGCTCGAGGTACTCCGACGGCAGCCACACGATCTGCGCCGCATCGCCGGGACGCACGCCCGAACGCGACGCCAACTCCACGATGCCCGCACGCGAGCTCGCCGAGGCCAGCTGCGCCTGCGCGTACTCGAGGTCGTGGCTCGCCATCCGCAGCTCACCACGGGCCCGCTCGGCCTTCATCGCGAGCGCGGCGACCTCGCCACGCTGGTAGACCTCGACCAGGGCGATGAGGAGTCCGAGCACCAGGACGAGGATCCACTTCCAGTCCAACCGGCGATGCTCGACCACGCGCCAGGTCGCTTCGGGCTGACGCCACACGTTCCTCATCGCGGATTCCTCCGGAAGGCCCTGAGTCGCGCACTCCGCGCCCGCGGGTTGCGCTCCTGCTCCTCTGCCGACGGCACCACCACCTTGCGGGTCAACTCCTGCCACGGACTCGTGACGACCGCGTCCACCGTGGGCGGCAGGCGGCGCGAGACCACCGTCGCCGGACCGCGCAGCGCCTGCTTCACGCGCCGGTCCTCGCCCGAGTGGTACGCCAGCGTCACGACCACGCCCCCGTCGGCCATCGCCTCGGGCAGCCACGCGAGCGCGCCCTCGAGGTCGGCCATCTCGTCGTTCACCCAGATGCGCAGCGCCTGGAACACGGGCGCGATCGCCCCGGCGGAACCGTCACGCAGCACGCGCCCCGCGAGGGCAGCGAGCTGCCCCGTGGTGCGCAGCGCCCCGGAGCGGAAGTCGGTGAGCAGGGCCCGGGCGAGCGAGCGCGCCGGACGCACGTCACCGTGGTCGCGCAGCACGGTCGCAAGCTCGTCCTCGCTGGCGGTCGCGAGACGGTCGGCGAGCGTCTCGCCGCGGCTCGTGTCCATGCGCAGGTCGAGCGGGCCGTCGTAGCGGAAGCTCATGCCGCGAGCCGGGTCGTCGATCTGGGCCGACGACAGGCCGAAGTCGAACAGCGCGCCGCGGAAGGGCTCCCCGCCCATCGCGGCATGCGCGGCCGGCAGGTCGCGGAACGTGCCGTGCACGGTGGTCACGCGCCCTCCGAAACGCGCCAGACGCGCGCGCGCGAACGCGAGCGAGCCCGGATCGCGGTCGTTGCCGAGCAGTCGCAGCTCGGGATGGGCGAGCAGCAGGGCCTCGGCGTGCCCGCCGTCGCCGAGCGTGCCATCGAGCCACAGCCCGGGCCCGGGCGCCAGGAAGGCGAGCGTCTCACGCAGGAGGACCGGTTCATGACGCGCACTCACGGACCGCGCCTCCGGCGGGCGCGGGCGCGTCGAGCAGCTCCGCGGCATCCGGCCAGCAGCACAGCTTCGACTCGCAACCCGCGATGCGGAACACGTCGCGCAGGTAGCGCGACAGGCCGCACATCGCGACCACCCCCGAGCGGGCCTCGAAGCGCACGAGCGCATCGGCGAGCCGGGGCACGAGCCGGTAGTCCACGTGCAGGAGCTGGGAGCAATCGACGACGAGACGGGAGACGCCGCGCACGGCGAGGTCGTCGAGCACCTGCTCGATCGCCCGCTCGGCGGACAGGTCCACCCAACCGCGAAGCGCGAGCATCCCCACCCGGCCGGCGGGACGCTCCTGCACCTCCAGCCGGGCGGCGGCGCCATGGCGGCCGCGCGTCAGCTGCAGGTTCATCGTCACGGATGTGCGGACCTCATGCGTCCCGGTCTGCGCCACCATCACTCGCCTCCCAGCACCCGCTCACCCAGCGCATCGAAGTCCTTCGGGTCGCTCACGAGCGCGGACTGGAACCGCTCCTGCGACCAGATCTCGATGCGTCCGACCTGACCATGCAGGACCGCATCCTTGCGGAGGCCTGCATGGTCCATGAGTGACGGTGTGATCGTGATGCGTCCCTGCTTATCCACCGCCACCTTGTTCGCACCGACCAACGCCGTCCTCGCGAACATGCGCTGGTCCTTGTTGCCCGTCGAAAGACGCTGAAGCAGATCCTCGAGGCGCTTCCAATCCTCCTCGGCGTACAACCACACGCACCCGTCGAGGCCCCGCATCAGCACGAACTGCGTGAGCGCTTCCTTGCGGCCGGTCACTCGGCGCATACCCACCGGAACGACAAGTCGATTCTTGTCGTCGATCGAGTAGGTCTCGGTCCCGAGGAACGTCGCCATCGAAGGTTCGCTCTCCATGGGGAACCACTGCTTCCCCTACCTCACCAATTTTCCCCACGGCTCCCCACTGGCGGGCAATGTAGGGGACGAACGGTCCCGCGTCAAAGCGAATTCGGATCGGTATGCGAACGGACCCGCTGCACACGCGTGCAGCGGGTCCGTTCCTGCGCCGGAGGCGCCTCTACCCCGCGGGGTCGTCTCAGCGTCGCATGGCGAGCGAGTCGTACACGGCCCAGTCGATCCGGTAGATGGAGTACACCGCCGGGTCGGGGCGGGCCACGCCCAGGTTCGGGAGGGCGGCATGGCCGATCGGCACCAGCGCGGGGGCCCACGGGCTGCGTTCGCGCAGGGCCCACGCGCGCGGGGCCCGGTCCACGAGGTAGTCGGGCCGCGCGAAGCTCGCGAACGCGAACGTCTCGACCGCGCGCTCCTGCGGCATGCGCTGCAGCACCGGCACCATGTCGGGGCTCACGAGCCCGGCGAGGTCGAGCACGCGGCGATCGCCGTAGAAGCCGAGCGCTCCGATGTCGGGTGCGGCGACCATGGCGTCGGGCGCGGTGTTGGCCGCGAACCAGCGCCCCCACGGCACGAGGCTCGTGCGCATGCCCTGACTGAACGACTCGACCTGCGGGCGCACGACGCGCTGCCACGTCACGAGGTTCTGTCCGATCGCGAGCACGGCGACGATCGCACCCACGACGAGCACGAAGCGCGCGCGGCGCTCGGGGTCGGGGGCCGCGGCGCGCCCGTCGAGCAGCGCGCGGTCGAGCGCGCGCCACGCGAGCCACGCCAGCACGGGCAACAGCGGCACGAGATAGCGCGACAGCACGGGCACGCCGCGCACCACGTAGAGCACGGGCACGAGCACGACCCACGCCCACGGCAGCAGCCGCAGCCACGGCCGCGGTGCGGGCCGGTGCCCGCGCGCGAGCGCGGTGATGCCGAGCGCGACGAGCAGTGCGAGCAGCGCGCCGTCGGTGGCGGCGACGATCGCCCCCTGCCGCACGACCTGCTCGAGCCGGTACTCCCAGCCGTCGCCGCCCGCGGCCTTCGCGGCGAGCGTGTTGGGCCAGAACGTGCCGAAGTACAGGCGCGCGAACCCGAGCCACACGACCTGCACGAGTGCGGCCGGCCACAGGTCGCGCAGCGCCCGGCGCATGCCCTCGAGCGGGCCATGGTCGAGCACGAGCAGCACACCCCAGAACGCGAGCAGGAGCGTGCACTCGGGACGCGCGAGCGCGGCGAGCGACCACAGGAACCCCGCCAGCGCCGGGCGGCTCCCCCACGGCTCGCGCGCGGTGAACGCCACCAGGCCACCGATCACGAGCAGCACGACGAGCGGCGTCTCCATGCCGGAGAGCGACCAGCGCGACATCCACGCATGGGTCGCCCACACGAGCGTGGACAGCACGCGCACCCACGGACTGCCGATCGTGCGTGCGACGAGGCGGTACCACAGCAGCAGCGACCCGAGCGTGGCGAGCGCGCCCAGCACCTTCGAGGCGAGCAGCCCGTCCACACCCATGGCGATCGCATCGGCGAGCAACAGCACCCAGAGCGGGCTGGTGCTGCCGTAGACGCGCTCGCCGGCGTTGAACACGAAGCCCTCGCCGCCGGCGAGGTGGCGGGCGTACTGCAGGTGGATGAACGTGTCGTCGGTCAGGTAGTCACGCAGCGGCCACGCGAGCGCGGCGCACACGAGCAGGGCGACCACGAGCATGACGCGCTCGAAGCGCGCGGTCGGGGTCATCGTCCGCGCTCCGTCACGAGCGCGTCGAGTTCGCGCGCGAGCGTGCCCGCGAGCACGTCACGGCGCCGCTCGTCGAGCCACGCGGGACGCGCGGCCGGCGTGCGACCCTCGGCCGCGTGCCGGTGCAGGCGGGTGCTCAGCTCGCTCGCGAGTGCCCCGCGGTCCCCCGGTGCGAGCCGCGTCCCGCCGGCGCGCAGCACGAGATCCGCGGCCTCGTCCCCCTCGGGCAGCAGCGCGACCACCGGACGCCCGGTGTCGAGGTACTCGTAGGTCTTGCCCGGCACCATGGTGCGATACCCCTCCCCGCGCGGCTTCCAGAGCAACAACACGTCGGCGCGCGCCTGGAGTTCGCGCGTGGCCGCGTGTGCGAGCGGCCCCGGCCACTCCACAACCCCGGCGAGCCCGAGCGCAGCGGCGCGCCGCGGCCACGCGTCGTCGTGCGGCCCCGCGAGCGTGACGCGCAGCCGATCGCGGAGCGCGGGTTCGACGGCGAGCACGTCGTGCACGGCCTCGAGCAGTGTGCCCGCGTCCTCCATGAGCGACAACGTGCCCGTGAACACGACCCGGAACACGTCGGGCGTGCCGGGTGCGGGTGCGGGTGCGGGTGCAGGTGCGGGTGCGGACGCGGGCTCGAAGCCGTTCGGCAGGAACCGGAGACGGCGCGGACGGTCCACGCTGCGGGCGGCGAGCTCGTCATGATGCGTGCGCGAGGCGGCGAGCACCAGGTCGGCGCCCGCGAGCACGCCCGACTCGAGCGCGCGCTGACGCGCCGCATGCCACGCGGTCGGGGGACGGCGGAAGTGGAGTCCGATCCACGGGTCGCGGAAGTCGGCGACCCACGGCACGCCGTGCGCGCGCGCCACGCGCCCCGCCGCGAGGTGCACGCTGTCGGGCGGGGACGAACCGAGCACCGCATCGACGCCACCGGCCGCGAGGCGGTCGGACAACGCGTGCGCGGCGCGACGCGACCAACCGACGTACGAGTCGGGGAGCAGCACGAGGTCGGAGAGCGTGCGCAGGGCCGAGAACCCGGCCGTCGAGCGCCGCCCCCCCGCGCCCGCCACGCGCCCGAGACGGAGCAGCGACGCGAGCGCGCTCCCCCCCGTGACGCGGATCACCTCGGTGCCCGCCGGGACCTGCCCGAGCAACGACTCGTCGCGCACCCAGTAGTCGTGCGGGCCGGCGCACACCACGGTGCACGCCCAACCGTGCGCCGGCAGGTGGCGCGTGAACGAGAGCACGCGATGGACGCCACCGCCCGCCAGTGGCGGGTAGAAGTAGGCGAGCACGAGCAACCGCCTCACGCCGCCCCTCCCTCGAGTGGGCGGCCCGCGACGAGTCGCTCGAACCAGTCCTCGATGCGCGCGAGGTTGCGCTGCCAGTCGCCACGCGACTCGATGACCGCGGCATTGCGGGCGCGCGCCAGCGCGGCCCACGCGGGATCGTCGAGCGCGCGTGCGATCGCCGCCGCACAGCCGGCGGCATCGCCCGGCGCGAACAGCCGCGCGCCCTCGCCCTCGGCCACCCACTCGCGGTTGCCCTCGAGGTCGCTCACCACGGGCAGCGCACCGCACGCCATGGTCTCGAGCAACGACTGCGAGGTGGAGTCCGAGCGCGAGGCCGACACCACCACCTCGGCGCGTCCGAGCAGTTCGGCCATGGCCTCCGGCGTGAGACGCCCCGTGAACCGCCAGCGCCCGGCGGGCAGGCGTTCGGCCGCCAAGCGCTCCAGCGCGGCACGGCGCGACCCGTCGCCCGCGACGACGAGCGTCGTGTGCGGACGCGCGGCGAGCACCACCGCGGCCGCCTCGATCACGGTGGGCAGGTCGTACACGTCCTCGTGCATACGCACCGAGGCGACGAGCCCGGGTGTGCGCGCGTCGGCCGGACGGAAGCGGGCACGGTCCACGCCCCACGGCAGCGCTCGCACGACGCCCGGATCGGCGCCGGCCTCACGGGCCGCACGCGCGAGGTTCCCGGCGTCGCACAGCACCAGTCGCGCCCGGCGGAGCGCGAACCGGGCCCGCATGCGCTGAGCGGCGCCCGCGCGCGCGGCGAGCAACAGGTCGCTGCCCCACGCCGCGATCGACAGCGGCTGCCGACCGACGAGTGCGGCGAGCACGCCGTAGTTGGGCACGTAGTGCGCATCCACCAGGTCGGGCGCGAACGCCGCCAGCTCGCGCGCCAGCCGCGGGGCGGCGAGCGGGTAGCGCAGCACGCCCGGCAGCGGCGCCGACGGCAGTCGCACCACCCCGGGGAAGCCGGGCGGCGGCGGCTCGAGCGAGAACAGGCGGACCTCGTGACCGCGCGCGCGGAAGTGCTCGACCCAGCGCGTCGTGTGCACGACCGAGGCGTTGCCGAGCGTCGCGATCCTCACGCGCCCTCCCCGGCCGGCAGCCCACCGCGACGACGGGCTGCGAGCCAGCGCAGCAGGGCCGGGGCGTGTCGGGCGTCGAGCACGCGCACCGGGTGCAGCACGCCCACCGCCCCGAGCGACTGCTTGAACGAGGCCACGAGCGGGAGCCCCAGACTGGCCCCCAGATTCACGCGGCGCGCCCCGCGCGCACGCGCATGCTCGGCGATGCCCCACACGAGCCGCAGGAACGCGTGATGACGGCGCCCCACCGGGTGCGTGCCCGCCCACCACAGGAACGTCTCGTGCGCGCCCTCGAGCGCGAGCGTGGCCGAGACGAGCCCGGCCGGCGAGCGCAACGTCCACAGGCGCGCGAGCGGTCCGTCGGCGTCGGATGCCGCGAGCAGTCGGCGCGAGAGGTCGAGCGGCAGCGGCCGGTGCCCGCCCCAGCGCACCGACTGCGCCTGGTGCAGGGCGTGCGCCTCGTCGAGCGCGTCGGGCTGCTCCGCGAGCGTGTACGGCACGTCGAGGGCGTAATCGAGCGCTTGCCGCTGCTTGCGCGCCATCGCCGCGCGGCGCGCCTCGAGTCCCTCCGCGAGCGGCAGGACCGCGGTCTCGACCATGCGCACCGCACCCACGTCGGCGAACGCCGCCGAGTCGGGCTCCGGCCCCTCGGGACGGTAGAGCGACCACGTCCCGCCCGCGACGCGCTCCGAGCGTGCGAGCCCGGCGAACGCGTGCGCGCACGCCGCATCCACGCGCGCGTGCGTGCCGGGACGCGCCAGCGGGGCCGCGGGCAGCATCCACGGCAGCGCGTGCAGTTCGCGCCAGGGGCCGCGCCGCACGAGCATGACCGGAGCGCCGCCCACCAACCCGTCGGCGTCGCGCACCTCGAGCACGCGCCACGCGAACCCCGGGAACGCCACGGCGAACGCCTCCCACAGGATGGCGCGATGCGCGGGCGTGGACGCGGGGTCGGCCGCGACGAGCGCGGGCCAACCCGACGGCACACGATCGAGCACCGCGACGGTCGGGGCGCCCGGCGGGGTCACGCGCGAACCGTCACCGCAGCACGACGACGCGCGAGGTGGCCTCGGCCCCACCGCCGCGCACGCGCACGAAGTAGATGCCCGCACCGACGGCGCGCCGGTCGAGGTCTCGCCCGTCCCAGAACACGGCTCGGTTCGAGGTGGACGAGAACCGGTGCACGAGGCGCCCCGCGAGGTCGAGCACCTCGCCCACGTAAGACGTGGCCTCCCCCTCGAGCCGCAACTGGAAGCCGATCCCGGTGAGCCACGCGGGATTCGGGTACACGCGCACGCGCAGGCTCGGCAGCGTGGGCTCGGGCGGCGCCACGTAGTCCGGGTCGAAGCGGTTGACGCCCGCGGCGGTCGCGATCCACACCGCACCGTCCGCACCCACCGAGACGGCGCGCACCGAGGGGTCGGCGAGCGGCGAGTTGTCGGGGTTGTAGTCCACCGGCGGCACGCCGCGGCGATGCACGCGCAGACCGGCATCGGTGCCGACGTAGACCGTGCCGTCGGGTCCCACGGCGATCGGGCTCATGCTCGAGAGCGACGGCGGTCCGGCGGTGCTCAGGGTGGTGGCGAGCGACTTGGTCGAGGCCCGGAAGCGGCGCAGGCCCTCGGCGGCCAGCACCCACACCGAGTCGCCGTACACCGCGATCCCGAACACGTCGAGGTTGCCCGCGGCGGTCACGTCCTCGAGCACGATGGGCTGGTGCAGGCTGTCGCGCACCGCGAACGTCGAGAGACCGCTCTGCTTGAACCCGACCCACATCTCGTTCGCGCGCGCGTCGTAGCCGAGCCCGCGGATGAGACCGTTCTTGATCCCCGGGTAGCGGGTGTCGAAGCTCCGCACGTACCGACCGTCGGCGGCGTACACGTCGAGCCCGAGCGGGTCGCCCGTGGTGCAGCTCGTGCAGCCGATGCGGTCCGAGTCGAGTCCGAACCACACGCCCGCCTGCGACCCCACCGTGCTGTCGGCGGCGGCGGCGTGGATGCAGGTGTGGAGGTGCGTCGAGTCGGCGTTCGAGGTGACGAACTGCAGGTTGAGGAAGCCCGGCGGGTTCGTGGAGTCGTCGATGCGGGTGAGCGGACCGCCCCACACCCCGATCCACTTGCGGCCGGACGGGTCCACGGTCATGCCCCCCGGGAACGACGGACTCACGAACGTGGTGTCGCACGCCGACCCGACGCAGGACGTGCCCGCGGGATAGTTGCGCCACACACCGTCGCGCAGACGGCTCACGCCCTCGCCGTTGTAGCTGGCGTAGACCCCGTCGCGCGTCACGAGGATGTTGCGACAGTTGTTGCCGACCGGCCCCGGGGGCACGTTCGGGGTCCAGCCGGCCGACTGGTCGAGCAACTGCCCGACGGTCGAGGCGAACACGACACCGTCCGGCGCGGCTCCCACCTCGAGTGCGGGACCGTCGCTGTTGTCGGTGATCGGCGAACCGGCGAGGTAGGTCCAACCCGTGAGGCTCCAGCGGTACACGCCCGCGTTGGGGCCGACGTTCGCGGTGGTGGCGAGCACCACGCCGAAGTCGTCACGCAACCGGCGCACCGCGGAGTTCGCGGGGAAGTCGCTGCCCCAGCGGTTCTGCAGCGGGAACCAGCGGAACGACGTCAGCACGGGCTGCGCGGGGTTGTTGGGGTTCTGCCCGCTCGCCAGCGCGAGCACGTTGCGGCCGTCGCCGGCGATCCCGCGGATGTTGAGGTTGACCCCGATCGGCAGTCCGGTCGGGATGAGCGTCCAGGTCGCGAGGCGCTGCGAGAGGCGTGCGATGTGGACGCCCTTGGGCGAGCTCGCGAACAGCGTGTCGCCGGTGATCACGATGCCGTTGATGCGGTCGTCCGCGAACGGCGACGCGGTGCCG
>JBJTRI010000029.1:0-3521 GCA_046076045.1 bacterium
AGAGGGTGAGGAAGTTCTCGATGAGCCGCAGCCCCGAGGTGGTCAGGATGGACTCGGGGTGGAACTGCACGCCCCAGGTCTCGTGCTCCTTGTGCTTGATGCCCATGAGCTCGTTCTCGGGCGTCCACGCCATGACCTCGAGGCAGTCGGGCAGCGTGTCGCGGTCCACGATGAGCGAGTGGTAGCGCGTGGCCTCGAACGGGTTGTCGAGTCCAGCGAACAGCCCACGACCCTTGTGCAGGATCGGGCTGGTCTTGCCGTGCATGAGGCGCGGTGCGCGCACGACGCGTCCGCCGTACACCTCGCCGAGCGCCTGATGTCCCAGGCACACGCCCAGGATGGGCACGCGACCCGCGAGCGCGCGCAGCGCGTCCTCGCTCACGCCGGCGTCGCGCGGCTCGCCGGGACCCGGCGAGATGAGCAGGCCCTGCGGCTTCATGGCCACGAGTTCGGCGACCGTGACCTCGTCGTTGCGCTTCACCACGACGTCCGCCCCGAGCGTGCCGAGGTACTGCACGAGGTTGTAGGTGAAGGAGTCGTAGTTGTCGATGACCGCGATCACCGGGTCCCCCGCTCGGCGCGCTGCACGGCCAACCAGAGCGCGCGCCCCTTGTTCATGGTCTCGTCCCACTCCGACTGCGGGTCGCTGTCGGCCACGATGCCCGCCCCCACACCCCAGTAGGCGCGGCCGTTCGCGTACACGAGCGTGCGGATGGTGATCGCGAGGTCGAGGTTGCCGTGGTGGTCGAAGTGCCCGACCGCACCCGCGTACACACCGCGGCGCACGGGCTCGAGCGAGTCGATGATCTCCATGGCGCGCACCTTGGGTGCGCCCGAGACCGTGCCGGCGGGGAACGTCGCGCGCACCGCGTCGAGCGGCGCGAGCTCACCCTTCACGCGACCGCGCACGTTCGAGACGAGGTGCATGACCTGCGAGTAGCGCTCGACCGTCATGAACTCGTTCGTCTCGACCGTGCCGTACTCGGCGACGCGCCCGACGTCGTTGCGGCCGAGGTCCACCAGCATGAGGTGCTCGGCGCGCTCCTTCTCGTCGGCGCGCAACTCCTCCTCGAGCTGACGGTCCTCGTCGGCGGTGCGGCCGCGGCGGCGCGTGCCGGCGATGGGGCGCACCTCGATCTGGCCCTCGCTGCGCCGCACCAGCACCTCGGGCGAGCTGCCCACGATGGCGAAGTCGCCGAGCCGCAGGTAGTACATGTACGGCGACGGGTTGGTGACGCGCAGGGCGCGGTAGCCCTCGAACGGCGGCTGCGAGACCTCGGCGCTCATGCGGTGCGCGAGCACGACCTGGAAGATGTCGCCCGCGCGGATGTGCTCCTTGGCGGTCTCGACCGCGGCCATGAACTGCTCGCGCGAGAACGTGGAGCGCGGCTCGCCGGCCTCGCCCCACGACGGCGGCTCGATCCAGGCGAACGGCTTGCGCAGACGCTCGACCTCGGCGTTCAAGCGCGCGACGGCCTCGTCGTAGGCGCGATCGGGGTCGTCGCCGCCACGGGCGTGCGTCACCACCTTGAGCGTGTGAGTGAGGTTGTCGAACACGCTCACGACGTCGCCGAACATGAACACGGCATCGGGCAGGTGCAGTTCGTCCGGGGCGTGTTCGGGCAGGCGCTCGAACCAGCGCACCGCGTCGTAGGACAGATAACCCACCGCGCCACCGCAGAAGCGCGGCAGTCCGGGCATCGGCACCGCCTGATGCTCGCGCAGCAGTCGGCCGAGTTCGTCGATCGGGGAGCCCGCGAGCTTCGTCACCTGGCCGTCGCGATGGATCTCGCACTGGTTGCCGCGCGCGATGAACACGAACCGCGGCCGACTGCCGAGGATGGAGTAGCGGCCCCACTTCTCGCCGCCCTCGACGCTCTCGAGCAGGAATCCGTAGGGCCCGTCGTCGATCTTGCGGAACGCCGAGACGGGCGTGTCGTGGTCCGCGAACACCTCACGATAGACCGGCACGAGCTTGCCGGTCTTGGCGAGGGCGTGGAACTCGGCGCGAGTCGGGACGAGCATGCGGGGACCACGCCTCCGGCGTGGGGCTGCGAGGGGTGCACGGCACGACCGCAGGTTGCGGCCGGGACCGCAGCCTACGACTTCGCGACCGGCGCGGCGAGCAGCTCGCGCGCCTGCCGGCGGGTCGTCTCCGTGACCCGGTCCCCCGCGAGCATACGGGCCAGTTCCTCGATCCGCCGGGGGCGGTCGAGGACCGACACGCGGGCCGTGGTCCGCCCGCCGGTGACCTGCTTGGACACCGCCAGGTGACGGCCGGCCATGGCCGCGATCATGGGCAGATGGGTGACGCAGACGACCTGACGGTGCTCGCCCAGCGCCCGGAGACGCTCCCCGATGGCCTGCGCGACCGCACCGCCGACCCCCGAATCTACTTCGTCGAAGACCAGAAGGTCAACGCGGTCACGGGTTTGCAGCGCGCACTTGAGCGCCAGCATGACGCGCGACAGCTCCCCTCCCGAGGCGATCCGGGCGAGCGGTCGGGCGGGTTCCCCCGGGTTGGCGGTGAACAGCAGGCGCACCTCGTCGAGCCCGGTCGGCGTGGGGCGACCGTCGGCTGCCGGCTCGACCTCGAACACGATGCGGGCGTACGGGAACCCGAGCGGCTTGAGCTCGCGCGTGAGCGTGGCCGACCACTCGCGCGCGGCCGCGGTGCGCTTGCGCCCAAGCGCCCGCCCCGCCCCCGTGCAGGCCGCGAGGGCGGTGGCCACCCGGCCCTCGGCGGTCGCCAGTGCGCCGTCGGCGTCGGCCCCCTGCGCGAGTTCGGTGGCCAACTCGTCGCGCCACGCCAGCAGGTCGGCGAGCGGGCGGCGGTACTTGCGCGGCAGGCGCTGGTAGAGCTCGCGCCGCGCCTCGACCGCCTCGAGCCGATCGGGGTCGGCCTCGAGCTGGTCGAGGTAGGCGGCCAGCGTGCGCGCCGACTCCTCGGCCGCGATCGAGGCCTCGGTGAGCTGCTGGAGCGCCTCGGCGAGCGTGGGGTCGAGCCGCGCCGCCTGCTCGACCGCGTGTCGTGCCGCACCGAGTGCGTCCACCGCCGCGCTCTCGCCCTCGGACAGTCGCGAGGTGGCGACGGTGCCGAGTTCGCGCAGGCGGTCGGCGTGCGCGAGTCGCGCGGCCTCGGCGGAGAGCTCGTCCTCCTCGCCCTCGCGCAGCGCGGCCTCGTCGAGCTCGGCTGCGGCCGCCGTGAGGTAGTCGCGCCGCTCGGCGAACGTGGCGAGCGACTCGCGCAGTCGGTCGAGGTCGCCCTCGGCCTCGCGCAGCGCGGCGAGCGTGTCGGCGTAGCGGGCGCGCTCGGTCTCGAGCCCCGCGAGCCGGTCGAGCGTGACGAGTGCCGCGCCCTCGCGCAGCAGGCTCTGGTGCTCGTGCTGGCCGTGCAGGTCCACCAGCAGCTCGCCGAGTCGCTTCAGGTTCGCGAGCGTGAGGCTGGACTGGTTCACTCTCGCGCGGCTGCGGCCCTCGGCGCTCACCTCGCGCCGCACGATGAGCGCGTCGCCGTCGAG
>JBJTRI010000030.1:0-26761 GCA_046076045.1 bacterium
TCCGCCGCACCCGCGACCTGCTCCTACCGCGCCTGCTTTCCGGCCAGATCGATGTGGAGGCGCTGCCGGTGCCCACGCTTGTTGGCCAGGCCATTGACTCATGCCCCCAAAACATCTGGAGTCGTCGCCATGATCCCGCGCGTTGTCGAGGTCAAGCCACTGCCGCACTACTGCCTCTGGGTGCGCTTCCTGGACGGCACCTCTGGCACGGTGGACCTGGCCCAGGAGCTGTGGGGTCCGATGTTCGAGCCCCTCACCAACCCCGAAGTCTTCAATCAGGCCAGGGTCGACCCCGAGCTGGAAACGGTCGTCTGGCCCAATGGTGCTGATCTGGCGCCTGAATTTCTCTATCAAGTGGCCCAGAAAATACCTTCCGAGATGGTCTGATGAATGGCGTCAGGGCTCAGGTTCGTATTCCGCCAGTCCTTGTTCCTGCGCCACAGCTGCAAGTCGTCGGTCCTGCGTCCACAACCGGCAGTGGCTCAGCCGGGCCGAAGCGAGCAGATGAACATCGACGTAGCCGATGCCTCGGCCCATCAGCTGGTCGCGCTCGATCAGCAGCAGCACTTCCGCATCGCTGGCCACCGTCGCCGCCGGCAGGCCCTGCAGCAGCTCCAACACCTGGCGTCGGTTGCTCAGAGTGCCGCAGGCCAGCTCGCCGATCACCCAGGGATGGATCAGCACCTCGCCGTCCTGCAGGATCACGCCGCGCTCTGGCGACGGGGGATCGGCTTCAGTGCGGGTTCACTGCCGCCCAGTGCCGCCAGGCGTTTGGCGCTCTCGCGCTGCACCAGGGCCCGCAGCGCTTCCTTGAGCAGGGCACTGCGCTCCAGATCGCCGCACAGCTGCTCGGCCCTGGCCAGCAGCTCGTCGTCGAGCGTCACGGTGGTGCGCATCGTCCAGTCCTGGAATCGAATCAATCTAGGCATCATCTGATGCTTCAAGCGATTACCGAGGCATACGGAGGCGCACCGATGCCATGACCCCCAACCCCTACAGCGAAGACCACCTGGTGGAGCAGCCCGCCCTGGCGCTGCTCAGCGACGCCGTCGGCGATGCCGACCACCATGGGGCTGCCGTTGCGCGCCCCCACCAGCACGCCGGGCTCACTCGCGGTCATGGCGACCAACCCGTAGGTGCCCTCGACGTCGCCGAGGGCGGCGCCCACGGCGCGCTCGAGCTTGAGTCCGCGCTTGAGGTACTTCTCGACGAGGTGCGCGAGCACCTCGGTGTCGGTCTCGGTCGTGAAGACGTGCCCCTCGGCGATGAGCGCGCTCTTGAGCGTGGCGTAGTTCTCGATGATGCCGTTGTGGACCACCGCGACGCGCCCCGCCTCGTCCACGTGCGGGTGGGCGTTGACGTCGTTGGGCTCGCCGTGCGTCGCCCAGCGCGTGTGCCCCATGCCGCAGGTGCCCTTCACCGGGTGCGTGAGCAGGCGCTGCTCGAGCGCCCGCAGCTTGCCGGCCGACTTGACGACCTGCAGCTCGCCGGTCGCGTCGTGCACCGCGATGCCCGACGAGTCGTAGCCGCGGTACTCGAGGCGCTTGAGACCCTCGATGAGGATGGGCAGCGCCTCACGATGCCCGACGTAGCCGACGATGCCGCACATGTCACGCCCTCCCGACCGGCGCCGCCAACGCGGCGCGGGCCTGCTCGACCAACGCGCGCGTCCCGGCCGCGTCGGGCGATTCCGCGATCACCCGGACCACGGGCTCGGTGCCCGAGGGCCGGACGTGCACCCAAGCCTCACCGCGCGCGAACCGCAGACCGTCGGCGGCATCGAGCGCCCACCCGCCGAACGTGGCACGCAGCCGCTCGGCGGCGCGCTCCCACGGCTCGTCCGGGCGGTCGAGCTTGTCCTTGACCATCGTGTACGACGGCAGCGCATCCGCCAACTGTCGCAGCGTGGCCCCGCCGCGCATGGCCTGCGCGAGGAGCGCCATCGCGACCAGCCCGTCGCGCCCGTGGTGGGCGGCCGGCAGGATCATGCCGCCGTTGCCCTCGCCACCCGCGACCGCACCACGCGCGTGCATGGCCTCGACGACGTGCGCCTCACCCACCGGCGTGCGGTGCAACGGCACCCCGTAGCCCTCGCACACCGACTCCAGCATGCGGCTCGTGCTCAGGTTGGTGACCACCGGGCCACGCTCGGTCTCGAGCGCGACGCGCGTCCCGATCGCGACCGTGTACTCCTCGCCGAGCGGCACGCCTGCGGCATCCACGAACGCAGCGCGATCCGCGTCGGGGTCGCTCGCGATGCCGAGGTCGGCACCGGCCGCCACGACCGCGCGCCCGAGCGCGCCGAGCGCGTGGGGCAGCGGTTCGAGCTCGCGCGTGAAGCGACCGTCGGGTTCGCAGTCGAGTCGCGTCACGCGCGCCCCGAGCCGCTCGAGCAGCGCGGGCAGTGCGACGCCGCCCACGCTGGCGCAGCCGTCCACCACGACGTGCAGGGCACGCGCCCGGATGGCGGCGAGGTCGAGGTGGCGCAGCCCGAGCACGCGCTCGAGGTGCCACTCCAGCGCACCGTGCTCGTCGCGCACACGACCGACGCGGTCCCACGCCACCCACAGGTCGCGGTTCGTCTCGAAGCGCTCGCGCACCTCGCGGCCCGCGGCGGGCCCCAGGAACTCGCCGGCCGCGCTCAGGAACTTGAGTGCGTTCCACGGCGCGGGGTTGTGACTCGCGGTGAGGATGATGCCGCCGGCCGCGCGCAGGTGCTCGACGGCCATCTGCGTGGTGGGCGTGGTGGCGAGCCCGATGTCCACGACGTCGCGTCCGGCGGCGTTGACGCCGGCGCAGGCGGCGAGCCGCATGAGCGGGCCCGTGGTGCGCGCGTCGCGACCGAGCACGACGGGACCGTCCCCGGGCAGGGTGCGTGCGAAGGCGGCCGCGAACCGCGAGACGATGGCGGGGTCGAGCGTCTCCCCGACGATGCCGCGCACCCCGGCCACGCTGATCATGAGCGACGACATGGCTGCCTCCGCGTCCGGCCGACGCACGGTCGGGGAATCGGAACGGGCCGGCGCCCGGCGGTGAAGCCCGGCACCGGCCCGGTCGGGCCTTCGGGGCGGCGCGCATCGCACCCGCGCGCGACGCCGGACCCGGAGGGATGAGGGAAGAATGGAGCTGGTGACCGGAATCGAACCGGTGACCCCGTCATTACGAGTGACGTGCTCTACCAGCTGAGCTACACCAGCTCCGAACTGCGACCGCGCGTCGCGAGAGCGCGCGGGTACGGATGGTGCCACCCCCCAGAATCGAACTGGGGACACCACGATTTTCAGTCGTGTGCTCTACCAACTGAGCTAGGGTGGCGACGGCTCGGGCGAACCCCCCGAGGGGAACCGCCGGACGGGAGTTTCTACCATGCCCCGCGAACGAGGGTCAAACCCCGACCGCGGGCCGAGTTGCGTCCCCGGCACGGCCCTCAGGCCCCGGGGTCGCGGCGGCGGCGGTCGGGACGCGGCCCGCGCCGGTCGGTCGCGCGGCGCCGGTCCTGGTTGTCCAGCACCGGCAGGGTCATGACCAGGGCCGACGACCACTCGTCCTCGATCCGGACGCGGATCTCGCCCCCGTGCTCGCGGACGATCTGGTGCGCGACCCCGAGCCCGAGCGCCGCCCCGGCGATCGTGTCGCGCTCGGACGAGCCGCCGCTCCCCGGTGCGGGCGTGAGCGAGAACGGCGCGAACAGCTGCTCGAGCGCATCCCCCGACTCGCGCGAGCGGTCGTGCACGACCTCGAGCGAGACGAGTGCCCCCGTGCGGCGGGTCTCGACGCGGATGCGTCCCCCGAGCGGCAACTGCTCGAGCGCGACCGCGACGAGGTTGCCCACCACGCGCCGGATGCGCGCGGCATCGAGCAGCAGCGACGGCAGGTCGGGCGCGAAGCTCTTGACGAGGCGCACGCGGCGACGCGCGAGCGACTCGGCCGAGGCCCGCAGCGCCTCCTGCGCGACGGCGTTGAGCGACTCCATGCGCATGCGGGCGGGCTCCAGGCGCGCGTAGTCCTCGAGTTCGCCGAGTCGCGCACCGGCGCGCTCGCCCTCGCGCAAAGCGGCCTCGAGCGGCGAGCGGCGCGGGTCCTCGTCCGCGAGCCCCGCGAGCAGGTCGGTGAGGCGCGTCACGAGCGCGGCGAGCGGCCCGCGCACCTCGGCGCCGACACGTCCCGCCATCTCGCCGAGCGTCGCGAGCCGGTCCTGGTCGCGCAGACGCGCCGCGAGGTCCTCGCGGCGGCGTTCGAGCGCGGCGCGCTCCTCGTGACCGCGCGCGTGGTCGAACAGCAACGCGGCCTGGTCGACCAGCGTGCCGAGCGTCTCGAGGTCGCCGGGCTCCCACGCCGCAGCCACCGCACCGCGCTCCGCACCGTCCCAGACCGCGAGCACCCCGAGCGTGCGGCCGTACGCGACCACCGGCTGCAGCGTCCAGAGCGCGATCTCGCCCGCGCCCTCGACCGCCGCCCCGGGCAGCGTCGCCCCGCTCGCACCCGAATCCGCGCGACATTCGCGGGCGCACGCCTCGACCGCGGGCTGCAGCATGCGCGCCTGCACGTCGCGCTCGGGCGCGGGTCCGTGCGAGACGTCGAGTCGCAGTGCGCCGTCCTCGCGCGTCCGCCACAACGCGGCGTGCCGCACCGAGACCGACTGCGCGGCCAGGCGAACGAGCGCATGCACGCCCTCGGCGAGATGCCCCGCGCTCACGACCAGACGCGCGAACTCGGACACGGCGGCGGCCTGCCGCGCGCGTCGCCGCGCCTCCGCGGCCAGCATCTGCACCCCGAGCGCGGCGGTGGCGGACGCCGCCAACCACTCGCTCCCCGCGGCTGCGCGTTCGGTCGGGACCGCACGCCAACCCGACACCAGCAAGCCGTGCGCGCGCTCACCGCGACGCAGCGGCACGACGCGCACCCACGCGCACCCGTCCCACGGCGCGCCGGGACACTCGCTGCCCGGACCCTCGGCGGTCGCGCCCGAGCGCCACGCCGTGCCGCACGCGCCGTCGAGCGACTCGGTCGGTGCGGCCCACGCACGCACGTGCTCCTGCCCCGCGGGCTCCATGGGCGGGGCGCGGCGCGCACGCGCGATGGCCTCGGCGAGCGTCCCGGCGGGATCGCCCGCCTCGTGCACGCGCCAGCCCTCGAGCAGCGCGCGGCGCTCGTCCGCGCGCACGATCCACGCCCGCTCCGCGCCACCCGTGAGCGGGTGGGTCGCGGCGACGAGCAGCCCGCGCTCGAGCGCGTCGAGGTCCGCCTCGCAGTCGAGCAAGGCGGGCAGCGCGCGCGGGTCGGGCACGGGTTCGGGGCGGGTGGGACGGGAGGCGACGGGTTCCATGGTCTCCGGCTGTCATCGGCCCCCGGGCCCCTACCCTTGACCCCCGTCGCGACCGCTGCCTACGGTGCGGGCGAACCCGTCGCCCTCCCTCCACCCCGGAGCCCCGCCATGTCGGAAGCCACCCCGCCGCCCGCCGCACCGCAGTTCGAGATCGGCCTCCACGAGCGCGAGGCCGAGGGCATCTACTCGAACCTGGTGTTCATCGCGCACTCGCCGAACGAGGTCATCCTCGACTTCGCGCGCGCGCTGCCGGGTCTGCCCAAGCCGCGCGTGTTCGCGCGCATCATCATGACGCCGCAGCACGCCAAGAGCCTGCAGCAGGCGCTCGAGCAGAACCTCGGCAACTACGAGCAGGCGTTCGGCACCATCGCGCAGCCCGGCGAGGGCGCGGGGCGCACGAAGGGCGAGCACATGGGGTTCACCGGCTGAGCAGGCGCAGCACCTCCTCGTCCACGCGCGGCGCGAGTGCGAGCAGGCGCGTGACCGACGCGGGCGGGCGCACGATGCGAGCGGCGCGATCGGTGGTGCAGTGCTCGGTGTAGCCGACCGCGCAGCGCGCGCCATCCTCCCCGACCACCCGGTAGCCGAACCGCAGCGAGGCACGACCCACGTCGAGCACGCCGGTCTCGATCGCGACCAACTCGTCGTAGCGCGCGCCACGGAAGTAGCGGCAGCGCGCATCGAGCACCGGCAGCAGCACGCCGTCCTCGTCCTCGACCTGACGGTAGCTGCGCCCGAGCGAGCGCATCATCTCGGCGCGTCCGACCTCGAACCAGCGCAGGTAGTTGCCGTAGTACACCCAGCCCATGGGATCGGTCTCGCCGTAGCGGACGCGCAACTCGAAGCGGTGCATCAGGTCTCCTCCGGCGGCGGTGCGGTCTTCCAACGCTTGTGCAACCAGAACCACGACTCGGGTCGCTCGCGCACGGTGCGCTCGAGACGCGCGGTGTGCCACGCGGTGAGCGCCCGCACCGCGTCGGGGTCGGCGGGCGAACCCTCGGCGACGTGCGGCGGGTCCACCACCGCACGATAGCGCCCGTCGGGGTCGCGCAGGCAGGTGCCGAACACGATCGGCGCCCCGGTCGCGAGCGCGAGTCGCGCCGGGCCCACCGGCGTGCTCGCGAGCCTTCCCATGAACGGCACGAACACGCCGTCGCGCCGCGCGTCCTGGTCGGCCAGCATCGCCACGATGCCCCCCGACCGCAGCCCGCGCAGCACCGCGCGCATCCCGGCCCCGATGCTCACCGTGCCCACCCCGCTCGCGCGCCGGGTGCGCTCGAGCCAGCGCTCGGCCCCGGGGTTCGAGAGCGGCTTGACCACGAACGTCACCGGCGCGATGCGCCCGAGTGCGGCCCCCATCAACTCGAAGTGCCCGAGGTGCCCGGTGAGCAGGATGACGCCGCGCCCGAGCGCACGCGCGGCGCGCACGTGCTCCTCGCCCTCGAAGGTCGCGAACACCCGCTCGCGCGGACCGTGCACGAGCGCGGGCAGGCGCGCGTAGTCGGCCGCGACGCGGCCGAGTTCGCGCCAGTGCGCGGCGAGCACCTGCGCGCGCCACCGCTCGTCGCGCTCCGGGAACGCGAGCTCGAGGTTCGCGCGCGCGACGCGCGCCCGCAGCCCGGTCGCCCCCACGAGCGCGCCGAGGGCGGCCCCGGTCGAGAGCGCCGCCGCGCGCGGCAGTGCCCCGAGTCCCCACGCGGTCCCGGCGAGCAGCGCGCTCTGGATGCGATGGGCCGCCCTCACGTGCGCCCCGTCCAGCGCCCGCCGGGGCCCGAGACCGCGAGCCCGGCCCAGCCCAGGCGCAGCAGGCGCGCGAGCGCGTCGGCGGGTGCGAGCCCAGCGCGCTCGGCGAGCCACTCCACGGTGGAGGGCTCGCGCCCGAGTGCGGCGCGCAGACGCGCATCGGGATCGTCGGTCGCGATCGCGGGCAGGTGCGCGAGCACGTCGCCAGCGTCGGCGCACGGCGGCACGCCCGCGCGCAGCAACCCCAGCGGGCCGCGCGAGCCCGGGCGGTCCACGTCGCCCGGCACCGCCAGCACGACGTGCCCGAACTCGCGCGCGAACGCCGCGGTGGTGAGCGCGCCGCTGCCCTCGCCCGCCTCGACCACCACGGTCACGGCGGCGAGCGCGGCCACGATGCGGTTGCGCCGCACGAACGCCCCGCGCCCGAACGGTGGGCCCGAGGCGCGCTCGGCCACGAGTGAACCGGCGCGCACGATGCGTTCGGCGAGCGCGGCGTGCTCGGGCGGCGTGACGGTGTCGAGCCCCGAACCCAGCACGGCCACGGTGCGCCCGGTCGCGAGTGCGCCCTCGTGCGCGGCCGCGTCGATGCCGCGCGCGAGCCCGCTCACGACCGCGATCCCCTGCGCGGCGAGGTCGCGCGCGAGCCGGTGCGCGAGGTCGCGACCGTACGGGGTGGCGGCACGCGAGCCCACGATGGCGACCGCGCGCGCGCGCGGTGGCAACGCGTCGCCGCGCACGTGCAGCGCGCTCGGGGACCGCGCGGGCCCCGCCAACGCCGCCGGCCACTCGGCGTGGCCGCGTTCGAGCCGCCGCACGCCGTACGGCACGGGCGTCTCGCGCACGGCGATCACGGGCGCGGCGCGGGCTCCGCGGGTGCAGCCGGTCTCACCGGGGGCGGCGACGGGATCTCGTCCCATGCGGTTCCCTCCTCGCACGCGCGCACCCACGGTGCGTCGTCGCGCAGGCCCTCGGGGGACTCCACGTCGGTCTCGGGGCGCTCGGCCATGCGCGCGAGGCGGTCGGCGAGTGCGCGATCGGTGGCCGCGATGCGCGCCAGGCGCTCGCGACGACGCTCGACGGGCAGGCGGCGCAGCGCCCATGCGAGGCGCGCGCGCGTGCCGTGCCCGGCGAGCGTCACGAGCGACGAGTACGCCTCGTCGCGCACGGTCGCGACCGGGTCCACGGTCAACGCCACGATGCCCGGGGCGGCGGGGCCGTAGCCGAGGCGACCCAGCACGCGCGCCGTGCTCGAGCGCGAGAACCACAGGCCCTGGTCGAGCAGCGGCAGCAACACGGGCCCGACGCGCTCGGCGGACATCCGCAGCAGCGCGGCCTCGGCCAGCTCGCGCAGGTACCACGACTCGTCGCACAGGCACTCGACGAGCAGCGACAGTGCCTCCTCGTCGCGCCGGGTCTCGAGCGAGCGCACGTAGTCGCGCTTGCCCGCGAGCCCGCGCATGCTCATCGCCTCGGGGATGCGTCCCGCCGAGCGGTCATCGGACATCGTCAGCCTCCCGTGCGTCGTCGTCCGACTCGGGCACGGCGACCGGGATGGCGCGCCACAGGTCCTCGAGCAGGTCGCGAAGCCCCTCCCCCGTGTGCGCGCTCATGAGTCGCGCGCCCGGGACCCCGAGGCGCTCGGCGGCGCCGGCGCGCTCCTCGGGCGGGAGCAGGTCGGCCTTGGTGAGCGCGACGAGGAAGGGCTTCTCGGTGAGCGCCGGACTGTACCCCTCGATCTCGCGCCGGAGCAACGCCAGCGTGTCGGCCGGGGCCTCGCTCGAGGCGTCGATCAGGAACAGCAGCACGCTGGTGCGCTCGACGTGGCGCAGGAACTGCAGCCCCAGGCCACGGCCCTCGTGCGCGCCCTCGATGAGCCCGGGCAGGTCGGCGACCACGAACGTGCGGTGCTCCTCGAGCGAGATGATCCCGAGGTTGGGCTCGAGGGTGGTGAACGGGTAGTCGGCGATCTTCGGACGCGCGCGCGAGATGCGCGACAGCAGCGTGCTCTTGCCGGCGTTGGGCAGACCGACCAGCCCGATGTCGGCGATGAGCTTGAGCTCGAGTTCGACCGTGCGCTCGGTGCCGTCCTCGCCCGGGTCGGCGCGGCGGGGCGCCTGGTGAGTGGGGCTGGCGAAGCGCGCGTTGCCGCGCCCGCCACGGCCACCCTGCGCGGCGCGGAAGCGGTCGCCCACGCGCAGCAGGTCGGCCAGCACCTCGCCCGTCTCGGCGTCCTTCACCACGGTGCCTGCGGGGACGTGCACGACGAGGTCCTCGCCCTGCTTGCCCGAGCAATTGTTGCCCGAACCCGGCCGCCCGTGCCCGGCGCGGTACTGCGGGCGCTCGCGACAGTCGAGCAGCGTGCGCACGTGCGGGTCCACCTCGAGCCACACGTCACCGCCCTTGCCGCCGTCGCCACCGTCGGGCCCGCCCTTCGGCACGTACTTCTCGCGGCGGAAGCTGATGCACCCGGCGCCGCCGCGGCCGGCCTGACAATGGATGCGTGCGAGATCGATCAACATCGGACGGGACTCCGGGACAGGGACAGGGACGGGAGCATCAGGGACGCGACGCGGCATCCTCGGCGATCGCGTCGTGGACCGCACGCAGCAGACCACCGGCACGCGCCACGCCGCGCAGCGGGGCGAGCAGGGCACAACGGACGTCGAAGGTGAACCCCCGCGTGAGATGACGCAATGCGACGCGTCCGCCGGGCGAATCGGCGGTCGGGGGCGGCAGCTCGACCTCGTCCCCCGCCTCGAGTTCGCGGCGGTCCGAGGGTGACAGCAGACGCAGCGGTAGCACCCCGTGCAGGGCGAGCAACCGCTCCATGTCGGCGGCGAACGACGCCGCGATCACCGAGCGTACCCCGAGCGCGGCCAACGCGCGCGCCAACGCCTCGCCGTGCGGCCCGCCGCCGAAGCGCTCACCCGCGACCAGCACCGCGGCCCCCCCGGCGGCAGCACGCTCGGCGGTGACCGGATCCGAGGCGCGGAACAGCGCCGCGGCGAGTTCAGGGGCGTCGGCCCGCACCGCGCGCACTCGCGGCCCCCACGGCAACAACAGCGCCGCACCGGCGTCGTCGGGGAGCACGCGCAGCACCACGGCCCGGTAGGGCGCATCGTGCTGGGCGGGCCACGGGCCGTGGCGGTGGCGCGAACCCGACTCGACCGTGCCGCCCATCGGCTCGATGACCTCGTCCCAGGCCGGGACCTCATCGGGGGCGGCCGGCTTGGCGCTCACCATGGTCTCGGCGGCGGTGTGCCCGGTGAGGAGCGCGGCGCACGCCCACACCCCGCGCTCGCCTTCGAGCGCGACCGGGTCGGACGGGTCGCCGCCCACCACCAGCGTGCCGTGCGGCAACGTGCCCGCGAGCGGGTCGGCGCGGTCCACGACCACCGCCCCGGCGGTGCGCAGCGCCTCGAGCGAGCCCGGCGCGCTCCACGCCTCGAGCGCGATGCGCCCCGGCACCACCACCTCGAGCGCGACCTCGGGTCGGCGCGGGTGCGCCACGAGCGCGCGTGCGAGCCCGTGCACGTCGGCGTCCTCGGCGAACGCGCCGACGCGCACGCGCACGCCCTCCGCGCGCTCGGGTCGCACGCGCGAGAGGTCGAGCGAGATCACCGCGTCGAAACCCGTCTCGGGTCCCTCGAGCCGTCGCCAGTCGGCGTCGCGCCCGGAGGCGCGCAGCCAGTCGCGCGTGCGCTCGTCGCTCGGGAACAGCATGGCGAGCGCGCCCGTCACCGCGCTCGCGCGCGCGGCGATCGCGAAGCGCTCGGCCATGGGCAGCGACAGGATGCCGACCCCGAAGCCCTCGAGCACCGCGCCCTCGCCCTCGCCCGCCAATCGGCGCTCGAGCGCGAGCAGGATGTCGTGCCCGGTCACACCCGGGTCGGGCACGCCGGTCCACTCGACACCGACCACGCGCGGCCGGATGACGAGCAGCGGCTCGCCCGCCATCGCCGCGGCGCACTCGAGCGCGCTCACCGGCAGCACCAGCATGCCGAGCGCCCCGGCGCCCCCCGCGCCCGGCACGCCACTGGCGAGCACGCGCCCGGGGAGCGCGAAGCGCCGGCGGTAGACCGCGGCCGCGGGGCCCGCCCCGGGCCGCACGAACAGCGCGCCGCGCGCGCTCGCGAAGCTCTGCAGGAAGCGCAGGTCCTCGAGGTCGTCGGGGCCCGCGCCCTCGCGCTGCGGTGCGAACAACGCCAGCTCGCTCGTGACGCGTGCGGCCCCGCTGCGCTCGAACGCGAGTGCGGCGACCGTGCCGTCCTCGTCGTCGAGCACGACGTGGTCGGGCACCCACTCGACCGGCGCACCGGCGGGCGACCACGCGAGACCGCCGCGCGCGCGCAGCAGGAACGCGGTGAGGGTGGGCGTCACGCGCGCGTCAGGCGCCCGACCCCGAACCGGAGCCGCTGCCCTTCGAGTCCCCGCCGCCCTTCGGGCCGCCGTCCGACGATCCGCCCTTCTCCTTCTTCGCCGAGTCCTGGTAGCCCTTACTGCGGTAGTCGGTGATGTAGAAGCCGGAGCCCTTGAACAGCAGGCCCGAACCGCCCGCGGGCACGCGCGTGCCCACGCCCTTGCAGGTCGGGCACTTCTTCGGGGACTCGTCCGAGATGCTGTGGAACAGTTCGAACTCGTGTCCCTTCTTGCAGCGGTAGACGTAGGTCGGCATGGGTCAGGATCTCCCGGTGGGGGGCGCGCCGTCGCCCGCGAGCACGCAGGCCACGGTCGCCACCTCCACCACGTCGTCGAGGGTGCAGCCGCGCGACAGGTCGTTGGCCTGACGCGCGAGTCCCTGCAGGATCGGTCCGATCGCGGTCGCACCGGCGAGCCGCTGGACCAGCTTGTAACCGATGTTCCCGGCATCGAGGTCGGGGAACACGAGCACGTTGGCGTGGCCCGCCACGACCGAACCCGCCGCCTTGCGCTGCCCCACCGACGGCACGAGCGCGGCGTCGGCCTGCAACTCACCGTCGATGTGCAGGTCGGGACGGCGCGCGCGTGCGAGCGCGGTCGCCTCGCGTACCTTGGCGACCCGCGGGTGGTCGGCGCTGCCGCGCGTCGAGAACGACAGCATCGCGACGTGCGGCACCTCGCGCGTGAGGCGGTGGTGGCGGTCGGCGGCGAGGCACGCGATCTCGGCGAGCTGCTCGGCGGTCGGCTCGGGCAGTACGGCGCAGTCGGCGAACGTGAGCACGCGCTCGGGCGACCCGCCAGCGGCGGGGACCGCCATGAGGAAGAAGCTCGAGACGCTGCGCACGCCGGGCGCGAGCCCGATGAGCCAGAGCGCGGCGCGCAGCACTTCGGCGGTGGTGCGCACCGCACCGGCCACGAACGTGTCGGCCTCGCCGTCGCGCACGAGCAGCGCGGCCTGGAACAACGGGTCGGCGGCGAGCCGGTCGCACTCGGAGGCCGCGAGCCGGTCGCAGCGCGCGGCGGCGAGCGCCGCGCGCGTGCGCGCGACGAGTGCGGGGTCGCGGGCGTCGCGCACCGTGAACGCGCCCGGCGACAGGTCGGCGCGGCGCGCGGTCGCGGTCGCCTCGGCAGGGTCGCCGACCACGCTCACCTGCGCGATGCGCTCGCGCGTCAGGCGGGCGGCCGCGCCCACCACGCGCGGGTCACCGGCCTCGGCGAGCAGCAGGCGGCGCGGCGCGGCCTGCGCCTCGCGCCGGATGCGATCGAGCACCCCGCTCACCCGCGACGCCCCGCGGCCCGACCGGTGCGGCGCGGTGCGCGCACCGGCTTGGCGCGCGCCGCCTCGCGGCGCAGCGCGGCGTAGCGCGCGAGCAGTTCGCGCTCGACGACCGGAGGCACGAGCCCGCGCACGCGGCCCCCGTGGCGTGCGACCTCCTTCACCAGCGTCGAGTTGAGATACGTGTACTCCTGGCTCGGCATGAGGAACACGACCTCGATGCCGGGCGCGAGGCGGCGGTTCATGAGCGCCATCTGGAACTCGAACTCGAAGTCGCTCACCGCGCGCAGGCCGCGGATGATGGTCTGCGCGCCGATCTGTCGGGCGCAGTCCACGAGCAGGCCCGAGAACGCGATGACCTCGACGTTGCGCAGGTCGCGCACCGAGGCGGCGATGAGCGCGATGCGCTCCTCGGGCGTGAACAACCCGCTCTTGGCGGGGTTGTGCGCGACCGCCACCACGACGCGGTCGGACAATGCGGCCGCGCGCCGGGTGAGGTCGAGGTGGCCGTTCGTGAACGGGTCGAAGCTGCCCGGGAACAGCGCGATGCGTCGTGGCTTGCGGCTCATCCGCCCTCCGTCGGCACCGGCGCGGCGCCGGACCGGTAAACGTGCACCACCGTCTCCCCGTACTGCCGCTCGCGCTCGCGCGCCAGCGTCCCCTCGTGTTCGGGCACCGTGTCCTTGGCATGCGTCTCGAGCACGACGCGCGTGCCGGGGCGCAGCACGCCCGGACGCCCGAGGCCCGTCAGGATGGCACGGGCGTCGGCCCCACCGTAAGGCGGATCCGCGAACACCACGTCGGCGGTGGCGAGTTCCGCCCCGAGGCGCGCCAGGCCCGCGGGCAGGCGCAGCGGCCAGATGCGGGCGCGTTCGCCGAGCGCGAGATCCGCGAGGTTGCGCGTCATGGTCTCAAACGCGCGCCGGTCGCTGTCCACCAGGTCGGCCCACACCGCACCGCGCGACAGCGCCTCGATGGCCAGCGCCCCGCTGCCCGCGAACAGGTCCACGACCCGGGTGCCGTCGAGCGGACCGAGCGCCATGAAAAGCGCCTCGCGCACGCGGTCCGAGGTCGGCCGGGTGCGATCGCCGCTCGGCGCGTGCAGACGGCGCCCTCCGAACTCCCCCGCGATGACGCGCATGACGGGCCAAGATGGACGAGGCGCCGCGGGGGTGTCAATGCGTCACGACCCCGTGCGCGCCCCTCCGCTCAGGGCATCTCCACCACTTCCACCCCTGCGGGAGGGGTCAGGCGGAACGCACTGTCGCCCTTCGCTTTGGCGAATCGCCACGCGGCCAGCGTATAGACCTGCCGGCCCCCCATGCCGTCGGGCAGCTCGAGCCGGCTCGGCAGGCCGCGCGCATCGAGCTGCACGTCGCAGCTGTCGGCCTCCAGACCGCCGCTCGAGACCATGGTGAGCCGCCAGCGACGCGGCCCCAGTCGCCGCTCGCTCGCCCCACTCCCGCTCGCGAGCAGCCGCCACCAGCGTAGCGCCGCCACCGAGTGGCGCGGGGTGAGGCGCACCATCTGACCCTGCCGCGGCTGCAGCCACTCGCCGCCGTCGGCGCGCAGCGTGATGCGCTCGCCGGTCCCACGCACGTCGAGGCGGGCGCGATCGGGCGGCTCGAGCGCGAGCGCACCCTGCAGGCTGCGCGAACCGCCCCCGGTGGGGGCTGCCACCGACCACGACAGCATGGCCTCGGCGCGGCCGGTGCGCGCGAGTCCGGCGGTGAGGGCGCGCGTCGACTCGAGTGCGGGCGCGGCGGGCGCGACCGTGGGGGCGGCGAGCAGGGCGAGCAGCGCGAGTCGTGCGACGAGCCTCATCGGGACAACCCTCCCAACGCGAACAGGGCGCGCAGGTCCGCCCACTCGAGCGGTCGCACGCCGGGGGGCAACTCGAGCGCGAAGTCCTCCGCACGCGGACGCGGGCGGGCCACGAGGTCGTCGAGGTCGAGGCGCAGCCGCACCCAACCGTCACCGTCGGCGATCTCGAGCCGCGTCGGGTGTGCGTCGTCGCCCGAGCCGCGCCACTCCGAGATGCGCATCGTGAGGTACCGGTCGGCGCGCTCGACGCGGGCCTCGAGCGGCCGGCCCCGCAGGTCCACGCGCATCGCCCACGCGTCGCCGTCGGGCTCGCGCCACGCCAGCGACACCCCGGCGCTGTCGGCCACCGCGTCGCGCCAGGCCTCGCGCGGGGCGACCCAGGCCGCCGCGAGCGAGCGCACGAGGAAGGCGGCCGGGTCGTGCACGCCGAGCGAGTCGGCGAGTCCGCCGAAGCGCACCCCGAGACGCTGCGCGGGCAACCACGCCACCAGCGTGTCAACGCGCACCGCGACCTCGCCCAGCACACCGAGCGCCCACTGGATGCGCACGCGCACGCGGTCGGGCGCGGCGGCGCGCAGCCCCATCATGAGCGCGGGCGTGCGCCCGGTGGCGCGTCCGTCGAGACGCAGCGCCCCCACCGCCTCACACGACGCCCACCGCCGCTCGCGCGCCTCGGCCCCGCGCCGGGCGGCCTGCTCGAGCGTCTCGAGACCGCGCGGCGGGCGCGGGGCGCACGAGGCGAGCGCACAGGCCGCGGCCAGCACGAGCGTCAGGCTGCGTGCGAGGCCCCGACCGCTCATGCGGACGGGAGCCCGGCGAGCACCGCGTCGGCGACCTGCGCCGGGGTGCGGCCGGTCGTGTCCACGCGCAGGTGCGCGGCCTCGGCGTAGAGCGGGGCGCGCTCGGCGAGCAGCGTGCGCATGCGCTCGGCCGGCGGCCCACCCGCGAGCAGCGGGCGCACGCGCGCCGGATCCGGCCCCTCGCCCGCGACGCGGCGCGCGGCCTCGTCGGGTGCGACCTCGAGCCAGACCACGGTGCAGCGCTCGCGCAGCGCGGCGCGCGACTCGGGCGCCAGCACCACGCCACCGCCACACGCCACCACGCGCACACCGGCGCGCAGGGCCTCGGCGAGCAGCTCGCTCTCGCGCCGGCGGAACCACGCCTCGCCCGCACGCTCGAACAACTCGGCGACCGAGCAGCCCTCCACGGCCTCGATCATGCCGTCGAGGTCGGCGACCGAGACGCCGAGCCGCTCGCCGAGCACGCGCGCGACGGCGCTCTTGCCGGCGCCCATGAGACCGATGAGCGCGAGGGGACGATGGGGGACGCTGGACATGGCGCGCAGACTAGCCCCTCCCGAGACCCGCGCAAAGCGAGGCCGCCGGACCCGAGGGGGCCGGCGGCTCGCACGACGCGGCGTCGCGGGGCGTCACTCGCCCGAGTCGGCCGCCATGTTGGTGACGATCTTCGGCGTCACGAAGATGACGAGCTCGCGGCTGGCCGAGGTCTTCGTCTTCGAGCTGAACAGCATGCCGAGCAGCGGGATGTCCTTGAGCACCGGCACACCGCGCGTGACCTCGGTCTCGTTGTTGCGCACGAGACCGCCGATCACCGCCGTCTGGCCGTCCTCGACCATGACGCGCGTGTCGGCCTCGGAGGTGTTGATGATGAGACCGCCCTGGACCGTCGAGCCCGACGCGAGGTCGCTCACCTCGGGGTGCAGGTCCATGATGATCTTCTTCTCGGCCGTGAGGTGCGGCGTCACGCGCAACTGGATGCCGACCGTCTGCAGCTGCGAGACCGGGTTGCCGGCCACGTCCTGCACGATGAGCGGGATCTTCTGACCGACGACGATCTTGGCCTCGCGGTTGTCCACCGTCGTGATGCGCGGGTTCGAGATGATCTTCGCCTTGTTCTGGCTGGCGAGCGCCTGCAGCGAGGCCTCGAGGTCACCCCAGCGGCGGAACACGCCGAAGTTCACGCGGGCGGCCGGACCGGCGATGCCGGCGTCCACCTGCGAGCCCATGGTGACGCTCCCCTTCGGGCTCACCGCCGGACGGAGCTGGATGGGGTCACCGGCACCGTCCGAGATGAACTCGGACTTGCCGATGCCGTGGGTCCAGTCCACGCCGAGCGAGTTCACCTCGCCCGCGTCCATGTCCACGAGCTTGGCGATGATCTGGATCTGCGGCGTCTCCGAGTCGAGCGTCGAGGCCATCTGCGCGATGGCGTCGAGGTTCGACGGCAGGTCGGTGATGATGAGCGAGTTGGTGCGCTTCTCGACCTGGATCGTGCCGCGCTTCGAGAGCGTGGCCGTGAGCGGCGTCGTCAGCTCGCTCGCATTCGCGAAGCCGAGCTTGATGATGCGGGTCTCGAGCGGCACGAGCTCGAGCGTGCGGGCGTTCGCCGTCTCGCGCTCGACCTTCTCGGCGTTGAGCTTCGAGGCGTCGTCCACGCGGATGATCGCGCCGTCCTCGACGTAGTCGAGACCGTTGGCGCGCAGCACCGCCTTGAGCGCGTCCTGCCACGACACGTTCTTGACCGTGATGCGCACGGTGCCACGGGCGTTGCTGCCCATGACGATGTTGCGACCACTGAACTCCGAGATCGCGCGCAGGACCGTACGCAGGTCGGCGCCGTCCACGTCCAGGCTGAAGCTGCCCGAGCCCGTGCGCACCAGACCCACCGTGCTCCCCGCCGACGACTGCGCCGAGACGGGCGCTGCGAGCGCCGCCAGCGACAGCGCCGCGAGCAGCATGACGAGACCGGCCTTCTTAGCGATCATTGCCATCTCCCTTTCGCGTGAACGGGATCACCACCTGCTGCGACTGCCCATCGGCCGTGACGGTCACGACCAGCGCGTCGCGACGGAGCTCGTCCACGACCGCGTTCTGCAGACGATCGCCCTTGCGGAGCACGTGGCTGTTGCCGCGCACGTCCTCGACCATGGCGAACTGGTCCGAGGCGCCCCACACGATGCCGACCACCTTGATGCCACCCGGGTCCGGCGGGGCGTCACCGCCCACGTCCATCCCCACGAAGTCGCCACCCACGAGCGACACGAACGGGTCGCGACGACCGAGGGCGTTGTACTGGTAGGTCACGTGCTCATCGAGCTGCGCCACCGTGCGCACCGGCGCGGGCGCGTCCGGGGTGACCGCGGTCACCACGGCGGCGTCGGACGCCTGGGTGGAGGCAAGGCGCGTGCCCGGACGGACCGTGCCCTTCACCACCGACTCGCTGTCCACGACCGGCGGCACGCCCACGGCGGGCGAACCCGCGACCACCGACTCCTCGACCGGAGCCGGCACGGTGGCCGGCACGGTCGTGCGGGGCTTGCGCGGTGCACGCTCGACGACCGTGACCCGTGCGGATTCCGACTCGGGGGCCGGCGTGAGCCAACCCAGACTCCAGGCCGCGATCGCGGCGGTCACCACCAGCGCCAGCACGCCGACGAGCACGCGCGTGCGCGGCTGGGCGAGGGCCGCGAACGGCCCGACGCCACCCTCAGCTCTTCCGGCCACGGTCGCCTCCCTTGCGGTTCGCGCCGTCGGTCGCAGGCGCGGTGTTCAGGCTGAACGCCGAGGCGGTGAACTCCGCCACCGTCGTGCCCGTGCCATCGTTACGCATGTTGGTCGTCAGCTTGAGGTTCGAGACCGTCACGATGCGGCGCATGTTGGCGAGCTCCGCGAGGAACGACCCCACCGCGTGGTAGTCGCCCGACACGCCCACCGTGATCGGCATCTCGGTGTGGTACTCGGCCGGCTTCACCCCCGCCGGGCGGAAGGTCGTGAACGTCACGCCGGTCTGCTGACCCGCGAGCGTGATGCGACGCAGCAGCGTCGGCAGCTGGCGGTCGGTCGGCAGCAGTTCCGAGGCGAGCTCCCAGCGCTGGTGCAGCTGGTCGTACTCGGCCTCGAAGCGCGGCAGGTCGGCGACCGAGGCGCGCGCACGCGCCAGCTCGGCCGACTTCTGCTCGTACTGCCCACGCATCTCCGAGATGCGGTCGTTGCCGCTCGGGAACGACCACGGCAGGAGGCGCGAGAAGAAGAACATCCCGAGCGCACCGCCGGCGAGGAGGAATGCGAGCACGAGGCGCTGCGTCCCCGGGCTCTTCAGGTCGATCTGGGCCATGGTGCCGTTCCTCCTAGTTCGCGCCCGGTTCGGCGCTGACCGTGCAGCTCATCTGGAACTTCACGACGTTCTTGTCGCTCACCTGCCCACGCTCGGCGTAGGACAGCTCGACGTTCGAGAACGGCCCCGAACGCTCGACCCGCGACATGAAGTCGGACACGACCAGATTCGAATAGGTGACCCCCTCCACCTGGAGGTGGTTGCTCCCGTCCTGGGAGACCCCCGTCAGCCAGAGGTGGTCGGGAACGCACCGAGCGAGCTCGTCCATGAGTCGAACGCTCTGCGTGCGGCCCTTCTCCAACTTCGTGATGATGCCCATGCGCAGGTCGAGCTCGGCCCGCTCCTGCGCCAGCTGGTTCACGCGCGCGATCTGCGGCGCGAGGGCGCGCGACTCGGTGTCCACCTGCTGGATGGACCGGTCGAGCGACGACATGCGGGTGCGCTGCGACAGCGCGGCGCCGGCGATGACGAGCGCGGCCGCACCGACGACGACGAGCGGCAGGGCGAGGTCGCCGAACTTGAGGTCGACGCTCGCGCTGCGGCGCTGGGACTTCTCCTCCCGCGGCAGGAGATTGACGCGGATCATCGCTTGTCCCCCTGACGGCGCAGTGCGAGACCGATGCCGACCGTGAGAAGGGGCGCCACCTTCGTCACGTCGAGCCCCGCGAACAGGGCCGGGTCGTACTGGATGCGAGCGAGCGGGTTCACGACCTCGGCCGTGACGTGGAAGCGACGGGTCAGCATGTCGGTGAGCCCGGGCGTGAGCGCGCTGCCGCCGCACACGAGGATGCGGTTGATCGGGCCCGCCTCACCCGCGGTGCGCAGGTAGGCCTGCGCGCGGTCGAGCGCGGTCGCGATGCCCTCGCACGACTGCTCGAGGATGGGCGCGATCTCGAGTCCGGCCCCGGCCTCGCCGCGCACGGCGGCGGCCGCTTCGGCATGGCTCAGGTTGTACTTGCGCTGGACCGCCTCGACGAACGTGTTGCCACCGATCTGCAGGTCCTTGGTGAAGTACGGCACGCCACCCTGGACGATGTTGATGTTCGTCATCTCGGAGCCGACGTTGAGGATGGCCACGACCTCGTCGGGCGACAGGTCGTAGTTGGCCTCGATGGCGTTCTGGGCCGCGAACGAGTCCACGTCCACCACGGTCGGCGTCAGACCGGCGTCGCGGATGAGCTCGCTGAACGAGCCCACCATGTCCTTCTTGGCCGCCACGAGCAGGACCTGCATCTGCTGCGGGTCGGTCGGCGAAGGTCCGAGGATCTCGAAGTCGAGCGACACGTCGTTGATGTCGTAAGGGACGTGCTGCTCGGCCTCCCACTGGATGGCCTGGCGCGCATCCTCGGCCGACAGCTTGTTCATCGTGATCTTCTTCACGATGACCGCACGGCCCGAGACGGCGGCGACGACGTTGCGCGCCTGGATGCCGCGCGCTTCCAGCAGGTTGGAGATCGCGTCGGTGACGAGCTGACGATCCATGATCTCGCCGTCCACGATGGCCTCGGCCAGCGGCTGCGAGACGCCCCAGTTCACGAGCTTGTACTGCTTGTTCGAGAGGGCCTCGAGCTCGACCACCTTGACGCTGTGGCTGCCGATGTCCAAGCCCACGAGCGACTGTCGCTTCCCGAAGATCATGTGCTCACTCCCTGGTGGGGTTGCGGGGCGCCCCGAAGGACGTTCCCGGCGGGTCCGTGCAGCGACCGCCACTCGCGGTGCGGGGTGCGGATGCGTCCCCGCCCCTCCGTCGTCCGGGTCATCGGCCGCCCCGGGGGCGGGCTGAAGTGCATTCTCGGAGGGCGTGGGCGCGATGCCCCAGCCCGTGGTCAGGGCAGGATCAGCACCTGCGGGGTGGTGAGGCGGCGCACCGCGGACTCGCGGCGGCCGGTGGCGATCGCCTCCTGGATGCGCAGCACCTCGCGCTCGGCGATGTCGCGCAGGAAGCGGTTGTCGGTGGTCTCGCGCACCTGGTTCCAGAGGGCGAGCGCGACCAGCAGGTCGCCGGAGTGCTGGCGAGCGAAGGCGGCGAAGCGCGCGGCGGTCGGCGGGTGCCCCGGCAGGTGCGTGGACCGTTCGAACCACTCCGCGGCCTGGGCGAGGTCGCGCCCGCCGGGCCGCACGTAGTGGAGGAAGCCGAGTTCGAAGGCGAGCCGACCGCTGGCCGGGTTGCGCTCGACGCCCTTCCGCAGCAGGCGCTCGGCGGCGGCGAAGTCGCGCCCCTCCTGCGCGAGCGCGAACGCCCCGAACACGTAGGGGCTCTCGAACCCGGGCGCGAGCGAGGTGAGCACATCGAAGACGTGCTCGAGCTGCAGGAACCGCAGGTCGCTGCGGCGATGCTCGCCGTAGTACTGCACGGCGCGCAGCCACGCGAGGTCGGCCGCGGTCTCGGCGTGACCGAGCGTGGCGGGCCGGAGCGCCTGCCCCGACGGGTAGTAGGCCAGCTCCTCGAACGGCGGCCGCTCGGGCAGCGTGCGCGCGGCGTGGTCGGCGAGCCGGAACGCGAACAGGCCGAGCACGATCGCCCCCGCCCACGCCAGCAGCATGCGCTGACGCACGGGTGCGAGTCGCAGCGCGACCGTGCTCACTTGAAGTCCCTCGACTCGAACGCCGCCGCACCGAGCAGCAGGATGCACCCCGAGTAGACCGCCGCGTACGCGGTCGCGAGCGCGAGGTGCTCGGGCGTGGTCGTGTGCCCGCCGGCCGCGAGCGTGCGCATGTCGAACAGCGGCAGGTTGGGCAGCAGGTTGGCGATCGTCTCGAGCATGACGCGCAGTCCCTCGGGCGCGTGGGACGCGAACCGGCGCAGGTCCTCGCACCACTGCCCCGCCAGGAACAACCCGAGCGTGTAGAGCGCCGACAGCACCGGCGTGGAGAGCGCCGAGAACAGCACCGCGATGGCCGTGACGACCGCGAGTTCGAGGCACGCGAGGTAGGCCGCCTGCGCGAGCGCGGGCAGGTGGCTCGCATGTCCCATCGCCACCAGCAGGCCGCCGAGCGCGGTGGCGAGCACCGCCGCGACCGTGGTGAGCGCGAGCGTGAGCCCGCCCCACTTGCCGAACAGGTAGAGCGGACGCGGCAACGGGCGCGACAGCAGGTTGAAGATGGTGCGGCGGTCGATCTCCTTGGCGACGAGGCTCGAGCCGACCATGAGCACCACGACCATTCCGAGCCAGGTGATGGTCGAGAGCCCGAGGTCCACGGTGAGCCGCAGGTCCTCGCCCATCGCGAGCGGGCTCGCGATGCGCGTGAGCGCGAGCAGGACGAGCCCGGCGATCACGATGCCGGCGAGCACGCGGTCGCGCACCGCTTCACGGAACGTGTTGTGGGCGATCAGCAGGGCGTGGTTCATGCCGTCCTCCGCGCGGTCGAGGCGTGGATGGCGGCGCCCTCGGCGGCCGCCATGAACAGGTCCTCGAGCGTGCCGCGCACCGGGATGACCGAGCGCACCTCGACGCGCTGCGCGACCAGCCACGCCAGCGCCTCCTGCTGGCGCGCGGGGTCGTGCAGCGTGAACACCGTGTCGCCCGCGGAGGTGCGCCGCTCGAGCACCCCGGCGAGTGCCGCGGGCAGTTCGAGCACCGGCGTGCCGGCGACGCGCAGTTCGATCGTGGGCGTGCCGCCCTCGACCAGTTCACCCACCGTGGCGATGCGCTCGAGGCGGCCCTTGAGGACGATCGCGACGCGGTCGCAGACCGCCTCGACGTCGGGCAGGATGTGGCTCGAGAGCATGACCGTGGTGCCGCGCTCGTTCTGCTCGAGGATGAGGTCACGCACGTCGCGCCGGCCGAACGGGTCGAGGCCGCTCATGGGCTCGTCGAGGATGAGCAGTTCGGGCTCGTGCACCATGGCGGCGGCGAGGCCGAGACGCTGGAGCATGCCCTTCGAGTACTTGCGCAGCACGAGGCGCGCGCGGTCACCAAGACCGACACGACCCAACCAGCGACGCGCCGCCGCGCCCGCCTCGCGCCCCCCGAGCCCCGACAGGCGCGCGACGAACTCGAGGTACTCGACGCCGTTCAGGTAGTCGTAGAAGTACGGCTGCTCGGGCAGGAATCCGAGCTTGCGCCGACTCGCCACGTCCTCGATCGGGTGCCCGAGCAGCCACGCCCGACCGCGCGTGGGCTTGAGCAGGCCGGTGAGGATCTTGAGCGTGGTCGTCTTGCCCGCGCCGTTGGGTCCGAGGTAGCCGAGGATCTCGCCGCGGTGGACCTCGAACGAGACGTCCGTGAGCCCCGGCGTGACCTTCATCGTCCAGGGGTGCCGGTACTCCTTGGTCAGGCCGACCGTGCGCACCGCCAGCCCGTCGGCAGGCGTGGCGGAATGCACGGTCGAGCGGCCAGAGTCCGGCCGGAGCGGCGCCGGGCTGGCCGGCGAGTGGGCGGGCGTGTGCGACATGGGTTCCGGTTCCCTCGGCTATGTCCTTGAAGGACGGGGACTTGGAGCCTTGGCTCCGGAAGGGGTCCGGGGCCGTCCCGAGGGAACTGCAACCCTTGTGCCGAGCCGGGGGCCTCCCCGGCCGGGAATCAGGGTGTGCCCGAGGTGAGGATCAGCGGGAGCTCCCCGCTCATACCGCGCCCGGCCACCTGGTAGGTCCAGCGGGCGGAGTCGCCGTAGGCCACCACACCCGGCTTGGTGCTGCCGGTCGCGAGCGGGACGGTCCACGCGGTCTGGTCCACCCACGCGTTGCCCACGCCCACCGAGCGGTCGAACGGGTTGCGGATCCCGCCGCCGTAGGTGGGCAGCAGGTCCACGACCGGCCCCGCGGACGCGGCGTACAGGCCGTCGTTCTGGACGCTGAAGTCCTCGGCCGCCAGCTGCACGGTGTGCATGTTGGCGCGCGTGCTCCCCTCCTTCGCGCGCCCCTGCATGGCCACGAAGTTGGGGATGGTGATGGCGGTGAGGATCCCGATGATCACGACCACGATCATGAGCTCGATGAGCGTGAAGCCCGACTCCCCGACCACGAACCGTCTCGACGACCGCATCGTGACACCCTCCCGGGACCGAACGCACCGACCGATACGCCGCGGGCGGGGACGCGAAGCGTCCCCGCCCACACGACGGACGTTCGACTACTGGCCGCTGGTCAGCGCCAGAGACAGGTCGGCCGTCTTGCCACGGCCCACGACCTGGTACTGCAGACCGGTGTTCGCCGAGTCGCCGTACACGGTCACGCCCGCCTTCGTGACGCCGGTCGCGAGCGGACGCGCCCACGTGCCCTGATCCGCCCAGGAGTTGCCCGAGCCCGTGGACTTGTCGAACGGGTTCTTGAAGTTCGAGCCCGCACCCGGCAGCAGCGCCTCGACCGTGCTGGCCGCGGTCGCGTACACGCCGTCGTTCTGCACGCCGTAGTCCTCGGCGGCGAGCTGGAAGGTGTGCATGTTCGCCTTCACCGAGCCCTCCTTCGCGCGGTTCTGCATCGCGATGAAGTTGGGGATGGCGATGGCGGCCAGGATGCCGATGATGACGACCACGATCATCAGCTCGATCAGCGTGAAGCCCTTCGCGTTGCGCACCATGGGTGTGTTCTCCCTTGCGTGGAGGATGTTCGAGGCGGCCGGGACGCCCGGCACGGTGGTAACCGATGGGGAATGCAGTCCTCGTGCCATGCGACTTCCGGACCGACTCGGCCGGCCGCGAAGCGCTCGCACGTAAGGGGTTATCGGCCTCGCACCATCCGACTTGAGGGCGATTCGCGTCGCCCCACCCACGCGCACCCTGCACGAGCGGACCCTGGCCGCCGTTGCATCGCGCGTGCTCACGCGCAACCCCACCCACGGCCCGAGAAAGCCGACGGGCGGGTCCCGGAGGACCCGCCCGTGGCACCGCACCGACCCCGAGGGGCCGGACGGGATCACATGCCGCTGGTGAGCGAGAGCGACAGGTCGCCCGCCTTGCCGCGGCCCACGACCTGGTACTGCAGGCCGGTGTTTGCCGAGTCGCCGTACACGGTCACGCCCGGCGTCGTGACGCCGCTCGCGAGGGGGCGCGCCCACGTGCCCTGGTCCGCCCACGCCTTGCCCGAACCGACGGTGCGGTCGAACGGGTTCTTGAAGTTCGAACCCGAGCCCGGCAGCAGTGACTCGAGCGAACCCGCCGAGGTCGCGTACACGCCGTCGCTCTGGACGCCGTAGTCCTCGGCAGCGAGTTGGAAGGTGTGCATGTTCGCCTTCACCGAGCCCTCCTTCGCGCGGTTCTGCATCGCGATGAAGTTGGGGATGGCGATGGCGGCGAGGATGCCGATGATCACGACCACGATCATCAGCTCGATCAGCGTGAAGCCCTTCGCGCTCTTCATGACACGACCTTCCTTCCTGGCGGGTGGTTCGAGAGGCACGCGTCGGCGAGGATGGTCGCGGGCGCGAACCGGAGGTTCGCGAAACGAGGAGAGCGGGTCACGCGGACCCGCCCTCCCGGCAAAGCGCTGTGACTACTGACCGCTGGTGAGCGCCAGCGACAGGTCGGCCGTCTTGCCGCGGCCCACGATCTGGTACTGCAGACCGGTGTTCGCCGAGTCGCCGTACACCGTCACGCCCGACGTCGTGACGCCGGTCGCGAGCGGACGCGCCCACGTCCCCTGATCGGCCCAGGCGTTGCCCGAGCCCGTGGTCTTGTCGAACGGGTTCTTGAAGTTGGAACCCGCACCCGGCAGCAGCGCCTCGACCGTACCGGCCGCGGTCGCGTACACACCGTCGTTCTGGACGCCGTAATCCTCGGCAGCGAGCTGGAACGTGTGCATGTTCGCCTTCACCGAGCCCTCCTTCGCACGGTTCTGCATCGCGATGAAGTTGGGAATGGCGATGGCGGCGAGGATACCGATGATCACGACCACGATCATCAGCTCGATCAGCGTGAAACCCTTCTGCGACTTGGTCATGATCATGACCTCCCTGGATGGTTAGGGCCCTGCATCCCTACGTCCGGTACCGGACCGGGGCGCCTGCGATTTTGCAATCCCCGTGCCACCGACCGCGACCGGACCCTCGAATCCGTTGCAGGTTGCGCCTCAACGGGTTGAAGCCCCCGTCCGGTCAACCCCTTCGAGCCCAGCGGCCCGCACGGCCACTCGTCCCGGGCGAATCGCATCCACCCCGGCCAAGCGCCGTGCGGTCCGCACGGCTCAGGCGGCGTGCTCGCCGCCCTCCGACGACATCCCCTCGCCGCCGTCCTCCTCCCCGCGCTCCTTGCCCGGCTTCTCGATGCCGTAGCCGATCAGCTTGCGGTAGAGCGTGGAGGCGTTGATCCCGAGCAGGTCGCTCGAGCGCTTCTTCTGCCAGCGCGTGAAGTTGAGGACCTTGAGGATGTACTCCTTCTCCAGCTCCTCGAGGGTCATCGTGGGCGTGTCGATCACGATGCTGCCCTTCTGGCTCTGGCCGAACCGGATCTTCTCCGGCAGGTCCTCGGCGTCGATCACGCCGCCCTCGTCGAGGATGAGCGCGCGCTCCATCACGTTCTCGAGCTCACGCACGTTGCCCGGCCAGTCGTACTTGTGCAGCAGCTCGAGCGCTTCCTTGGTGATGGTCTTCGGCGTCCCGCCCTTGGCGTGGCGCTTCAGGAAGTGGTCCACCAGCACCGGGATGTCGTCGCGCCGCTGGCGCAGGGCCGGCATGCGGAGCGGGATCACGTTGAGACGGAAGAACAGGTCGGCGCGGAAGCGGCCCTCGGCGACCTCGCGCTCGAGGTCGACGTTGGTCGCGGCCACGAGCCGGCAGTCGATCTTGATCGGCTGCGTGCCACCGACGGGGATGATCTCGCGCTCCTGGAGGGCGCGCAGCAGCTTGACCTGCGTCGCCAGCGGCATCTCGCCCACCTCGTCGAGGAAGAACGTGCCGCCCTCGGCAACCTGGAACATGCCGGGCGTGTCCTTGACGGCGCCCGTGAAGGAGCCCTTCACGTGGCCGAACAGGTTCGACTCAAGCAGGTCACGCGGGATGGCGCCGCAGTTGATGCTGACGAACGGGCCCGAGGCGCGATTGCTGCGGTAGTGCACCTCGCGGGCGATGAGCTCCTTGCCCGTGCCCGAGTCGCCCTGGATCAGG
>JBJTRI010000031.1:0-4476 GCA_046076045.1 bacterium
GATGAACTCCGCCAAGCTACGGTTCGGCCCCTTGCCTTCGGCGTCCTGTGACGCAAGCACGCGAATGCGGTCGAGGAACCCGAGCACGTCGTGGAGCATCGCGAGCGGGATGTCGCCGTCGGGCGTGAAGTCGAGCACCCCCGCCTGCTCGAAGTTCATGCGGTAGCCCGAGGGCGTCAGGTTGGCCGAGCTGACGATCACGCGAACGTGCTTCCGCCACACCAGCAAGGAGACCTTCGCGTGCAGGATGCCGCCTCCGGGCACGGTCACCGGGCAGAGGTGCCAGCGCAGGCTGCGTGCCGCTGCCACATGCGCGCGGTCCACGAGCACGCATGCGAACATCTGCGAGAACTTCTCCTCGCGCTCGATCAGATAGGCGCGCTGGTCCTCGACCGGGTCGCTGTCCATGTCGAGGAACCGCCCGAGGCAGTGTTCCTCGAAGAACGCGCTGTCGAACGTGAACGTGGTCGCCACGCAACCCATCGGCTCACCCGCATCCTCGGGGCGCTCCCACAGACTGAGCAGTCGGGTGCCCTGCTCCTCAGCGTTTCGACGCGGACTCACGAGCCAGCCCCCCTGCGCAGGTCCTTGAGGAACTGCGATACCGAGGGCATACGGTACTCGTGAACGTACATCTCCTCGCCCGAGGGACGCTGGCTAGGCCGGTACTGCGGGCGGGCGATCACGCTCCCACCCAGCCGCTCCGTCCACGGGCGCTTGCCGTTGGGCGGCTTGTTGCGCTGCGCATCCTCGTGGAGTCCCAGCGTGGCCTCGAACACCTGCTCCGGCTTGCGAGCGTCCTCGTAGGCAAGCGTCAGGCGTTGCACCGTGGAAGCGACTTCGGGGTCGTGTTCGAGTAGCGTGGGCGTGGCGAGCGCGCGGTCACACGCCGCACGGAGTCGCTCGGGAAGCCCCTGTGCCAGTTGGTCCTTGGCGAACGCACGCGCGGTCAGCGGCCCGTCCTTGGACAGGGCCAGTGCCAGATTGAAGGCATCGTCCACAGGAGCGCACAACGACTCGAACGCATCGATCGCTTGCAGACGCGGACGCAGTGCTGGGCTGGCGCCCTTGCGAATGAGCCCGCGCAGGAACGCACGCTCCGAGGGACGGTCAACCACTTCCCCGTGTGCACGCATGTGCTCGATCATCTCGCGCCGCAACTCGTACGACTCGGCCGTTTGACCGCTCTTGAGGGCTGGCGGGCTCATGAGCGTGTCGAAGAGGAAGCGCGCCTCATCGCGCCCGATGCGATTGGCCTGCAGGACCTCGGGCAACCTCTTCCAGTACATCCACTGCTCGCTCCGCGCGGTACGAGCCTCGCGCAGCCCCTGCTTGACCGCATCGCGCAGATCGGCGAGCAGCCCCGCACCGGGCCCATCGTTTCGACGCCCGGACAGGAACCCCTTGAGGCCCTGTTCCTTCTCCCAGATGCGCAGGAGCTCGTAGCCCTGCTCGTCGAGACGCATGTCGTCGGTGAGGAAGCGCTGCGCGGTGGCCAATCGGCGATAGATGCCGTTGATGCCGAAGATCCTTGGCGTTCTGAGGTAGGTGGCCGCGTTGATGGCACGGCCCTCCTGGATCGCACGGCGCACCTTGGTCCAGCCGGCGAGGCCGAAGGTGTCGTTGCCCGCGAACCCCTCGCCGGCTCGGCAGTGCGCTTCGAGTAGATACCACTCGAACACCAACCACGACGGGGTGACTCCATCCTTGGCGAGCTGCCCGAACAACTCGTCGGTGCTGCACACCCATGCGGTCACGCACGACGCCGTGACCATGCGTATGCGCTTCATGCGCACCGTGATCGAGGGGAAGATCCGCTCCGCCAACCGCTCATAGGCGGCCTGCGTGGTGAATGGATCCACGCTGCCCTCGCCGCCCAGAATGGGGTCGGCCGCACTCAAGAGTGGGGGATGAAGGGGCATGGCCTAGCGATCTCCATGTTCTATGGATTGCAGAGGGGCAACGATGAGTAGTGGCACGACTTGCGCGATCAACCGCGCGGCACCAGCGCCCCGGCGGACGAGCGACCGTCGCCAACTCCGAGTGGTCGTGTGCAATCTGGCAGGGAACCCGAAATCTACAATCTCCGGCTGGGGACCTTCTCATATTTCACCTATTCATACCTACTCCCATCGTCCCCCCATCCCGCCCCCGCAACCTCTCGCGCTCCGCGCGCGTAAGCGTGCCGTCGCCCACGACGCGCGGTGGTGCTGCGCGTCGCTCACGCAACCTGGCCGTGGCCCCGTGCTGCGGCCGCTCCCGGAGGTCCTATGCGACGCCCCAGCAGCAATGCGCCCGCGGTGCACACGATCGTCCCGCCGCACGTGTTCGACCAACTCGCCACTCTTTCGCCGAGCCGCTGGCCCGGGCTGGCCGAGCGTGCGCAGGTCAACATGCAGGCCGCCGCCGCGGTGCGGTTCGAGCGTGCGGCGTTCCTGGCTACTGCGGCCGTGCCCACGAACGGTGCGAGATCGGTGCACGACGCCGAGCACGACTCGCGCCTGCCCGGGCGCACGGTGCGGCGCGAGGGCGAGCCGGCGTCGGGCGACGTGGCGGTGGACGAGGCGTACGACGGGCTGGGTGCCACGCGCGAGTACTACCGGCAGGTGCACGCCCGCGACTCGATCGACGGCGACGGCCAGGCCCTCGTGGCCACCGTGCACTACCTGCACGACTTCGACAACGCGTTCTGGAACGGCCGCCAGATGGTGTTCGGCGACGGCGATGGGGAGATCTTCACGCGGTTCACGCGGCCGCTCGAGGTCATAGGCCACGAGTTGGCGCACGGCGTCACACAGGCCGAGGCGGCACTGGTGTACGAGGGCCAGAGCGGCGCGCTGAACGAGCACATGAGCGACGTGTTCGGCGTGCTGGTCAAGCAGTTCGCGTTGGGGCAGACGGCACGCGAGGCCGACTGGCTGGTGGGCGCGGGGCTGTGGGCGCCGGGCGTGAACGGCACGGCGCTGCGCAGCATGGCGGCCCCGGGCACGGCCTACGACGACCCGCGCATCGGGCGCGACCCGCAGCCCGCCCACATGCGCGACTACGTGGACACCATGCGCGACAACGGTGGCGTGCACATCAACTCGGGGATCCCCAACCACGCGTTCTGGATCGCGTCGCAGACGTTCGACGGGTTCGCGTGGCAGCACGCCGGGCCGGCGTGGTACGAGGCCCTTACGAACATGCTGTCGCCCATGGCGGACTTCCGCGACGCGGCTCGTGCCACGGTGGACGCGGCGGCTGCACAGGCCGGGCTGGACGCGGCTCGCGTGGTGCGCGCGGCGTGGGAGGCCGTGGGCGTGCGCACCACCGCGCGGCGCCGGACGCGCCGGGTAGCGGAACCCGAGCGGCGGCAGGCGTGAGCGCGTTGCACGAAGGCGCACACCCCCGGCGACGTGGCCTGGCCGCCATTTCGCCGCTCGACCCGTGGCTGGTGCGGCTGGTGAAACTGGTGCCGTCGGAGGCGGTGGCGGTGTACTTGGCCGGCCGCACCTACGCCCACGGGGACTGGGCAGTGGCGTGGCCGTTCGTGGGACTGGCGCTCACGCTGGTGCTGCGCGCCTGGGGCACCGCCGACGAGCGAGGCCCGCAGTGGCAGGCGGTCGCGATCTCGGGCGTGTCGTTCGTGCTGTGGGTGTGCGCCACCGGCGGCACGTTCGCCGGAGTACCGCTACCGCAGGACGTGGCGGCGCTGGCGGTGCTGGTGTGGACGACGGTGGTGCCGGGGGTGTGGAGGGGCTCACCACACGACATGTGACCGCATCACTCTTCTGCTACCACCATGGCCACTGCGGGCTCACTGAACCCCTGCGACAAGGCGCCTACGACAACTCCACGAGGTCATGGAGCCAGCAACGTTGCGATCTGGCCAAGCTTTGCACTGGGCAGGAAGACCCAGTGGTCTCTGCCCGGCCCCGGCGACCCGAGTTGCTGATCGCCCCACTCCTCAAGCCACTGGTTCTCAACGACACCGATGATTAGAAGCGGGCCTGGGAGCCTTGGGCGAAGGGCTTCGCGATAGGCTTGCAGCTGGTAGATGGCAGCAGCCGGACCTTGCGCCCCGCTCTTGCACTCCATCAGCACGCCAACGAATCCGTTGCGGGGCTCCCGGAAGCGGAACAGTCCATCTACATACTTGGGCACACGCAAGGACTGACGCTCAATCGCCGCCCGGGTCTCCGGAGCGAACACCGAGGTGCCGAGCACCTGTGAACGCTGGAGCGGCAGCTGGTAGCGACACGAGACATCGCCGACCTGAATGGAGTTGCGGCTGGCGCGACGGTCCAACCAACGAATGGCACGAGGCTCAGGGTGGAGCGTTCGCAGGACCCGCACGATGCAGACGAGTTCGAACAGCACCGCATGCTCCTCGGGCAGCGGCAATCGATCCACTTCCTGCTCCTCTAAGACCGCGCGCAAGGACTCGGCCACGACATTGCGCAGCAGCGGCCATCGCGAGCGCCGTGCGGTGAA
>JBJTRI010000032.1:0-2345 GCA_046076045.1 bacterium
CGTGCCCCGGTGAGCAGCTTCTTCGGGCGGCACGTGCTCGACCTCATCAAGCTGCGCGAGAAGCTCCCGCGCGAGGTCTACAACGCCCTGCTCGGCACGCTGCGCAACGGCAGCCCGCTGACGCGCGAGGTTGCCGAGACCGTCGCCTCCGTTGCGCGTGACTGGGCCGTCGCGCACGGCGCCACGCACTTCACGCACTGGTTCCAGCCCATGACCGGGCTGACCGCCGAGAAGCACGACAGCTTCGCTGACCTCAACGTGCAGATGGCCGGTGAGCTGCGCGTGCTCGAGAGGTTCTCGGGCTCGCAGCTCTGGCAGAGCGAGCCGGACGCCAGCTCGTTCCCGTCGGGCGGTATGCGCAGCACGTTCGAGGCCCGCGGTTACACGGCGTGGGACCCGAGCAGCCCCATGTTCCTGGTCGAGAGCCCGAACGGTCGCACGCTCTGCATCCCGAGCGCGTACATCAGCTACCACGGTCACTCGCTCGACCACAAGACCCCGCTGCTGCGCTCGATCGAGGTGCTGTCCGAGCACGCCACCGCGTTCCTCAAGCTGCTCGGCGACGTGGACGTGAAGTCGGTCGCCACCACGCTGGGTTGCGAGCAGGAGTACTTCCTCGTGGACCGCGCGCAGCACGCGCTTCGTCCCGACCTCATGCTCACGGACCGCACGCTGCTCGGCGCGGCCTCCGCGCGCCATCAGCAGTTCGAGGACCACTACTTCGGCTCCATCCCGGCGCGCGTGCTCGCGTTCATGGAGGAGATGGAGTACGAGCTCTATCGCCTCGGCATCCCGGTCCGCACGCGTCACAACGAGGTCGCGCCGATGCAGTTCGAGATGGCGCCGATCTTCGAGGACGTGAACCTCGCGAACGACCACAACGTGCTCGCCATGGACGTCGCGCGTCGCGTCGCGCTGCGGCACGATTTCGTGTGCGTCCTGCACGAGAAGCCGTACGCCGGCATCAACGGCAGCGGCAAGCACTGCAACTGGTCCATGGCGACCGATCGCGGCGAGAACCTGCTCGACCCGGGCAAGACGCCGCACCAGAACCTGCGCTTCCTCGCGTTCCTCGCGGTCTGCCTCAAGGCCGTGCACGACCACTCGGTCGCGCTGCGTTGGTCGGTGTCGGGCGCCAACAACGACCTGCGTCTCGGGGCCAACGAGGCGCCGCCGGCCATCCTGTCGGCGTTCGTGGGCCGACAGCTCACCGACATCATCGAGCGTCTCATGAAGGGCGAGGCCGCCCAGGACCCCGAGCACTTCCTGCTCGAGATGGGCGTCGGCAAGCTGCCCACGCTGGCCAAGGACAACACTGACCGCAACCGCACCTCACCGTTCGCGTTCACGGGGAACAAGTTCGAGTTCCGCGCTGTGGGTAGCTCGCAGAACTGCGCCGTGCCCATGACGGTGCTGAACGCCGCCGCGTCCGACGCGCTGGCGCAGATGACCGAGCGGCTGCGCAAGAAGCTCGACGCCAAGCCGGCGCATCGCGACCAGGCGGTCGTGGAGCTGCTGCGCGAGGTGTTCACGGAGTCCGCGGCCGTCCGCTTCGAGGGCAACGGGTACAGCGCCGAGTGGCGCGAGGAGGCCCGCAAGCGCGGCCTGCCGAACCTCGCGGACACGCCGGCGTCGATCGCCGAGGTCATGAAGCCGGAGCACCACCGCTTCCTCGTCAGCACGGGTGTGCTGTCACAGCTCGAGGTGGATGCGCGCTTCAACGTCGCGGTCGAGCGTTACCTCAAGCAGGTCACGCTCGAGGCCGAGACGGTGCTCGACATGGTGAACACGGCCGTCATCCCCGCCGTCGAGCGTCAGCTCGCCGCGACGGGGGCGGCGTGGCGCGTGCTCTCCGAGGCCGCCGGGACCGCGAAGAACTCGGCTTACGGCAAGCGCGTCACGGCGCTGGCCTCGGGGCTGGAGGCGCTGCTGGCCGACTCGGCGGCCCTGCAGTCCAAGCTCGAGTCGCTGCACGGGGGGCACGACGAGTTGGGCATCTGCCGCACGCTCGGTTCCGAGGTGCGTCCGCTCATGCAGACGCTGCGGGACACGGCCGACCGCATGGAGTCGCTCGTGGACGACGAGTACTGGCCGCTGCCCAAGTACCGCGAGATGTTGTTCGTGAAGTAAGTGCAGCCCCGTGCACGGGCCGTCGGCGAGCGCCGGCGGCCCGTCGCGTCTTTCTGGAGCGCGGCCCGCGCCTGCGCTAGATTCGCTTCTCCCGCGCACCCTTGTCCCTCGCCGGAGCGTCCGTTGGCCGTCGCCACCTTGAATCCCGCACAGCAGCAGGCCGTCGAGCACGAACGCGGCCCGGCCCTCGTCATCGCCGGCGCGGGCTCGGGCAA
>JBJTRI010000033.1:0-65638 GCA_046076045.1 bacterium
CATCACCGCCACGGACGCGAGACGGCTTCCACGTCGCGACAACAACTTAGGCCGACGGGGCCGGTCCGGACCGTGGGCGATCCGGGGCGCCAACAATCTTCGAAGCACAACCAATCGCTCTGCCGCCCCCGCCACTTGACCCCGCCCCCCCCGACCTCTACCGTCGAGTGAGTGCGGCGAAGATCGTCGATGGCCGTGGATCGGCCGTCCTGAGCCTTCCGTCACCTGGCCCGCCCACGCAATCGCAACGACTTGCGACACCCGATGTCCCCGCCGCAGGGGCATCGACATCCTTCGCCGCACAACCATGAACGTTCGCCGTACCCCGGTGGGGGCTCGAACCCTCCCGGTTCCGGGACCCACGGTCCCCTTCGCGCCCCCGAGCGCCCCCTCCATGCCCTTCACGTTCCAACTCGAAGCCACAGACCCCGGCACCGGCGCGCGCGCCGGGCGCTTCACCACGTCCCACGGCGACGTACTCACCCCGGCGTTCATGCCGGTGGGCACCGTGGGCTCGGTGAAGGGACTGGCCCCCGACGACCTCAAGGCCGCCGGGTGCGACATCCTGCTCTCGAACACCTACCACCTCATGCTGCGGCCGGGCGTGGATACGGTCTCGCGCCTCGGCGGGCTGCACCGCTTCATGGCGTGGGACGGCGGCTCGATCCTCACCGACTCGGGCGGCTTCCAGGTCATGAGCCTCTCGGACCTCAACAAGGTCACCGAGGAGGGGGTCGAGTTCCGCTCTCACCTCGACGGCTCCCGCCACATGCTGTCTCCCGAGGGCGCCATCCGGGTGCAGGACGGGCTCGGCACCGACATCGCGATGTCGTTCGACCACCTCGTGCGCCTGCCGGCCCCGGCCGACGAGGTGCGCGAGGCCGTGGACCGCACGGTGCGCTGGGCGCGCCGCGGGCTCGACGAGCGGGCGCGCCTGCGTGACCAGGGCCGCGGTGGCATGGCGTTGTTCGGCATCAACCAGGGCGGCACCGACGCGGTCGAGCGTGCGCGCTGCTTCGCGCAACTCGGGGCGATGGAGTTCGACGGGTTCGCGCTGGGCGGACTGTGGGTGGGCGAGGGGCGGTCGCTCGGACTCGAGATGGTCGAACGCGATTGCCGCGAGTTCCCGACCGACAAGCCGCGCTACCTCATGGGCGTGGGTCACCCGGTCGACGTCGTCGAGGCGGTCGCGCGCGGCGTGGACATGATGGATTGCGTGCTGCCGACGCGGAACGCGCGGCGCGGCACGGTGTTCACCAGCACCGGGCGGCTCGTGGTCCGCAACGCGGCCTACGCGCACGACGAGCGACCGCTCGACCCCGAGTGCGAGTGCGCGACCTGCGCGCGCTACACGCGCGCCTACCTGCGCCACCTCTTCGTCTCCGGTGAGCTGCTCGGCATGCGGCTCGCCTCGGTGCACGCGGTGCACCACATGATCTCGCTCGTGCGCCGTGCGCGTCGGGCGGTCCTCGAGGGGCGGTACGCGGCCTTCCGCGCCGACTTCCTCGAGCGCTTCGCGAGCCGCGACACGCTCGCTCCCGTCGGGTCCTGACCCGGCGCGATCCCCACATCCCCAACCGAAAGGAAGCGGCATGTTCGTGACCGATGCATTCGCGCAGGCGGCCGGAGCGGCGCCGGTGGACAACTCGCCCATGGCCCAGTTCTTCGCCGGGGGCCTCAGCTTCCCGGTCATGATGGCGCTCATGTTCGGCATCCTGTACTTCATGGTCATCCGTCCGCAGAACGCCGAGCGCAAGAAGCTCCAGCAGCGCATCGACGCGCTCAAGAAGGGCGACTCGGTGCTCACCACGAGCGGCATCTTCGCCACCGTCGTGAGCGTGTCGGGCGACAGCCTCGTGCTGCGCATCTCCGAGGAGACCAAGGTGACGTTCGCCAAGAGCGCCGTGGCCCAGGTCCTCGAAGACAAGACGCCCAAGGCCAGCTGATGTCCGTCCGTGCCGTGCGCATCTGGGGGGACCCGGTCCTCCGCCAGCGGGCCAAGCCCGTCACCGCGTTCGACGACCCGCTCCGCGAGCTGGTCGCCGACCTGTTCGACACCATGAAGGTGTACGACGGCTGCGGTCTCGCCGCGCCGCAGGTCGGCGTGTCGCAGCGGCTGTTCGTGGTCGGTTTCGACGACGACGAGGGCCAGCCGCTGCGGTTGGTGGTGGTGAACCCGGAGCTCTCCGATCGCAAGGGCAAGGACTCCATGGAGGAGGGCTGCCTGTCAATCCCGCACCTGCGCGGATCGGTGGAGCGGCCCACGCGCGTGGTGCTGCGCGCGCAGGACGAGCACGGTCAGCCCTACGAGGTCGTGGCCGAGGGTTTCCTCGCACGCGTGCTGCAGCACGAGTACGACCACCTCGAGGGCGTGATGTTCCCCGATCGCATGTCCCCGCTGCGGCGCCAGTTCCTGCGCCGCGACCTCGACGCGCTCGCGCGTGGCGAGGTCCCCGAGGGCTATCACCCCGGCGAGCCGGATCCTTCGGGCGGGAGGAGCATCTGAGCCGTCCCCGGGTGGTGTTCATGGGCACGCCGGCGTTCTCGGTGCCCGCGTTGCGCGCGGTCGCGGCCGCGTGCGACGTCGTCATGGTGGTGACGCAGCCCGACCGTCCGAGCGGACGCGGGCAGCGCACGCACGAGTCCGAGGTCGCGCGCGTCGCGCACGAGCTCGGGCTGCCCGTGATGCGCCCCGCCGACATGCGCGCGCCCGAGGTGCGCGACGCGCTCGCCGCGCTCGCGGCCGACGCGTTCGCGGTGGTGGCGTTCGGCGCCATCCTCACGCCCGAGGTGCTGGCGCTGCCGCGGTTCGGTTGCGTCAACCTGCACGGCTCGCTGCTGCCCGACTACCGCGGCGCCTCGCCTGTGCAACGGGCGCTGTGGGACGGCCACACCACGACCGGCGTGTGCACCATCCTCATGGACGAGGGGATCGACACCGGCGACGTGCTCGCCTCGCGCACGGAGGCGATTCGCGACGACGACGATGCGGCTTCGCTGGCCGCGCGGTTGGCCGAGTCGGGCGGGCCGCTGCTCGCCGAGAGCGTGCTGGCGCTCGTTGCGGGGCGTGCCACGCGCACGCCGCAGGACCGCGCCGCGGGCAGCTACGCGCGCAAGTTGCGCAAGACGGATGGGATCGTGGACTGGGCGTTGCCGGCCCGCACGGTGTGGGCGCGCGCGCGTGCCGTCACGCCGTGGCCGGGCGCGACCACCACGTTCCGCGGGCGGCGCGTGCTCCTCGTGCGCGCACTGCCGGAGGACGGTCCGGGCGGAGTGCCCGGGACACTGCTCGGCGTGGATGCCGGTGGGGTAGGGGTCGCGTGCGGCACGGGTGTGCTGCGCGTGACGAGGTTGAAGCCGGAGGGGCGCGCGGAACTCGACGCCGCCGAGTGGGCGCGAGGAGCGCGTATCCAGCCGGGTGAACGATTCGAGACCATCCAGGAGCCGACGACGTGACCAGTGATCGACGCAGCACCCCAAGACCGGGCCCCCGGCCCTCCCCGCGCCCCGGCGCACGCCCTCGCAGCGAGGGTGGCTTCGCGCCGCGTGGTCCGCGTACGGGTCCGCCGCGCGACGGTGGCTACGCGCCGCGTGGTCCGCGCACGGGGCCGCCGCGCGACGGTGGTTACGCGCCGCGTGGTCCGCGTACGGGCCCGCCGCGCGAGGGTGGCTACGCGCCGCGTGGTCCGCGTACGGGTCCGCCGCGCGACGGTGGTTACGCGCCGCGTGGCCCGCGTACGGGTCCGCCGCGCGAGGGTGGTTACGCGCCGCGTGGTCCGCGCACGGGTTCACCGCGCGAGGGTGGCTACGCGCCGCGTGGTCCGCGCACGGGCCCGCCGCGCGAGGGTGGCTTCCGGCCGCGCCCCGACGGGGGTGCGCGCAGCTTCGATCGGCCGCGTCCGTTCACGCGCGATGACGGTCAGGCCGGTGCCGAGAACCGTTCGAACCCGGCGTACCCGCGACCGGGCCGTACGCGCTATCGGCGTGACGGCACCGCTTCGCCGGCGGCTTCGGGTTGGGCTCGTCCGCAGGACGGGACGCGCGAGCGCCCGCACCGCGAGTCGCGTCCCGACCAGCGGTCGTGGCCGCCGGTGAGCACCGACGGTCCGTCGCTGCCGGCCGATCCGCGCGAGGCCGCGCTTCGCATCCTGCACGCCGTGGACACGCGCAGCGCGTTCAGCGACCGCCTTCTAGACGGCGCGCATGCGCGTCCGGGCGCCGACCCGCGCGACAAGGCGCTCCTCCACGAGCTCGTGAAGGGTTCGCTGCGCTGGCGTGGTCGTCTCGACGCCGCGCTCGATGCCCGCGTGCACGTCGGGCTCGCCAACACGCAGCCGTGGATCCGCAACATCCTGCGCCTCGGCGCCTACCAGATCCTGTTCCTCGACCGCGTGCCGGCGCACGCGGCCGTGGACGAGTCGGTGAAGCTGGCCCACAAGTACGCGCACCCCGGTGCGGCCGGACTCGTGAACAGCGTGCTGCGCCGTCTCGCCGAGGAGCGCGACACCATCCGCTGGCCCGAGGCCGACGACGCCGACGCGCTCGCGGTGTGGGGTTCGCACCCGCGTTGGATCGTCGAGCGCTGGCTCGAGCGCTTCGGGCCCGCCGAGACGCGCGCGCTGCTCGAGGCCGACAACCGCGCCGTCCCGACCGGGCTGCGCAACAACTCGCTGCGCCAGACGCGGGAGCAGCTCGTCGAGCTGCTCGCGCGCGAGGGTGTCGAGGCCCGCATCGGCACGCTCTCGCCCGACCTCGTGTGGGTCGAGGGTCATCACTCGCCGGGAGCGCTGCACTGCTTCCAGGCCGGCCTGTGCACCGCGCAGGACGAGAGCGAGGCGCTCGTCGCCCGCGTCGTCGCCCCGCGCAAGCACGATCGCGTGCTCGACCTGTGCGCGGCCCCCGGCGGCAAGAGCTCGCACCTCGCCGAGCTCATGGGCGACGAGGGCGAGATCTGGGCGATGGAGCGCGACCCGCACCGGGTCGAGACGCTCGAGGCCACGCTGTCCCGACTCGGCGTGCACTCCGTGCACGTCGCGCAGGGCGACGGTCGCACCTACGAGTTCCCGATGCCGTTCGATCGCGCGCTCGTGGATGCCCCGTGCAGCGGCATGGGCGTGCTCGCACGCCGGGCCGACGCGCGCTGGCGCAAGGGCCCCGAGGTGCTGGCCGAGATGCCGCCCGTGCAGCTCGAGTTGCTGGCGGCCGCGGCGCGACACCTCGCCCCGGGTGGCACGCTGGTCTACAGCGTGTGCTCGTTCGAGCCCGAGGAGACCGACCACGTCATCGCGCGCTTCCTCGCGACGCACCCCGGCTGGACGCTCGAGAGCGTCGCGGACTCGGTGCCCGCGAGCGTCGTGACGCCCGAGGGCACCATGCGCGTGCTGCCGCACCTGCACGGTTGCGACGGTGCGTTCGCGGCGAGGTTGCGCAAGCCGTGAGCGACGAGCGGCCCGATCCGCAGGACGCCCCCGACGCTCGCGTCGCGGGGCCCGGCGGGGAGGGCGGGCCTGCGGACGGGGCCCCTGCGCCCGCGACCCCGGAGCCGCCCGCGCGGCCCGGGGTCGTGGCGCGCGCGCGGCGGGTGGCGCGCGACCTGTTCGTGACGGTCGGCCTGGTGGGAGCGGCGTTCGTGGTCGGGTTGCTGCTGTTCAACTTCGCCATCATGCCGCGGTTCGTGCACCACACCGCGGTCGTGCGCGTGCCCGACCTCGTGAACCTCACCTACGAGCAGGCCGAGCAGGTCGCGGTGCGCGGCGAGGTCACGCTGTCGCGCGCGGGCGAACGCTTCGATCCCGGCGTCGAGCGCGGCCGCATCGTGCAGCAGGACCCGCTGCCGGGCACCCCGGTGCGCGGTCGGGCGCGCATCGCGGTGGTCGTGAGTCTGGGCGAGGAGTTCAGCAGCGTGCCCGCGTTGCACGGCGAGCCGCGCCGCAGCGCCGAACTGCTGCTCGAGCGCGCCGGTCTGGTGCGCGGCGGCGTGACGCGCGTGCCGAGCGACGACGAGCCCGAGGGTGCGGTCGTCGCGACCGACCCGCCGGCCGAGACCGTGCTGCCGCGCGGCGGCCGCGTCGCGTTGCTGGTGTCGTCGGGCCCCGGTGAGCAGGCGTTCGCGATGCCCGACCTCGTCGGGCGCGAGATCACGCGCGTCACGCGCCAGCTCGAGGGGCAGGGCTTCACCGTCATCGTGGCGTCGTCGGCGGTCGGTCCGATCGTGTCGCAGGAACCCGCCCCCGGGGCGCGCCTCACGCGCGCCGAGACCATCACGCTGCGCGCGGGCAGTCGCGTGATACGCTGACGCGGCGCCCGTTCCCACCGCCCTCACGACCGGAGACCGGACCCGTCATGACCGCCCGTCCGCCCATCATCGCGCCGAGCCTGCTCGCCGCCGACTTCTCGAAGCTCGCCGACGAACTCGCGCTCTGCGATCCCACACGGGACTGGGTCCACTGCGACGTCATGGACCACCACTTCGTGCCCAACCTCACGTTCGGGCCCATCGTGGTGTCGGCCGCGCGCAAGCTCACCACCGCGACGCTCGACGTCCACCTCATGATGGACCGGCCGTGGCTCATGGTGGACGAGTTCCGCAAGGCCGGCGCCGACCTCATCACCGTGCACCTCGAGGCCTGCCGCGAGACGCGCGAGGTGCTGCGCCAGATCCGTGCCACCGGCGCGCGCGCGGGCCTGGCGATCCGCCCCGGCACGCCGTACGCGGCCGCCGCGCCCTACCTGCCCGACCTCGACCTGTTCCTCGTCATGACCGTCGAGCCCGGCTTCGGGGGCCAGTCGTTCATGCCCGACATGATGGAGAAGGTCGCGGCCGCCCGCGAGGAGCGCGCCCGTCGCAACCTCGGGTTCCTCATCGAGGTGGATGGTGGCATCGCCGCGGACACCGCCCGCACCGCCCGCGAGGCGGGGGCCGACGTGTTCGTGGCCGGCAACGGCGTGTTCCGCGCCCCCGACCCGCGCGCCGCGCTGGCCGGGATCCGGGCCGCGGTCACCGCCTGAGACGGGCCCGCGGGCGCATTCCGGGCGGCCTCCGGCGGCCATGATGTGGTAGTTTCCCCGGTTCCGACATCACCCTAGGGGTTCCCGTGTTCGAATCGCTCTCCGACCGGCTGCAAGGCATCCTCCGCAACCTCAGCGGACAGGGTCGCCTGACGCCGGACAACATCCGCGAGTCGCTGCGAGACGTGCGCCGTGCACTGCTCGAAGCCGACGTGCCCGTCACCGTGGCCAAGGAGTTCGTGGCCCGGGTCGAGGAGCGCGCGGTCGGCGAGGAGGTGCTGCGCAGCCTCTCGCCCGGACAGCAGGTGGTCGGGGTCGTGCACGAGGAACTGGTGCGACTGCTCGGCGAGTCGCGCGTCACGCTCGCGGGCTCGCCGCACGTGCCCACCGTGGTGCTGCTCGCCGGCCTGCAGGGCTCGGGCAAGACCACGTTCGCGGGCAAGCTCGCGGTCTGGCTCAAGGCGCGCGGCAAGCGCACCCTCCTGGTGTCCGCCGACATCTACCGGCCCGCCGCCATCGACCAGCTCGAGCGCGTCGCGCGCACCGCCGACGCCGGCTTCTGGCGCGCGCCCGACGGCACCTCGCCGCACGACATCGCGGCCGGTGCGCTCGAGCAGGCCCGCACGCGCGGCTTCGACTTCCTGCTGCTCGACACCGCCGGCCGCCTGCACGTGGACGACGAGCTCATGGTCGAGCTCGAGGACCTCAAGCGCACCGTGCGCGCGCACCAGGTGCTGCTCGTGGTGGACGGCATGATCGGGCAGGAGTCGGTGCGCGTCGGGCAGACGTTCGCCGAGCGCATCGGCGTGGACGGTGTCGTGCTGTCCAAGATGGACGGCGACGCGCGCGGTGGCGCCGCGCTGTCGCTGCGCCAGGTCACGGGCAAGCCGATCCTGTTCCTCGGCACGGGCGAGAAGCTCGACGGGCTCGAGGTGTTCGACGCCGGGCGGCTCGCGGGCCGCATCCTCGGCATGGGCGACGTCGTCGGGCTCGTGGAGCGCGCCCAGCAGGCGGTCACCACCGGCGAGGCCGAGCGGCTGGCCGCCCGCATGCGCAAGTCGGAGTTCACGCTCGAGGACTTCCTCGAGCAGCTCCGGAGCGTCCGCCGCATGGGTCCGCTCGAGGACCTCGTCAAGATGATCCCCGGGGCCCCCAAGCAGGCCCTGGAGCGGATGGGCCCGGCCAAGGACCAGCTCAAGCGGTACGAGGCCATCCTCCTCAGCATGACGCTCAAGGAGCGCCGCCTCCCCCGGGTGCTCGACGGCAGCCGCCGTCGGCGCATCGCGGCGGGCAGCGGCACGTCGGTCCAGGAGGTCAACCGGCTGCTCAAGGACTTCGAGCAGGCCCGGACCATGATGAAGGCGCTCAAACAGGGCCCCCGGGGGCTTGCAGCCCTCCGCGGCCGGATGCGCTAGACTACGCCGAACCCCCGGGCCGCCCTGCGGCCCCTCGAACCCACAAGGAGAATCCTCAGCATGGCGGTCGTCATTCGCATGATGCGGGCCGGAGCCAAGAAGCGGCCCTTCTATCGGATCGTGGTGGCGGACTCGCGTCGTCAGCGCGACGGTCGTTTCGTCGAGATCCTGGGTTACTACGACCCGATGGCGAAGCCGTTCGCCGTGAAGATGGACGAGGAGAAGGTCAAGGCCTGGATCGCGCAGGGCGCGCAGCCCTCGACGCAGGCGGCCTCGCTGTTCCGTCGCGCCGGCATCATCGCCGCGCGTCCGAGCAAGCCGACCTCGACCAAGAAGAAGGCCGCGGCCTCGGGTGCGAAGAAGAAGGCCGTCGCGCGCAAGCGTCCCCGCAAGGTGACGGAGCGCAAGGAGAAGGCCAAGGCGACGCGCGCGAAGCGCAAGGCCACGGCCAAGGCCAAGGCGAAGGCCTGAGTCCGTTCCGGCCCGCCCGCGGCGGGGCCCGGTGCATCGAGTGATGCCCGAGCCTCCCGCGCGGTGGGCCGGTCCCTATCCGGGAGGCGAGTCATGGCGGATCTGCGTGAGGTGCTCGAGCGCAACCGGGAGTGGGCCGAACGCATGTCGGCGCAGGACCCCGGGTTCTTCGAGCGGCTGGCCTCCATCCAGAGCCCTCGCATCCTGTGGATCGGCTGCTCCGACAGCCGCGTGCCCGCCAACCAGATCACCGGGCACCAGCCGGGCGAGATCTTCGTGCACCGCAACGTCGCGAACGTCGTGGTGCACGCCGACCTCAACTGCCTGTCGGTGATCCAGTTCGCCGTCGACGTGCTGCAGGTGCGGCACATCATCGTGTGCGGGCACTACGGGTGTTCCGGCGTGAAGGCCGCGCTCGAGTCGCGCTCGCTCGGACTCATCGACAACTGGTTGCGGCACGTCGAGGACGTGCGGGACGCCCATCCGGCCGCACTCGAGGCCGTGGAGGGCGCCGAGGCGCGTTGGGACCGCCTGTGCGAGCTCAACGTGGTCGAGCAGGTGCTGCACGTCTCGCAGACCACCGTCATGCGCGACGCGTGGGAGCGCGGGCAGGACGTCACGGTGCACGGCTGGATCTACTCGCTCACCGACGGCCGGTTGCGCGACCTCGCCGTGAGCGCCGACTCCGCGGCCGAGGCCACGCGACGCCACGCCATCGCGGTGCACCCCGAGGCGGCGGTATGAGCCGCCCGTTCGCCCTGCTCGTGCTGGTCGCGCTCGCCGTGACGGGTTGCGCCGAGGCGCCCCGCACCGCCGATCGCGAGGCGGTCGCGGACTCGCTGCGAGCGCAGGCGCTCATCGAGGCCGGCAACGCCGCGCTACGCGCCGAGGACGCGGCCACGGCGGCCAAGCGGTTCGCGAGCGCGGCCGTGGTGCGCCCCGACGACCCGGCGGCGTACTTCGGGCTCGGCATGGCCCTGCAGCGGCTCGGGCGCTCCGACGAGGCGCGCGTCGCCTACGCCAAGGCGCGCGACCTGCAGCGCGGCGCGGGCACGGCCGGCGCCGATGCGCCGCGCGAGGTGCGCGCCGTCCCCACGGTCCATCCGTAGACCGGCCGCGGCCTTGCGCCGCGTGCGGGATTACGGTTCCATGCGGGCGCGTCCGCACGGGTGCGGGCGCCTCCTTCACCCTCTCCGCACGGGCCCCCATGCACGATCCCAAGTTCCTGCGCCAGAACCGCGACAAGGTCGAGGCCGGTATCGCCCTGAAGGGCGCCAAGCTGGACCTCACGCGCTTCTACCAGATCGAGGAGCGCCGTCTCGCGCTGCTGCACGAGACCGAGCAGCTCAAGGCCAAGCGGAACGCCGCCAGCGACGAGATCGCGCGCCTCAAGAAGTCGGGGCAGGATGCCGGCGCGCTCATCCTGGACCAGCGCGCCATGGGCGACCGCGTGAAGGAGCTCGACCAGGAGCTCGGTCAGCTCGAGGAGGAGGCCACCCAGCTCGCGGCGTGGATCCCCAACCTGCCGCACCCCTCGGTGCCGCCGGGTTCGGACCCCAGCTCGAACCAGGTCGTGCGCACGTGGGGCACGGTGCGCGACTTCGACTTCGAGCCCAAGGCGCACTGGGACCTCGCGACCGACCTCGGACTGCTCGACTTCGAGCGCGCCACCAAGATCTCGGGCTCGGGCTTCCTGCTCTTCACCGGGCTCGGCGCCAAGCTCGAGCGCGCGCTCATCAACTTCATGCTCGACTTCCACGTCGAGCGCCACGGCTACACCGAGGTCTCGCCGCCGCACGTCATCCGGCGCGCCGCGCTCTTCGGCACGGGGCAGCTGCCCAAGCTCGAGGGCGACATGTACCACATCGGCGAGGAGGACCTGTTCCTCAACCCGACCGCCGAGGTGCCCGTCACCAACATCCATCGCGACGAGATCCTCGAGCCCGGCGTGGTGCCGCGCTACCTCACCGCGTACTGCGCGTCGTACCGGCGCGAGGCCGGTGCGGCGGGGCGTGACACGCGCGGCATGGTGCGCGTGCACCAGTTCGACAAGGTCGAGCTCGTCAAGATCGTCGCGCCCGAGACCAGCTACGACGAGCACGAGAAGCTGGCGCGCGACGTCGCCGACATCTTCGAGGCGCTGGAGCTGCCGTACCGCGTGCTGCTGCTGTGCAGCGGCGACATGAGCTTCGCCGCCTCCAAGTGCTACGACTTCGAGGTCTGGTCGCCGGGCCAGCAGGCATGGCTCGAGTGCAGCTCGTGCTCGAACTTCGAGGACTTCCAGTCGCGCCGCATGGGCATGCGGTTCCGGCGCGAGGTGGGTTCCAAGGTCGAGTACCCGCACACGCTCAACGCCTCGGGCGTGGCCCTGCCGCGCACGTTCGCGACGATCCTCGAGAACCACCAGCAGGCCGACGGCTCGGTGGTGATCCCGAAGGCGCTCCGCCCGTACCTGGGCGGGCTCGAGGTGTTGCGGCCGCGCGCGTGACGCCCGCGAACGACAGGTCGCGCACAGGCAAGGCCCGGGGCGACTCACCGCTCCGGCGCCCGGGGGCGGCGCACTCGTCGCGCCGCAAGCAGCTGCTCAAGACCGCGTTGTTCGTGTTCGGCAGTCTGCTCGTCGTGGCCGTGTTCCTGTTCACGCAGAACGCGGTCGGCCGGCTCACGCAGGAGGTCTCCACGACCTCGGCGCTGCTCGCGCGCGTCGCCGCGCAGGCCACGCTGCCCTCGACCAGCGACCCGCGCATCAAGGCCCTGCTGCAGGAGATGCAGAGCGGGATCAGCTTCCCCATCGTGATCACCGACACGACCGGCACGCCGCGCGCGTGGAGCCACGTCCCGGTGCGCAGCGAGGACGTGCCGCCGGAGTCGATCGACAGCCTCGTCGCGGGCTTCCCGGTCTCGCCCGTGATCGCGGCGCGCATCGAGCGCGTGCGCGCCCTCGTGCCGACGCTCGACCGCACGCACGCGCGCATCCCGCTGCGCTCGTCGCCGACCGCGCCGGTGACCGGGCACCTGCACTACGGCAACCCGCCGGTGCTCGAGCAGTTGCGCTGGACGCCGTTCGTGGCGGTGCTGGGCACGGGCTTGCTGCTGCTGCTCGGACTCTCGGGCCTCACCGGCATCCGGCAGGCCGAGAAGCGCGTCATCTGGGTGGGCATGGCCAAGGAGACCGCGCACCAGCTCGGCACGCCGCTGTCGAGCCTCATGGGTTGGGTGGAGCTGCTGCGCGGCCACGCCGAGAGCGCGGACCGCGAGGGCGTGGTGCGCATCCCGCGCGCGGAACTGGCCGAGACGCTCGACGACATGGAGGGCGACATCGACCGCCTCTCGAAGGTCGCGCAGCGCTTCAGCCACATCGGCTCCGCACCGCAGCTCGTGTTGCAGGACGTCGTGCCGGTCGTGCGCGAGGCGGTCGCCTACGTGCGGCGGCGCGTGCCGCAGGCGAGCGGCGCGGTCGAGATCCGCGAGCGCTACGAGGAGGTGCCGCCCATCAACCTCAACCGCGAGCTGCTCGAGTGGGTGCTCGAGAACCTGCTCAGCAACGCGCTCACCGCGCTCGACAAGCCGCAGGGCCTCATCGAGGTGGTTGTGGAGCGCCGCGCCGAGACCGAGGAGGTCGTGATCGCGGTGAGCGACAACGGCCGCGGCATGTCGCGCGACGAGCAGCGGCGGGCGTTCGATCCCGGCTACAGCACCAAGCGGCGCGGTTGGGGGCTGGGGCTGGCGCTCGCGCGGCGCGTGGTCGAGGAGTACCACGCGGGTCGCATCGGCATCCGGTTGTCGGCGCCCGGCGAGGGCACCACGATGGAGATCCGCTTCCCGACCTGAGGTCGGTGGGGGAGGCACGAAGGGCCGGTGCGCGCTGCGCACCGGCCCTTCGTGATGGCTATGGCCGTGGGCTCAGGGGCGCGCACCGAAGCGCGTGCCGAAGAAGTCGCCCGCGTTCCAGTGCGGCGCCCGGGTCGCGTCGGCCGCCAGCCACGTGGCCCAGAACGCCATCGAGGTGAAGCGCGCACCGCTCGGCCAGTCGAACGGCTGCGACAGGTCGTCGTTCGGTCCGTGGTAGTGGTCCACGCGCCAGCCCGCCACCTCGTCGCGCCCCTCGGGGCTGCCGTCGTGCCCCGACACCGGGAACACCGCGGGGATGCCCTGACGCACGAACGAGAACTGGTCGCTGCGCACGAACACCACCTCGGCGGGCGTCGGGTCGGGGATGAGCTCGAGTCCCGCGAGCGCGGCCGCGCGCGCCATCACGCCGGCGAACGAGCTGTGCTCGGCCCCGATCGCGACCACCTTCCGCAGCGGACGCAGCAGCAGCACCATGTCGAGGTTGACGTTGCCCACCACGGCCATGCTGTCGGGCGCGGCGTGCTGCGCGAAGTAGTCGGAGCCCTGCAGGCCCTTCTCCTCGCCGGTCACCGCGAGGAACACCACCGAGCGGCGCGGGCGCGCCCCCGGCGCGGTGAACGCGCGCGCGGCCTCGAGCATCATGGCCACGCCGCTCGCGTTGTCGTAGGCGCCGTTGTGGATGGAGTCGCCGTGCACGGGTTCGCCGATCCCGAGGTGGTCGAGGTGGGCCGAGACCACGATGCACTCGTCGCGCAGGCGCGGGTCCGAGCCGCGCAGCACGCCGACCACGTTGGGACTCGAGGCCCGCTCCTGCTCGGTCACGCGCACCGCCTTCACCGTCCACGTGAGCGGGAAGCCCTGCGCGCGGCTCGAGTCGGCGTCGGCGGCCGCGGCGAGTAAGTCCAGCGCAGCGCCGTCGAACAACCGTTCGGCGGCGGTGCGTCCGACCTGGCCCGAGATCTCGAGCCCGGCGTGCGTCTGCGCGGGCGCCCCGCCGTCGTCGAGCCAGCGGAAGCCCGGCAGGCGGTTCTGACGCATGTTGCGCGCCCACGGCTGGCGCGCCTCGTCCGAGGGCTTGATCAGGGTGAGCACGCCGATCGCGCCCCGCGCCACCGCCATCTGGTCCTTCATCTGCCCGTTCGAGTAGTACGCGCGCTCGTCGTTGGGGAAGCGCGGGGGCGCGCCGCGGAACTGCACCACCACCTTGCCGCGCACGTCCACGCCGCCGTAGTCGTCGTAGCCCAGTTCGGGCGCGCTCACGCCGTAGCCCACGAACACGAGCGGCGCCTCGGTGGTCCACTTCGTGCGCAGGAAGTCGGGGGACAGCAGCACGTCGCGTCCGACCTCGAGCGGCAGCGCCTCGTCGCCGCGGCGCAGCTCGAACGCGCACGCCTCGGGCCGCAGCCGCGCGCGCAGCATCGGCACGGGCTGCAGGTAGCCGCCGTCGCCGCCGGGCTCGAGCCCGAGTTCCTGCATCCACTCCGCGACGTAGTGCGCGGCACGGTCGTAGCCGGGCGTGCCTGTGCCGCGGCCCTCCATGGCGTCGTCGGCGAGCGCGCGCACGTGCGCCTCGAGCCGGGCCGGGTCCACCGCGCGGCCGGCGGCGAGCACGGCCGCGGGCGGGTGGTCGCTGGCCGCGGATGCGGCGGGGCGGCGGGGCGCTGCCAGCGCGGGGACGACGAGCGTGACGAGCAGGGCGAGCGCGACGAGTCGGCGATGCGGCATCGGGGGCATGGCGACCTCGGGTGCGGGACGGCGTGGGAGGGGCGAGGCTAGGGGCGCGGGCACGCGAGCGTCAACGGTCCGGCATTGTCGAGTGCGTCTCGCGAGCGGTATCGTGCGCGTGTTCGCGCCTCTTCCCCCGGCCTCGTCCCGCGTGGGACGCCGTCCCTTCCCCTGGAGGTCCTCGTGATCCGTCGTCTGCTCGCCCTCGGGCTCCTGCTCTCGGTCCTCGCCGTGCCCGCCGCGCGCGCCCAGAACACCGCATGGGTCGGCATCGCGGGTGGGGCCAGCATCCCCATGGGCGACTTCGCCGACGTGGCGAAGAACGCGTTCGACCTCGGGCTCACCTACGCCTACCCGCTGGGCGAGACGATCCTCGTGGGAGTGGACCTCTACAACCACCAGTGGCAGGGCGACGGTGTGGTCGCGCGCCCCGACGGCGTGGCCGGTCAGGTCGGCGTGGACTCCTACCGCGTCTCGCAGGTCAGCGGTCTCGTGTACTGGGTCCCGGTCTCGGGGCAGACGATCACGCCGTACCTGCGCGTGGGTCCGGGCTACTACCAGTTCCGCACCACCTACGAGACGCAGTTCGCGCCGGACACGCGCGACCACTTCGGCGTGCTCGGCGGCGGTGGCCTCATGCTCGCGATCACCGACGACTTCGGGCTCACCACCGACGTGGTCTGGCACCACGTGGTGCGCAACACCGAGTCGGTGCGCCTGAACGCGGTCAGCGCCACCGCCGGCCTCGTGTTCCGCTTCGGGCTCTAGCCGCGGCGGGCCACGGCCCACACGCACGGGGGCGGTCCCGGTCCGGGGCCGCCCCCGCGCCGTTCCCGGCCCGCTTGGGGTGGCGCGGGCGCCCGGCTACCATGCGGGCGACGCCGCTCCCCACCTCCTCCGCGCCCTCGCGCACCCGGGACCATGGCCAACGAGACCACCCGCCGCATCCTCTGGGCCGACGACGAGATCGACCTCCTCAAGCCGCACATCCGCTTCCTCGAGCAGAAGGGCTACGCGGTCACGCCCGTGCCGAGCGGAAGCGATGCGCTGGCCGCGCTCGAGCGGGAGCGCTACGACGTGCTGCTCATCGACGAGATGATGCCGGGCATGGGCGGGCTCGAGACGCTCGACGCACTCAAGCAGCGCGACGTCGCGATGCCGGTCATCCTCATCACCAAGAGCGAGGAGGAGACGCTCATGGAGGAGGCGATCGGCAAGCGCATCACGGACTACCTGATCAAGCCCGTGAACCCGTCGCAGGTGTTCCTCGCGTGCAAGCGCGTGTTCGACGCCCAGAAGCTGCAGGACTCGCAGCGCGCGCGCGACTACGTGGGCGAGATGCGGCGCTGGCAGAGTCTCGACCTGCGCTCGCTCGACTGGCGCGGCTGGGTGGACCTGGCGGTGGACGTGGCGCGCTGGGACGTGGGGCTGGACGGGGCGCCCGAGGCCGGGTTGCAGCAGGCGCACGGCGACTTCCGGCGCGGGCTCAACGCCGACTTCTCGCGCTTCATCGAGGCGCAGTACCCGCGGTGGGTGCGCGCCGCCGCGCAGGGTTCGACCGACGACCGCCCGCTGCTCTCGACCGACCTCGTGCGTCACGCCGTGGTGCCGCACCTCGCCGCCGGCAAGCGCGTCAACCTGATCGTCATCGACTGCATGCGGCTTGACCAGTGGTTCACGCTCGAGCCGCTGCTCGAGGACTGGTTCGACATCCAGCGCGAGTACTACTGCTCGATCCTGCCCACCGCCACGCCGTACTCGCGCAACGCCATCTTCTCGGGCCTGCTGCCGGCGCAGATGTGGAAGAAGCACCCCGACCTGTGGCAGGAGAGCACCGGCGACGAGCGCACGCGCAACCGGTTCGAGCGCAACTTCCTCGAGCTCCAGTTGGCGCGGCTCAACGCCACCCCGGCCAAGGGGCTCAAGTACCTCAAGATCTACGACGTGGACGAGGCCCACGCGACGCGCCGACAGATCAACTCGTTCACCGGCCTGTCGCTGGTCGCGATGGTGTTCAACTTCATCGACATCCTCGCGCACGGCCGCAGCGAGAACGAGATCCTGCAGGAGCTGGCGCCTGACGAGGCCGCCTTCCGAGCGGTCATGAAGGCGTGGTTCACGCACTCGCCGCTCTACGAGATCCTGCAGGCGCTGTCGGCGCAGGACTGCGTCACGGTGGTGACGACCGATCACGGTGCGGTGCTCGGCAAGCGCGCCGCCATGGTGCACGGCAACCGCGACACCTCGAGCAACCTGCGCTACAAGTACGGGCTCAACCTGAACACCGACCCGAAACAGGCCATCATCGTGCGCAAGCCGGCCGACTACCTGCTCCCCGACGACGGCATCAACAAGAACTACGTGCTCGCGCGCGAGGACTACTTCTTCGTGTACCCCACGAACTTCCACGAGTACGAGCGGCAGTTCCGCGGCTCGTTCCAGCACGGTGGGGTGTCGCTCGAGGAGATGGTGCTGCCGTTCGTCACCCTGCGGCCGAGGTCGCCGCGCGCGTGATGCCCGGGGACCGCAAGCGCACCGGCTCGGTCGAGGCGACCGAGCGACTGGGCGAGGCCTTCGGACGCGCGCTGCGCGCGGGGGACGTGGTCACGCTCTCGGGCCCGCTCGGTGCGGGCAAGACGCGGCTCGTGGCCGGACTCGCGCGCGCCGTGGCGCCGGGCTCGCGCGTGCGCAGCCCCTCGTTCACACTCGTCCACGAGGTGCCCGGCGAGCCGTGGCTGTTCCACCTCGACCTGTACCGGCTCGAGTCGGTGCGCGAGGTGGAGGGCCTGGGGCTCGAGGAGTACGCCGAGCGCGGGGCGTTGGTGGTGGAGTGGGGCGAGCGCCTGCCGGCCGCGTGGCGCGACGACGCGCTCGCGATCGCCATCGAGCCCGGTGCGGGTGACGAGCGCGTCCTGACCGCGACGGCCTCGGGGGTGCGCGGGGCCGAACTGCTCGCAGCCTGGCGCGCGCTGCCGGAGGCGTGGTGAGCGCACGACCCGCGTTGGGGCTCGCGCTCGAGACCGCCACCGAGCGCGTCGGCGTGGCGGTGGTGGAGGCCTCCGGCGCCGTGCGGGCGACCCTCCACGAGGACGTGGGCCACGGGCACACGCGGCGGCTCACGCCCATAGTGGGCCACGTGCTGGCCGAGGCCGGCGTGACGGTGCGTGACCTCGCGTGGGTGGCGGCCGACGTCGGGCCGGGGTCGTTCACCGGCGTGCGCGTGGGACTGGCGACCGCGAGTGCGCTCGCCATGGTGGCGGGGGCGCGCCGACTCGGCGCTTCGAGCTTGAGTGCGCTCGCGCATGCGGCGGGCGGCCATCGGCAGTTGCTCGTGACGCTGGTCGGTGCGGGGCGGCGCGACCTGTACGCGGGCTTCCACCGCGTGGACGCGCGCGGGCGCGTGCACCTGATCGCCGCACCGCGCGTGGACACGCCCGCGGTCCTGCTCGGCGCGGTCGCCGAGTTGCACGCCGTGCTGCCCGACCACGCGGTGCGGTTCGTGGGGCCGGGCGCGGGGCGCGAGCGCGCCGTGTTCGAGGAGGCGTACCCCGGCAGCACCGCGGACGGCTTCCGGCACGACGGGTTGTCGGCGCTCGACCTCGCTGCGGTCGCGGTGCTCGACGCCGGTCCCGGTGCGGGCCTGCCCGCTCCCGGGCGCGAGTGCGAGCCGGTCTACGTGCGACCCGCGCAAGCCGAGGAGAAGGTGCGGCACCGCATCATGGGGCTCACCCCGCCGCTCGTGCGCGCCCTGCAACCGGCCGACCTGCCCGTGGTGGACGAACTCGAGCACCGGTTGTTCGGCGACCCGTGGCCGCAGCACTTCTTCCTCGACGCGCTCGCCGCTCCCGAGGCCGTCTGCCGCGTGGCCGAGCGCGGGGGCGAGGTGGCGGGCTACCTCGTGGCCACCGTGCTCGCACCCACCGCCGAGTTGCAGAACGTCGCCACCGCGCCCGAGCATCAGCGCGGCGGCGTCGCGCGCGCCCTGCTCGACGACCTCGTCGCGACCTGTCGCGCACGCGGCGTGCGCTCGATCGGGCTCGAGGTGCGGGCCTCGAACGCCGCCGCCCAGACCCTGTATCGTTCCTACGGCTTCCGCGTGAACGGTCTGCGGCGCGGCTACTACGAGTCGCCCGCGGAGGACGCCCTGCTCATGGAGTTCCCATGCTGACGATCCGGTCGCGCGTACTCGCGCTCGTGTTGACGATCATGCCCATGCTGGGTGCGAGCCCGCTCGCGGCACAGCCCGTGCCCGACAGCACCCGAGCACGCATTCCCGCTTCTGCGCCCGCCGCGCTCGCACCTGCGCCCGCGCGCGGCGCGACCGTGCCCGCCCCTTCGCCCGCCACGCTCGCACCTGCACCTGCGCGCGACGCGCTAGCACCCATGCCCGAGGCGCTCGCACCTGCGCCTGCGTCCAACCTGCTCGTGTCCGACGACGACGGTCCGGTCGCGCGCCCGGAGCGGCCCATCCCGGTCTTCCTCGGTGGGCGCGAGTTGTTGTCGCTGCACGTCGGTCGGGACGGCATGGGGGTGCGCGACCGTGCGGAGGCCATCCGCGATCGTCTGGTGGTGGCGGTGGCCGACACCACGCTCGCCGCCTCCGACGTGCAGCTCGTGCCGCGCGCCAACGCGGTCGAGTTCCGGCTCGGGCGCCGACTGCTGTTCGTGCTCGTGCCCGAGGACCTGCCGCCGCTCGACCGCACCGAGACCGAGGCGTGGCTGCTGCGCCTCGCGCGCGAGGTGAGCGAGGGCATCGTGCGCGAGCGGGCCAGCCGGGAGCCGAGCGCCCGCCTCACGAGCATCGCGATCGGTGCGGCGTGGACGCTGGGCGCGTGGCTCCTCGCGCTCGCGGTGCTCGCGCTCGGGCGGCGTTGGCGCTGGTGGTTGCACACCGTGGTGTCGCCGCGCCTGCCCGCCATCCGCGTGCGCAGCACTGAGGTGCTGTCGCGTCGCCAACTCGGGTCCCTGCTGCTCGGCGTGCTCGGCCGAGCCGACCTGCCGGTGCTGCTCGTGCTGGCCTATACCTGGCTGACGACCGTGTTCGCCCGCTTCCCCGTCACCCAGTCGTGGAGTTGGGAGTTGCGGCGGTTCGCGGTCGAGCGCTCGTCGGAGCTCGTGCGGGTCGTGCTCGCCTCGCTGCCGGGACTGCTCACGGTCGTGTTCATCCTGTGGGTGTTCCGCGCCTTCATGCGGCTCTCGGACCGGTTCTTCGACCGCGTCGCGCGCGGCGCCACGACGCTGCCGGGCTTCCATCCCGAGCTCGCGGCCCCCAGCCGCCGACTCGCCCGCATCGTTCTGGGGCTGGCGGCGATCATCACCGCGTATCCCTACCTGCCGGGCGCGGAGTCCAAGGCCGTGCAGGGCATCTCGGTGCTCGTCGGCCTCATGGTGTCGCTGGGCTCGTCGGGCATCGTGGGCAACATGATCGCGGGCCTCGTGCTCACCTACTCGCGCAGCTTCAGCATCGGGGACCGCGTGCGCATCGGGGACCACGTCGGCGACGTCCTCTCGCTCGGCACGTTCGCGACCAAGCTGCGGAGCCTGCGCAACGAGGAGGTCACGCTGCCGAACGGCGCGATCCTCGCGGGCACCATCCTCAACTACACGCGGCGCACGGCGCAGGAGGGCGGGCTGTGGCTGCACACGCAGGTCACGATCGGCTACGACGCGCCGTGGCGGCAGGTGCACGCGCTCCTCATCGAGGCCGCGTGCTCGGTGCCCGGCGTCGAGTCGAGCCCCGAGCCCATCGTGTACCAGCGCGCGCTCAACGACTATCACGTGAGCTACGAGATCACGTGCCTCACGCACGACTCGCACGCGCAACTCCGGCTCTACAGCGACCTGCATGCCGCCATCCAGGACGCGTTCGCGCGCGCCGGCGTCGAGATCCTGTCGCCGGCCTACGCCGCGCTGCGCGACGCGAACGCGCAGGTGCTGCCGTCCGAGCCCGCGGGGCCGCGTGAGATGCCCGGCGGCTTCCGGGTCCGGCGCCCCGGGGAGTGAGCTGCGGGCGTTCCCCCGTGGGCGTGCGCGAGCGCGGTTCCGGGGTGGCGGTGGACCCCCCGCGGTATTAGACTGCGCCGCCGTGGACCCGTCGCAAGGCGGGAGTCCGCGCCCACGCGTCGGCCGCGGTCGTCGCGTGCCTCACCCGGAGAACGCCCCGCCGCCATGTCCTGGCTCAATCGCGAACGCACCGGCATCAAGCCGGGTCCCAAGCCCGAGCGGACCGAGGTCCCCGACGGCCTGTGGACCAAGTGCGACGGCTGCGGCGAGGCGCTGTTCCAGTCCGTGCTCGAGGAGCACCTCTGGACCTGTCGCCACTGCGACCACCACTTCCGGGTCCCGGCGCGCACCTACGTGGACTACCTCGTGGACGAGGGCTCGTTCCAGGAGCGCCACACCGGTCTGGTGGCGGGCGACCCGCTCGAGTTCCGCGACGCCAAGCTGCCCTATCCCGAGCGCCTCGCCGCCGCCCAGCGCGACACGGGCGAGAAGGATGCCGCCATCTGCGGCACCGCGTCGATCGGGGGCGTGCCGGCCAGCGTCGCGCTCATGAACTTCTTCTTCATGGGCGGCAGCATGGGTTCGGTCGTGGGCGAGAAGGTCGCGCGCACCATCGAGGCCGCGCTCGACGAGCGCCGGGCCTGCATCGTGGTGTCCGCCACCGGCGGTGCGCGCATGCAGGAGGGCATCCTCTCGCTCATGCAGATGGCCAAGACCAGCGTGCTGCTCGCGCAGCTGCGCGCGGCGCGCCTGCCGTTCGTGTCGGTGCTCACCGACCCCAGCACGGCCGGCGTGCTCGCCTCGTACGCCTCGCTCGGCGACCTCATCGTGGCCGAGCCGCGCGCGCTCGTGGGTTTCGCGGGCGCCCGCGTCATCCGGCAGACGATCGGCGAGGACCTGCCGCCCGGCTTCCAGCGCGCCGAGTTCGTGCTCGAGAAGGGGTTCGTGGACCGCATCATCCATCGCAAGCGCATGCGCGAGGAACTCGGCGCCACGTTGTCGTTGCTCTGGCACTCCACCCGCGGATTCGCTCCCGAGGGCGGCAAGTCGCCGCATCGCTACGACCCGAGCGCCCTCCGTCCGGCCTGAGCGGGAACGCGACCCTCTCGTGACGCCGGCACTCCAGCGCCGACTCGAGGCCCTGTGGGGGCTCGAGCGCCGTCACCCCAAGCTGGGCCTCGACGGCACGCGCGCGCTGCTCGCCGGCCTCGGCCACCCCGAGACGCGCTTCCGCTCCGTGCACGTGGCCGGCACCAACGGCAAGGGCAGCGTGTGCGCACTGGTCGAGCGCGTGCTGCGCGCCGCCGGGCATCGCACCGGGCTCTACACCTCGCCGCACCTGCTCGACTTCCGCGAGCGCATCCGGGTGGACGGCGAGTGGGCCTCCGAGGACGAGTTGCTCGCGCGGCTCGCGGCGATCGAGGCGCTGCCCGACGCCGCGGGCGCCACCTTCTTCGAGGTCGCCACCGCGCTCGCGTTCGACCGCTTCGCGCGCTCGGGCGTCGAGTGGGCGGTCGTCGAGGTGGGGCTCGGCGGGCGGCTCGACTCCACCAACGTGCTCGCGCCCGCGGTCTGCGCCATCACCTCGATCGGGCTCGACCACGCCGAGATCCTGGGCGACACGCACACCGCGATCGCGGCCGAGAAGGCCGGCATCCTCAAGCCCGGCGTGCCCGCGGTGAGCGCGGTCGAGCACGACGCGGCGGCTGCGGTCGTCGCGCACCGCGCGGCCGAGGTCGGTGCCCCGCTCGTGATCGCGCGCAACGCGGTCGAGGCGACCGTGGTGGCGACGGGCGAGTGGGGGACGCGGCTCGCGGTCGAGTGCGAGCCGTGGGGCCGCTTCCAGCTGCAGATGCGGCTGCTGGGCTCGCACCAGCGCGACAATGCGCGCACCGCGCTCGCCGTGCTGTCGCGGCTCGCCGCGCAAGATGTGGCGCTGCCGCTCGACGCGGTGCGCACGGGTTTCGCCGAGGCGCGCTGGCCGGGACGGCTCGAGCCGTGCCCCGCGCGGCCACGGCTGTGGTGGGACGGCGCGCACAACCTCGACGGCATGCGTCGGCTCGCGCAGGCGTGGACCGACGACCTCGCGCTGCCATCGCCCGCGGCGGTGGTGTTCGCCGCCGGGCGCGACAAGGACGCGGCCGCGCTGCTGCGCCGCCTGCACGCGTTCGCGCCGCACGCCACGTTGGTCGTGACGCGCACGCACAACGACCGCGCGCGACCCGCCGACGAGTTGGTGACGCTCGCGCACGGCGCGGGCTTCGAGGCGGTCGCTGCCGACACGGTGGCCGCCGCCATCGAGGCCGCGTTCGCGCGCCACGCCGAGGGCCGCGTGCTGGTGTGCGGTTCGCTGTTCGCGGTCGGCGAGGCCATGGCCGCGTACGGGGGAGGGCCGGGCGCATGCGTCTGAGCACGCTCCCACTGCTCGCGTTGCTGGTCGCCGTCGCCGCGCGGGGCGAGGTGCTCATCGTGCCCTCGCCAGCGCCCGACTCGGCGACGGTCGCATCCGACAGCACCGCGGCCGAGAGCACGCGCGTGGTCGTGCCGACCCCGGCGCCCGCGGTCGTGCCCGCGCCACGCGCCGCCGCACCGCGACCCGCGGTCGCGCCCGCCCCCGAGCCGCCGTACCGCATCGAGGCCGATCGCATGACCGGCGGCCGCGGGCCCACGGGTGACGTGCTGTACCTCGAGCAGGTCACCATCACGCGCGGGCGCACGCGCCTGCAGTCCGAGCGCGGGCGCTACGAGCGCGCCACCGGCATGGTGCACGTCGAGGGACGCGTGCGCATGCGCGACTCGAGCACCACCGTGACCTGCGACGAGGCATCGTTCTCGGAGACTCAGGACCGCCTCGACCTGCGCGGTAACGTGGTGGTGGTGGACCGCGAGGCACGCCTGCAGGCGCCCTTCGGGTGGTACGACCGGCGCAGCGGCAAGGCCCGCCTGCACGGCGGGGTGCGCGGACAGGAGCGCAAGCAGCGGTTGGTGGCGCGCGAGGCGTACTACGACCGCGACTCCTCCATGGTCATCGCGGTCGGCGACGTGATCGGCGACGACGACGAGAACCGCACGCGCATCGAGGCGCAGCGCGTCGAGTACGACCGGCGCAGCAAGGTCGCGACCGCGACCGGCAGCCCGCTGTTGCGTGCCCGCGACGACGACGGGCACGAGACGCGGCTGCGCGCCCGCCTGCTGCGCGTCGGCTCCGAGAGCAAGGTCGCCGAGGCGCTGGACTCGGTCGAGGTCGAGCGCGACACGCTGCGCGCGCGCGCCGACTACGCACGCTTCGACGATGCGCTCGGACGCGGGCTCCTGCTGGGTTCGCCGCGGGCGTGGGACGGCGAGACCACGATCTCCGGCGACACGCTCGAGACCGTGGGGCGCGACCGCAAGCTCGACCGCATCCTCGTGCGCGGGCGCGCGGGCATCGACTACGCCGGCGCACGCGAGGGCACGCGCGGCGACCGCAGCCGGCTCACGGGCGAGCAGGTCGAGATGTACGTCACGGGCTCGCGCATCGACAGCCTCGTGGCGACCGGGCAGGCGCGCAACACCTACACGGCCGCGGCCAAGCCCGGCAAGACCGCCGAGGACAACCGCGCCGAGGGCGACACCATCCTGGTGTTCTTCAAGGACAAGCGCATCGACCGCGCCCGCGTCGTGGGCGGCGCGACCGGCGCCTACCGACCGCCGGTCGCGGTCGACGACACCACGGCGGCCCGCCTCGAGCGCATCACCTACGAGGCCGCCGGCATCGTGTTCGAGATCCCGCGCAACCGCATCGTGCTCGACGGTCAGGCCAAGCTGCTGTACCGCGACCTCGAGCTGAGCGCGCGCCGCGTCGAGTTCGACAGTCGCCGCAACACGCTGGTGGCCGAGGGGCAGCCGTCGCTGGTCGAGAAGGGCGACGAGGTCGAGGGTCAGCTCATGACCTACGACATGGAGCGGCAGGTCGGCACCATCTACCAGGCCACCACGCAGTACGAGCGCGGGCTCTACCACGGCAAGCGCATCCGCAAGGTGAGCGAGCGCGAGCTCGACGTGCTCGGCGGCTCGTACAGCACCTGCGACCTCGCCGAGCCGCACTACCACTTCTCGGCGCGTTGGATGAAGATCTACCTCAAGGACAAGCTGGTCGCGAAGCCGGTCGTGTTCTACCTGCGCAACGTCCCCGTGCTCGCGCTGCCGTTCTACGTGTTCCCGATCAAGCCCGGGCGGCACTCCGGATTCCTGTTCCCGCAGTTCGAGTTCGGGTTCAACAGCGCGAGCGGGCAGTTCATCCGCAACGCCGGCTACTACTGGGCCCCCAACGACTACTTCGACTTCACCGGCGCCGGCGACTACTACGCGGCCGATCCGTCGTGGCTGCTGCGGGGCGAGCTCAACTACAAGCTGCTCTACCGCTTCGAGGGCCGCGCCGACGTGAAGTTCGGGCACGACGAGCGCACCGGGCGCGACGACTACACGTTCTCGGGCACCCACCAGCAGACGCTCGGTCAGCGTACGCGCCTGTCGGCGCTCGGCAACTTCACCTCGAGTCGCGACTTCAGCACGAGCGGCCAGTCGGGGCAGTCGTTCCAGCAGCGCTTCGACCGGTTCCTCAACTCGAACCTGCAGCTCACGCACTACGCCGACGGGTTGTCGCTGAGCGCGATCCTCGACCGGCGCCAGGACCTCGACGCCGACGACGACCTCATCGGCCCGACCGGCAACCTGCTGCCCGTGGGCACGGTCGGCCGCCCCAGCCTGACCGTGTACGAGCCCTCGCTCGCGGTCTCGCTGCCGCAGCGCACGTTGGGTTCGTACGGCCTCATCAAGGACAACGCGGTCGGGCGCGCGCTCAAGAACACCTACCTGAGCCTCAACGCGCGCTACCTCGGCTACCGCACCGAGCGGGCGTTCGTCGAGGGCGTGTACGACACGGCCGGGGTGCTCGCCGGCTCGCGCATCGGTCGGCAGCGCGAGACGCGGCGCGCGGCGACCTCGCAGTTCTCGCTCTCGGACTCGCGCCGCTTGCTGGGCTGGATCAACTTCTCGCCGTCGGTGTTCGGCAACGCGGTGGTATTCGATCGCGACGAGCAGGGCAACACCGTCGTGCCGGCCGCGGTCTGGCAGTCGGGCGTCGGCGTCTCGACCACGCTGTACCGCACGCTGTCCACGCCCATCGAGGGGCTCGCGTTGCGGCACGTCGTGAGTCCGAGCGTGCAGATCTCGTACTCGCCCGACTTCCCCGGGCTGTCGTACACCGACGAGAACGGCATCCTGCGCCCGCGCTTCAAGGGCTTCGCCGACGTCAACCTGACCTCGGGCGCGCGCTCCACGGTGGGCTCGTTCACGCTGGACCAGCGCCTGCAGGCCAAGCTCACGCGCGGCGAGCGCGTCACGCGCCTCGACAACCTGCTGTCGTGGACGACGAGCGGTTCGTACGACTTCCGCTGGCGCGAGAACGGGCGCTCGCACGGGCTCTCGGCGCTGTCCTCGGCGCTCCGCCTGCAGCCGCCGGGCTGGGTCAACGCCGACGGCAACGCGATCGTGGACCCGTACCAGGGCCGTCCGCTCCGTTCGCTCGGCTGGAACGTCTACACCTCGTTCGGCAACCGCGGCGGCGGCCGCCCGCAGGCCGCGCGCTCGGCCACCGATAGCGAGCGCGGCGTGAGCGAGGGCGAGGAGGCCGAGAATGCGTTCCGCGACAACTGGACGGTGTCGCTGGCGTACTCGTCGTCGGGTGGCTACTTCGGTCCGTCGTGGAGTTCGCGCGAGGCGCTCAACGCGGTGTTCCGCTATCAGATCACCGAGGGCTGGCTGTTCGACTACTCCGCCGGTTACGACCTCACCGATCGCCGCGTGCAGTTGCAGCGCTTCAACCTCACGCGCCGCATCCACTGCTGGGACGCGACCTTCACCCGGTCGTTCACGCCCGGGGGCGAGACCGAGTACTACCTGCGATTGGGCATCCGCGAGCAGCGCGAGATCTACCTCGAGCGCGGGACGCGCGTGCAGAGCTTCGGTGGCATCCAGTAGCGGCGCGCGCTGGCGGGTCGCGTGCGACCGGTGCGAGGCGTCGGCCTGGACCGGGCCGGCGTCCGACGGGCACGACGTCTGGTGCGAGGCCTGTCAGGTCGCGCACCACCTCGCGGCCGCACCCGGTGCGGGCACGCGCTGTCCGCGCTGCGACGCGCCGTTGCCCGCCGCACCGCGCTTCATCGAGGTGTGGGGGGCGCTCCAGCACCTCGATGCCGTGCTGGCGGCATGGGCGGGCGACCCCGCGCCGCTCGCGCGCCTGCTGCCCGAGCGGCCGCGGTTCGTGACCGACCTCGACCCGCCGCAGGCGCGGCCCGACGACCCCGCGCCGCTCGCGGACGCGATCGCCGCCTGCGCGCACGGCGACTTCCGCGCCGTGCCCGCGCCCGGCCCGGGCGACGACCCGCGCGCGCACGCGGCGTACGCCATCGCGTGCGAGCGCCTCGGCGACCCCGCACGCGCAGTGCTCGCGTGGGACGCCGTGCTCGCGGCCGGGGACGACGCTCGCGCGCGACTCGCGCGCGGTTCGCTGCACGCGCGCGCCGGACGGCTCGACGCCGCGCGTGCCGACCTCGCGCTCGCCGGTCCCGCCTTCCCCGCGCGAGGGGACCGCGCCGCGCTCGCGGTGCACGCCGCGGTCGCCGGCGCCGAGGCCGCGCCCGATCCGGGCCCGCTCGCTGCGGCGCGCGCCGAGGCGGGCGAGGCGTCGTCGTACTGGAGCGACCCCACCGTGGGGCGCTTGCTGTGGTCGTTGCTCGTCGAGCGCGCCGTCGCCCGCGTGGTCGAGGGTGGGCCCGACCCGCGCGATCGCGAGGCGTTGCGCGCGGCCGAGTCGGAGTTCGAGCACGCGACGTTCTGGGACCGCGCCATGCGCATCGTGGGCTGGGTGCGCGTCGGCGCGCTCGATGAGGCCGCGCGCATCGCCGCTCCGCTCGCGCGCGACGGCGCTGCGGAACTGTTGGACGAGCCCGCGCTGCGCGGGCCTGCCCTCGCCTCGGTCGCGGCCGCGGTCACCATCGCCCGGGCGGGGATGGACGCCGGCGACCCGGTCTCGGCCCGGCACGCCCTCGCCGAGGCGCTGGCGCGCCAGGACCTGCAGCGGTTCCGCATCCCCTGCCTGCGCTGCGGGCGCGGGTCGGTGGGGTTGGATGAGACCGCCGACGGGCCCGACCCCGAGGACTGACGGGACGGCAGGTCGGTCCGGTCCGCGTCAAGTGTGCGGTCGGGTCCTCGTCGCCCCGTGGACAATCGGCCGATACATCGGCCATGCTTGGCAGGCCCCGGCGGACCCGCCGGTGGGCATCGCACCGGCACGGTCCACGCGCGGCGATCGCGCGTTCACGGGGAAGGAGGACGCGATGCGTTTCAGGCTGTCGTGGCGTCCGTCCGTGCTCGTGGCGCTCGCGCTCCTGGTGAGCGGGCAGTTCTGCATGCTCACGACCTGTCTGCCGCGCCTCGCGCGCGCCTCCGACACGGCCCACGCCTGCTGCCGCGCTTCGGGTCGCGGCGAGACGCCCGCGCCGGCGCCGACCGCGGCGCACACGATGCCGTGCGGCCAGCACCTCGTGACCTCCGACGCGCCGAGCGTGCCCGATGCGCCCGAGACGAGCCTCGTGCTCGCCACGGTGCTCGAGGCGCCCCGCGTCCTCGCGTCGCCCGTCGCGGGCGTCGCGTTCGCCCGCGCCGACGGCGGTCCGCCGCCCGAGCACGGTCGCACCGCTCCCGCGGGACTGCGCGCCCCTCCGGCCGCCTGATCCGTCCGCGGCCCGCTCCCGGGCTCGCTGCGGCGCCGCGCGTGTGCGCGGCGTGTGCGTGACCGGCGCGCTCGCGCGCCACCGACCCCCGCACCCAACCGGAGTGTCCGCATGTCCCGAATCCTTCCCATGACGCCGTGGTCGTTCGTGGTCGCCGCTGCGCTCGCGGTCGGCGCCACGTGCGCCTCGGCCGCCACGGCGCCCACGCTCGACCTCGAGCGCGCGCTCGCCGAGGTCGCAGCGCAGGACCCGCTGCTGCAGGCCCAGCGCCACGAGGTCACGGCCGCGCGTGCCCGTGCGGTGCGCGCCGGTGCGGGCGAGGCCCCCATGCTGGAGTTCATGCTCGAGAACGTGCCTGTAGGCGGCGGCTTCGACATGGACGAGATGACCATGCGCACGGTGGGCGTGCAGCAGCGCCTCGGGGTGAACGGTGCGCGCGGCTACGCGCGCCGTGCCGCGCAGCACGAGGCGCGCGCCCGCGAGGCGCGCGTGGACGACACGCGTTGGCAGCGGCTCGCCGCCGCGTGGGAGGCGTACGCCGACGCGTACCACTCGGCCGAGCGCGCCGCCGCGGCCCGCGAGCATCGTGCGATCATGCAGCGCATGGCGGGCGCGGCCCGGGCGCGCTACGAGTCGGGGCGCGGCCGGTTCGAGGACCTGCTGCGGGTCGAGGCCGAGCGCGCGCGCATCGAGGCCGATGCGGTGACGTTCGAGTCCGAGGAACTCGCCGCGCGGGCGCGACTCGCGCAGTTGCGCGGGCTCGGGGGGGACGGCGCGAGCGAGGTGCTCGCCGCCCCGAATGGAGCGCTCGCGCCCGACAGTGCGGCCGGTTGGGCGGGTGCGGTGGCGGGTCATCCGCGCGTCGCGATGGCCGGTCACCTCGAGCGTTCGCGGCGCGACGCCGCGAGTTCGATGCGCCGCATGGCGTGGCCCGACCTCACGCTGCGCGCCTCCTACGGCTACCGCGGCACGCTCCACGAGGGACTGCACGACCTCGACGACATGTGGAGTGCGGGCGTGGCGGTGATGCTGCCGGTCGGCTTCGGCTCGCGCGAGGGCGCCGAGGCGCGCGAGATGGACGCCATGGCCGACGCCGCGCTCGCCGAGCGCCGCGCCGAGGCCCTGGCGCTCGAGCGCGAGATGCGCGCGCTCCGGCTCGAGGCGCGCGCCGCGGCGCGCACCGCGACCCTGCTCGCCGACACCGTGGCGGTCGCCGACCGCAAGGCGCTGGCCGCCGCGTGGAGCGCGTACGAGACGGGTGCCACCGACCTCGCCGGCGTGTTCGAGGCGGCGCATGCGTTGTACACCGAGGAGATCGACGTGACGCGCGCGCGGCAGGCCCACGCGCGCGCATTGGCCCGGCTGCTCGCGATCACCGCGGACGGCTCGTTGGTGGGGGTGCGCGTGCCGGTCGCGGACGCGCCGAGCGGGAGGGATGCGCGATGAGTGACGATCTCGAGCGGAACGATGCGCCGGGGCAGCCCCCGGCGGGTGCGGCGTTCATGAACGCGGTGCGCTGGGGCATGTTCGGCGTACTCGCGCTGTTGGCGGTGATCTCGATCGCGAGCTGGGTCGCGTGGCGGGTCGAGGAGGGGCGGCTGGCCAAGGGCGGCGCCACGGCCGAGCGCACCTCGGTGTGGCTGTGCCCCATGCACCCCAGCTACACGAGCGACAAGCCGGGCGAGTGTCCGATCTGCAACATGAACTTCGAGCCCGCGCCCGAGTCCGAGGGGCCGGTCGCCGAGGTCGAGGGCGGCGTCCCGGGTCTGGTCGCGGTGACCGTGCCGGCCGAGCGCACGCAGCTCATCGGCGTGCGGCTCGCGCGCGTCGAGCGCTCGTCGCTCGGGGCGGGAGCGCCGCTCATCGGGTTCGTCGCGCCGGACGAGACGCGTCTGCGCCGCGTCCAGTTGCGCGTCTCGGGCTGGGTGCAGTCGGTCGCCATGGACCGCACCGGCGAGACCGTGCGCGCAGGCCAGCCCATGCTTTCGTTGTACAGCCCCGAGCTCGTGCAGAGCGAGCAGGAGTACCTGATCGCGATGGGCGAGGGCGAGGGGGGCGCGGGGCACGACGCGGGCGCGCACGACGCGGCGCGCGAGCGCCTGCGCCGGCTCGGGGTGCCCGACGACGAGGTCGAGCGTCTCGAGCGCGAGCGCAAGCCGTCGTCACGCCTCACGCTGCGTTCGCCGGTCACCGGCACGGTGCTCGAGCGCAACGTGGTCGAGGGTCAGTACGTGGGCGCCGACACGCCGTTGTTCACGGTCGCCGACCTCACGCGCATCTGGGTGCTCGTGGACCTGTACGAGATGGACCTCGGGCGCGTGCGCGTGGGCGATCGGGCGCGCTTCACCGCCGACGCGCTGCCCGGCCGCACGTTCGAGGCGGCGATCGACTTCGTGTACCCCACCGTCTCCAGCGAGACGCGCACGCTCAAGGCGCGCCTGTCGCTCGCCAACCCGGACGGGTTGCTGCGCCCCGGCATGTACGGTCAGGTCGAGGTCGCGAACCGCGCCGCGACGACCGCGCTCGTGGTCCCGTCCGAGGCCGTGGTCAACACCGGCGACGTCTCGTACGTGTTCCTCGCGCGCGGTGACGGACGCTTCGAGCCGCGCCGGGTGTGGACCGGGCGCGGCGACGGCGACCGCATCACCGTGCTGCGCGGGCTCGCCGCCGGCGACACCGTGGTCGCGAGCGCGTCGTTCCTGATCGACTCCGAGAGCCGACTCAAGGCGGCCATCGCCGGCATCGGCGGGGCCTCGTCCGCGAAGCCGGGTGCCGCGCCGTCCGCGGCCAAGCCGGCTCGTCCGTGAGGCCCCGATGATCGCGCGACTCATCGAATGGTGCGCCACCCGGCGCACGCTCGTGGTGGTGCTGTCCATGGTGGCGTTCGTGGGATCCCTGCTCGTCATGCGCAAGGTCCCGCTCGACGCCATCCCCGACCTCTCCGATCCGCAGGTCATCGTGTTCACGGAGTGGATGGGCCGCAGCCCCGACCTCGTCGAGGACCAAGTCACGTACCCGATCGTCTCGAGCCTGCTCGCCGCGCCCAAGGTGGCGGCGGTGCGCGGGCAGAGCATGTTCGGGATGAGCTTCATCTACGTCATCTTCGAGGAGGGCACCGACCCGTACTGGGCGCGCAGTCGCGTGCTCGAGTACCTGAGCACCATCCGCACGCAGCTGCCGCAGGGCGTCGCGCCGCAGCTCGGCCCCGACGCCTCGGCCGTGGGCTGGGTGTACCAGTACGTGCTCGAGGATCGGAGCGGCAAGCACGACCTCGCCGAGCTGCGCGCGTTCCAGGACTTCCACCTGCGCTACGCGCTCGCCAGCGTGCCGGGGGTGGCCGAGGTGGCCTCGGTCGGCGGCTACGAGCGCCAGTACCAGGTCGAGGTGGACCCGGCGCGGCTGCACGCGCACGGCCTGTCGGTGGCCGACGTCACCGCCGCGCTGCGTCGCAGCAACCGCGAGGTCGGTGGCCGCGTCATCGAGATGTCGGGGCGCGAGTACTTCGTGCGCGGGCGCGGCTACATCCGCTCGCTCGACGACCTGCGCCGCGTCTCGGTCGGCGTGGACCGCCGCACCGGCACGCCCATCCGCATCGCCGACGTCGGTCGCGTGTCGTTCGGTCCCGACATCCGGCGCGGCGTCGCCGAACTGGACGGCGTCGGCGAGGCGGTGGGCGGCACCATCGTGATGCGCTACGGCGAGAACGCCGCCGACGTCATCGCGCGCGTCCAGCGCAAGATCGACGAGCTGCGCCCCTCGTTCCCGGAGGGCGTGCGCTTGCGCACGGTGTACGACCGCTCGTCGCTCATCCACCGCGCCATCGACACGCTCAAGCACACGCTGATCGAGGAGGCCGTCGTCGTGAGCCTCGTCATCTTCGTGTTCCTGCTCCACCTGCGCAGCACGCTGGTGCCGGTGCTCACCCTGCCGGTGGCGGTCGCGCTCGCGTTCCTGCCCATGGCGTGGCTGCGCATCGACTCCAACATCATGAGCCTCGGCGGCATCGCGATCGCCATCGGCGCCATGGTGGACGCCGCCATCGTGCTGGTCGAGAACGCGCACAAGCACCTCGAGCAGGCCAGGCCCGGGGACGACCGCAAGCGCATCGTGATCGAGGCGGCGAAGGAGGTCGGGCCCCCCATCTTCTTCTCGCTGCTCGTGATCACCGTGTCGTTCCTGCCCATCTTCGCGCTCAACGGTCAGGCCGGCCGGTTGTTCAGCTCGTTGGCGTGGACGAAGACGTTCGCCATGGGCTTCGCCGCGCTCGTCTCGGTGACGCTGGCGCCCGCCCTCATGACGTTCTTCGTGCGCGGACGCGTGCGTGCCGAGCGCGACCATCCGGTCTCGCGCGCCCTCATCGCGGTCTACCAGCCGTTCGTGTGGGTCGCGCTCCGCAACCCGCGCACCACCATCGCGCTCGGGCTGGCGGCGGTGCTGTCGGCGGTGCCCATGGCCGCGCGGCTCGGGCACGAGTTCATGCCGCCCCTGCAGGAGGGCGACATCCTCTACATGCCGACCACGTTCCCGAACCTCTCGATCGAGGAGGCCAAGCGCAGCCTGCAGATCCAGGACCAGCTCATCCAGCGCTTCCCCGAGGTCGAGCGCGTCTTCGGCAAGGCGGGGCGCGCCAACACCGCCACCGACCCGGCGCCGCTGTCGATGGCCGAGACGGTCGTGAAGCTGAAGCCGCGCGACCAGTGGCGCATGGTCGAGACGCGGCGGTGGTGGAGCGGGCGCGTGCCGGCGTGGACCGAACCCGCGCTGCGCGTGGTGTGGCCCGACCGGCATCGCATGACCTACGACGAGCTCGTCGCCGAACTCGACCGCACCGTGCGCCTGCCCGGGTGGACGAACGCCTGGACGATGCCCATCAATACGCGCATCGACATGCTCTCGACCGGCGTGCGCACCCCGATCGGCGTCAAGGTGTTCGGCCCCGACCTCGACGTGATCGAGCGCATCGGCGTGGACCTGGAGCACGCGCTCGCGGCCGTACCGCACACGCGCAGCGTGTACTCCGACCGCAACACGGGCGGGCTGTACGTGGACATCGTGCCCGACCGCGAGGCGCTGGCGCGCTACGGGTTGTCGCTCGGCGACGTGCAGGACGTGGTCGAGGCCGCGATCGGTGGCGAGCCGATCGAGGTCACGGTCGAGGGCCGCGAGCGCTTCACCATCAACGTGCGCTACCCGGCGGCGCTGCGGCAGGACGTCGAGCGCCTGCGTCAGGTCCTCGTGCCGCTGCATCGCGGCGCACGCTCGGGGCCCGCGGGCGCCATGGACGACGGCATGGGAGCGGATGCCCCGGGGACGCTCGACGCCGCGCTGCTGCTGGCCTCGAACGGGCTGTCCGACATGGGGGATGCCATGCCCGGCATGGGCGGCGCGTCGCGCCCGGCCAGCGGTGCGAGCGGCGGCATGCCCGGCATGGGCGGTCGCGGTCTCGCGACGGGTTCGCCGAGCGGTTCGCCGTCCGCCAGCCCCGCGCCCGCGGTCTCGCTCGAGCGCTGGGCGACCTCGGGCGGCGCGTACGTGCCGCTCGGGCAGGTCGCGCACATCGAGGTCTCGAGCGGACCGCCCATGATCCGCGACGAGGCCGGCATGCTGGTGGGCTACGTGTACGTGGACATGGACGCCGGCCGCCGCGACATCGGGCACTACGTCGAGGACGCCAAGCGCGCGGTCGCGCGCAGCGTCACGCTGCCGCCCGGCTACTTCCTCAAGTGGACCGGGCAGTACGAGTTGCTCGAGCAGATGCAGGCGCGCATGCGCTGGCTCGTGCCGCTCACGCTGCTGCTCATCGTGCTCCTGCTCTACGCGCACTTCGGGCGCCTCGTGCCGGTGCTCATCGTGCTGTGCTCGGTGCCGTTCTCGCTCGTCGGCAGCGTCTGGCTCATCACCGCGCTCGGCTACCACCTGTCCACCGCGGTCTGGGTCGGGTTCATCGCGCTGGTCGGGCTCGCCACGCAGACCGGTGTCGTCATGGTGGTGTACCTCGACTCGGCCTACGAGCGCGCCAGGCGCGAGGGCCGCATCCACGGCTACGACGACATCGTCGCCGCCGTCATCGAGGGCTCGGTGCAGCGCGTGCGGCCCAAGCTCATGACCGTCGCCACCACGCTCATCGGTCTGTTGCCGCTGCTGTGGTCGGACGGTGCCGGGGCCGACGTCATGAAGCGCGTCGCCGCGCCCATGGTGGGCGGCCTGCTCACCTCGGCGTTCCTGACGCTCGAGATCATCCCGGTCGTGTACGCGTGGTGGCGCCACCGCGAGTGGCGACGCGAGACCGCGCGTGCGAGGGTCTGAGGCATGTCCACGTTCATCCCGCTGACCGCGATCCGGCGCGAGGGCGAGGCCGCTCCGCCGGTCGAGACCGTGCGGCTGCGCATCTCGGGCATGCACTGCGCCTCGTGCGTGGGGCGCGTCGAGCGTGCGCTGGTCGGGGTCGCGGGCGTGCAGGCGGCGCGCGTGAACCTCGCCACCCAGCGGGCCGAGGCCGACGTCGCGCAAGGGGCGGGCGAGGGCGCGATGCCGGCGCTCGTCGAGGCGGTGCGCGGGGTGGGCTACGAGGCGCACCCGGTGAGCGCGCCCGTCGCCGACGATCGCGAGACCGCCGAGCGCGCCGCCGAGGAGGCCGCCGAGCGCCGACGCTTCGCGCTCGCGGCCGGCTTCGGGGCCGGCGTGTTCGTGCTCGCGCACGTCGGACTGGTCGCGCCGGGGGTCCTGCCCGGCACGCCGTGGCAGCAGGGCGTGGCGCAGGCGCTGCTCGCCATCCCGGTGCAGTTCGTGGCGGGTGCGCCCTTCCTGCGGGGGCTCGTGCGCGGCGTGTGGCACCGGCGCCCCGACATGGACACGCTCGTCGGGTTGGGCACGCTGACCGCGTTCCTGTACTCGGTGTGGGTGCTCGCCGCCCGGCCGGTCGTGGCGCACGCGGGCCACGGCATGCTCGACCTGTACTTCGACACCTCGGCCACCATCGTGGCGTTGGTGCTGCTCGGTCGCGTGCTCGAGGCGCGCGCTCGAACCGGCACCTCGCGCGCGTTGCGGGCGCTGCTCGAGTTGCGCCCGCGCACCGCGCAGCGCGTGCGTGCGGGGCACGAGGAGACGGTGGCGCTCGACGACGTGCGGCCCGGCGACGAACTCGTGGTGCGTCCCGGCGAGCGCATCCCGGTGGACGGCCGCGTGCGCGAGGGTCGCACCGCGGTGGACCGCTCGCTCGTGACCGGCGAGAGCCTGCCGGTCGAGGTCGGCCCGGGCGACGTCGTGACCGGTGGCACGCTCAACGGCCACGCCGCGTTCACCATGACGGCCGAGCGTGTGGGCGCCGACACGGTGCTGCTGCAGGTGGTCGCCCTGGTCGAACGCGCGCAGACCAGCAAGGCGCAGGTGCAGCGGCTCGCCGACCGGATCGCCGCGGTGTTCGTGCCGGCGGTGGTCGCGGTCGCGATCCTGACCTTCGCCGTCTGGTGGGCCGCGGGCGCTCCGCTCGACGAGGCGCTGCCGCGACTGGTCGCGGTGCTCATCGTGGCCTGTCCCTGCGCGCTGGGGCTCGCCACGCCCACGGCGCTCGTCACCGCCACCGGACGCGGCGCGCAGTTGGGCGTGCTCGCCCGCGACGCGGGCGCGCTCGAGCGCGCCGAACGCGTGGATCGCATCGTGTTCGACAAGACGGGCACGCTCACGCAGGGCGCGCCGCAGTTGGTGGACGTGGTGGCCGCACCCGGCGTGGAGTCCGCGCGTCTGCTCGAGGTCGCGGCCACGGTGGAGCGTCGCAGCGAGCACCCGCTCGCGCTCGCGGTGCTGCGGGGCGCGCGCGAGCGCGGCGTGGAGCCGCGCGCGGTGGAGTCGTCGGGTGCCACGCCCGGTCGCGGCGTGTGGGCGCGCGTCGCGGGTCGCGAGTGGGTGGCCGGCACGAGCGCGCTGCTCGCTGGGCACGGCGTGTCCGACGCCTCGCTCGCCGACGATCGCGAGCGACTCGAGGCGCAGGGACGCACCGTGGTGGCCGTGGCCGAGGACGGCACGCTCATGGGGCTGCTCGGGCTCGCGGACACGCTGCGCCCCGAGGCGCCCGCGGTCGTGCGCGCGCTCGTCGCGTCGGGGTACGAGGTCTGGATGATCACCGGGGACCACGCCCGCACTGCGGCGACCGTGGCGGCGGCCGTGGGCATCGCGCCCGAGCGCGTGCTCGCCGGTGTGGAGCCCGCGGGCAAGAGCGCGGCGATCGAGCGCCTGCAGGCGGAGGGGAAGCGCGTGGCGATGGTGGGCGACGGGCTCAACGACGCGCCCGCGCTCGCGCGCGCCGACGTGGGGCTGGCCATGGCGAGCGGCACCGACGTCGCCATGGCCGCGAGCGCGTTCACGCTGGTGCGAGGCGACCTCGGTGCGGTCCCCGATGCGCTTCGCCTGGCGCGCCGCACGCTGCAGGTGGTGCGTCAGAACCTGTTCTGGGCGTTCGCCTACAACGTCGTCCTCATCCCCGTCGCGGCCGGTGTGCTGGTGCCGCTGCTGCGGACCGGTGGCCCCGTGGGCCCGGTGCTCGGTTGGTCGGGCGCCCTGCATCCCATGCTCGCCTCGTTGGCCATGGCGCTCTCGAGCGTCTCCGTCGTGTCGTCGTCGCTGCGTCTACGCTCGTTCCGATGAACCGCTTCCCGATGTCGTAATGTCCCATCACCCGACCGTCGCACCCGCGGCGGTCCCCACCCGAGAGGAGATCCCCGATGCGTCGTCCGTTCGTCCTCGTCGCGCTGCTCGCCCTCGTCGCCGTGACCGGTTGCACCCCTGCGGGCCCGAAGGAGCTGCAGGTCACCGTCACCGACCTCGGCTTCGAGCCCAAGGAGCTCGTCATCCCCAAGGGTGGGGCCGCCGTCGTGGTGATGACGCGCAAGAGCGACAACACCTGTGCCACCGAGGCGATCTTCGCCGAGACCGGCAAGCGCTACGACCTGCCGCTCAACACGCCGGTGCGCGTGGACCTGACGGGCGTGAGCCCCGGCACGCTGCACTACGGCTGCGCGATGAACATGATGGAGAAGGGCACCATCGTCATCGAGTGACGCGTCCCGTCACCCGTGGACACGGCGAGAGGCGTCCGGCGACGAGCCGGACGCCCCTTCGTCGTGTCCACATCGTCAGGGTCGGAAGGAGGAGCCCTGTCCCCAATAGCTGTAACTGTCCAAGCCCAGCGTCAGGACCTCGATGTAGAGGAAGCCGATCGGAGTGCCCGACGAAAGGGCGGACGTGTCCATGACCTTGACGAACCCCGCCCCATCCACCGCGATGAAGTAGTGGTGGGGACCGCTTGTGGTGTGAGCCATCAATCGGCGGTCGCGCGAGACCCAGTAGTAGTCATCGCCTTCCTTCTCGATGATGCACTTGTATCGAGTGCGGTCCTTGCTGGACAGCACGACACGCTTCGTGTCCTGCATGCTGCTGACGACACCGGTCTCCGGGGTGCCTGAGAAGACCGTGGTCGCGGCAAGAGCCGTCGAGGCGAAGAGGAGTGCGAGCCCGACCGGCACGAGGTAACGGGGAATCGACATGCCAAACCCTCCTTTCAAGTACAGGTGGGAGAGGCGATATCGATATCAAGCCAGCCCGAGGTCGTCGAGCTCGTCCTCGTCGAGGCCCATGAGGTGGCCGACCTCGTGCAGCACCGTGATGCGCACCTCGCGCGCCAACTCGTCGAGGTCGCGGCAGTGCCGCAGCAGGTTGCGCCGGAACAGGAAGATCGCGCCCGGGGCGTCGGGCGGGGCGCTCGTACCCTGCGCGAAGATGTGACGGCCCACGAACAGCCCGAGCAGGTCGGGGGAGAGCGGCGGATTCTCCTCCGACAGCATCTCCGCGGTCGGGAGCGGCTGCACCAGCACGGGCAGCTCCTCGAGCTCGGCACGGATGCGCTCGGGCAGCTCGCTGACCGCGCGCTCGACGAGCGCGTCGAACGTGTCGTCGTCCACCGTGAGCGGCTCGGGGAAGCGCTCGGCGTCGAGCCCGGCCGCGACCTCGGCGGCCGCCGCGGCGCCCTCGGGATCGCCCAGGTGCTCGAGCGTGCGCGACAGCAGGTCGTGCGAGAACCCGTCGTCGGTATGCACGGCGAGCGCGCGGCGCACGTCGGACTCGGTCTCGGCGAAGTGCGCGAGCTCGTAGTGGCAGGTGGCACGCAGCGCGAAGAAGCGCGCGGGGTCGGCCGAACGCTCGGCGCCCGCGAGCGCGGCCAACGCCTGGTGCGGTTCGCCCTCCTCGAGCTTGAGCGCGGCGTCCTCGACCAGCAGGTCGGGGTGGCGCGGGCGCTTGCGCATGAGCCGGTCGAGCGCACTGCGCGCGTCCTCGACCTCGCCGTCGTCGAGCAGCTCGGCGATGCGGTCCACCTCGGCCCAGTCGGTCTCGTCCAGCGTCTCGTAGGGTTCGTTCCGGTCCATCCCGGTAGGGTATCGGAGTCGCGTCCGGCGCGCATGGCGCGGGGGTGGCCGCGGGCGGCGGGCACGGCTATGGTTCCCGACCCGGCCGCCCGGCCGGGCCCGTCCCCACCCGCCGAGGAGCCCCGCGATGCGTCCCTTCCTCCTGATCGTGCTGCTCGCCCTCGCGTCCGCCCCGGTCGTTCGAGCCGCGGACGAGCCCATCTACCGCACGCCGCCGTCGGTGGTCGCCGACCTGCTCACCGCCCCACGCGTCCCGCGCGGCGCTCCCAACGCCTCGCCCGACGGGGCGTGGCTCGCCGTGCCCGACCTGCGCTCGCTCATCCCGGTCGCCACGCTCGCCGAACCGGTGCAGCGGTTGGCCGGGCTCGAGGTGCTGCCGGGCCTGTGGGCCAACCGCGCATCGCTCAAGAACGCCGCGGCCGGGCTCACGTTCTACCGCGTCGCCGACGGTTCGCAGGTGCGCGCGCAGCTGCCGGCCGACGTGCGCATGGGGCCGGTGCGCTGGTCGAGCCGCGGCGACCGCGTCGCGGTGGTGGCCTACGCCGAGGGCGGCGGTGAGCTGTGGATCGTGACCGCCGCCACGGGCGAGGCGCGCCGTCTCGAGGGCGTGCGCCTGCACACGGTGAGCGGCGTACTCGAGTGGTCGAACGACGACTCGGCGCTGCTCGTCTCGCTGGTGGTGGACCGACCCGCGCCCGCCGCGTCGTCGCGCGTGCCCGAGGGGCCGGCCGTGCGGCGCTCGGCGGGGCGCCCGACGCCGCAGCGCGTCGCGCGTGACGTGCTGCGCACGCCCGAGGACCAGGCCGCGTTCGAGCACGTCGTGACCGCGCAGTTGGCGTGGGTGCCCGCTGCCGGCGGTGCGCCGCGTCCGTGGGGCGAGCCGGTCGCGCTCGCGGGTGCCACGCTGTCGCCCGACGAGCGCGTGCTGCTGGTGCGGCGGTTCGCGCGCCCGGCGCCGATCGGGTTCCCGGTCTCGTTGTTCCCGCGCCGGGTCGAGTTGTGGTCGGCCGACGGCGGTCCCGCGATCGTCGTGGGCGACGTGCCGCTCAACGACCGCAGTGCGATCGCGAGCGTGGCCCCGCTCGGGCCGCGCGAGTTCGCGTTCGCACCCGACGGTCGGTCGCTCTGGTACGTGAGCTGGCGCGACACGCCGGGGGCGAAGCCGCAGGCCGCGGTGCGCGACACCGCGCTGCCGCCGCCCGGCGACGACGTCGTGCTGCGGCTCGACGCGCCGTTCACGGGGGCCCCCGTCGAGGTCACCCGCACGACGTTCCCGGTCGAGGGCCTCATGTTCATCGCCGACGGTCGCAAGCTGATCGTCGAGGAGGGCTACGAGCCGCGCCGCGTCGAGCGCCAGTCGTGGCTGGATCCGCGCGACCCCGGCAAGCGACACACGCTCGTGTACCGTTCGACCGAGGGCGCGTACGACGCGCCGGGCGGGTTCGCGATGCGGCCCGCGCGTCACGGCTGGACGGTGTGGACGACCGCCGACGGTCGCGCCTTCTACCGCATCGGTGAGGGCTATCGCGCCGACGGCCAGCGCCCGTTCCTCGACCGCGTCGCATTCGACGGCGGCGCGCGCACGCGCCTGTTCGAGAGCGCGCCCGACCGCCTCGAGGCCCCGGTGACGCTGCTGTCGGCCGACGGCCGCCGCTTCCTCACCCTGTCGCAGACCGCGACCGAGACCCCGAACTGGTTCCTGCGCCGCGCCGGCGAGTCGAGCGCGGTCGCGGTGAGCGCGTTCCCCAACCCGGCCGAGGCGCTGTCGCGCGCCCAGCGCGACAAGTTCACGTTCCAGCGCGCGGACAGCGTCAATCTCAACGCCGAGGTCGTGCTGCCGCCGGGCTGGAAGCCCGCCGACGGCCCGCTGCCGACCGTGTTCTGGATCTACCCGAACGACTTCCGCTCGGCCGCGGCCGCATCGGAGAACCGCAGCTCGCCGCACCGCTTCCCGTCGCAGAGCGCGCTCAACCCCGAGGTGCTCGTCACGCAGGGCTACGCGGTGGTGAAGCCCGACCTCGCGATCGTCGGCACCAACGACCGTTACGTCGAGGAGCTGCAGCGCTCGGCGCAGGCGGCGGTGGACGAGTGCGTGCGTCGCGGGTTCACCGACCGCGACCGCATCGCGGTGGGCGGCCACTCGTACGGCGCGTTCTCGAGCGTCAACCTGCTCGCGCACACGCGCCTGTTCCGGGCCGGGCTGGCGAGCGACGGCGCCTACAACCGCACGCTCACCCCGTTCACGTTCCAGGCCGAGACGCGCAACCTGTGGGAGGCGCGCGACACCTACCTGGGCATGTCGCCGTTCCTGTACGCCGACCGCATCGAGGCGCCGCTGCTGCTCATCCACAACCTCGACGACACCAACGTGGGTACGCACCCCATGCAGAGCCAGCGGCTCTACGAGGCGCTGAACGGCCTCGGCAAGACCACGCTGCTCGTGGAGTACCCGTACGAGGATCACGGTCCGGTCGCGCGCGAGACCGTTCTCGACTACTGGGCGCGCGCTCTCGAGTGGTTCGACCGCTACGTGAAGGGCGCGGCCCCGCGCCCGGCGGGCGAGTCGCCGCGGCCCTGAGAGGCTCGCTCGGGTGTCCCGGGGCCCGGGGGGCATGCCCCTCGGGCCCTTGGGCTTGCCGGGGTGCGCTGCGGTGGCGGGGCGCGCTGGCCGATGACGGTGGCACAAGCCGCACCGGGACTTGACCTTGACCCTTCGCGGGCGCGGTCCCTAGACTCATCCGACGCGCTTCCCGCAGTTCCCCCGTCCGGGCCTCCCGGCCCGCTCCGGAGATCCCACCCGATGAAGTCCCTGCTCTCGCGTTGGCTGGCGGTCGTCGCGGCCCTCGCGCTCGCCGCGTCCGTGCTCGGCGCGGCCACGACCCCCCGCAAGGTGGTCGAGCCCGACAAGCTGATCATCCTGTCCACCACCGACGTCAAGGGCAAGAACGAGCCCTGTGGTTGACACACCCCCAAAGGGGGTCTCGCCCGGCGGGCGAGTTTCGCGGACAGCATCAAGGTGCAGTACGGGCAGGTCCTGCTCGTGGACAATGGCGGCTTCTTCCCCGAGGAGCCGGACAGCCTGTACCGGGACAAGGCGTGGTTCCTGATGGACGGCGCCGTGCTCCTGGGTACGGACGCGACCGGCATGAGCGAGAAGGAGCTCAAGTACGGCCGTGGCTGGCTGCTGGCGCAGCTCAAGCGCTCGCGCCTGCCTATGGTGTGCGCCAACGTCTGGGACAAGACCACCAAGAAGACGCTCGTGCAGCCCTACACGATCGTGCGCAAGGGCACGGTCAACGTGGGCATCTTCGCGCTCACGAGCGACAAGGTGGACATGGGCCCGGCGCGGGACTCGCTCACGGTCGAGGACCCGGCCGTCGCCGCGCAGCGCACCGTCGCCGAGCTGCGCAAGAAGGGCGCGACCGTCATCGTGCTGCTCTCGAGCCTCGGCAAGGTCGAGAGCGAGGACCTGGTGACCGCCGTGGACGGCATCGACGTGCTCGTCGCGGGCCGCAACGTGCCGGTGGTGCAGCGCGGTCGCATGATCAAGAACACCATCGCGTGCTACGGCGGCGAGCAGGGCCAGCACATCGGCCGCACCATCGTGACGCTCGATGCCGCACGCCGCATGACCACGGGTGAGAACGACGTGTTCGTGCTCGGGCCCGAGGTGGGCGAGAAGCCCGAGATCCTGCAGCTCGTGAAGAGCTTCAACGACGCCTTCAACGACAAGATGCGCAAGATCGAGAAGGAGCGCGCGGCCCGCGCGGCCCTGCAGACGGGCGGCGAGACCAACGCGCAGGCGCAGATGTCGGCCGACCACTACGTCGGCATGGAGGTCTGCATCCGCTGCCACCAGCCCGAGTACCAGCAGTGGCTCAAGACCGGTCACGCCAAGGCGTGGGAGACGCTGGTCGAGGACAAGAAGGAGTCCACGCCCGAGTGCATCGGCTGCCACGTCGTGGGCTACAAGCAGCCGGGTGGGTTCCAGACCGCGGACGACGCCCCGAAGCTGGCCGACGTCCAGTGCGAGAACTGCCACGGCATGGGCACGCAGCACGAGGCGTACGCCACGGTGCCGCAGAAGGTGACCGAGGCGACGTGCGTGAGCTGCCACAACGCCACGACGAGCCCCAACTTCAGCTTCGCGGTGTTCCAGCCGCACGTGGTGCACAGGCCGCCCGCCGTGCTGCCGCCGCTGCCGGTCAATCCCGCCAAGATGAAGATGAAGCAGGGCACGATGGGCGGTTCGAAGTAACCGTCGTCCCACCGGAGTGATCCCGGAGCCCCCGCGGACCCGCGTCCGCGGGGGCTTCCGGTCGTCACGCTTGACGCTCGTTCCGGCGCGCACCTAACTTGCCCTCGGCCCAGAGCATGCGGCCCCCGACGCACCCGGGGCGCGCCGGCCGCTCCCATGTCCCATCCCCTTCCTCATGGAGCGACCCGTGAAGACCCTCGAGGGCGTCCAGTACTTCGAGTCCATCCTCGACACCGTCGGCCACACCCCGCTCGTCCGCCTGCGCAAGGTCGCGGCGGGCCTGCCCTGCCCGGTGCTCGCCAAGGTCGAGTTCTTCAACCCCGGCGGGAGCGTGAAGGACCGCATCGGGCTCGCCATGGTGGAGGCGGCCGAGCGCGAGGGGCGGCTCAAGCCGGGCGGCACGATCGTGGAGTGCACCTCGGGTAACACCGGGCTCGGCTTGGCCATGGTCGCCGCGGTCAAGGGCTACCGCGCGGCGTTCTGCATGCCCGACAAGGTCTCGAGCGAGAAGGTCAACCTGCTCAAGGCGTTCGGCGCCGAGGTGTTCCTGAGCCCCACGGCCGTCGAGCCTGAGCACCCGGACAGCTACTACAGCGTCGCCAAGCGCATCTCGTCGGAGCGCCCCGGCGCGGTGCTCATGAACCAGTACCACAACCCCGCGAACCCGGCCGCGCACTACCGCAGCACGGGCCCCGAGTTGTGGGAACAGACGAAGGGCCGCATCACGCACTTCGTCGCCGGCATGGGGACGGGGGGCACGATCAGCGGCACCGGCCGATACCTGAAGGAGCGCAATCCCAAGGTGCAGGTGATCGGGGCCGACCCCGTGGGCTCGATCCTCAAGCACTACAAGGAGACGGGCGAGATGTCCGAGGCGCACACCTACAAGATCGAGGGTGTGGGCGAGGACTTCATCCCGACCGCGACCGACTTCGACGTGGTGGACCGCGTCCTGAGTTGCAACGACCACGACGGCCTCAACATGGCCCGCACACTGGCACGCGAGGAGGCCATCTTCGTGGGTGGTTCGGCCGGCATGGCGGCGTGGGTCGCGCTCGAGGTCGCGAAGGACTGCGGTCCCGACGACCTCGTGGTGGTGCTGCTGCCCGACACCGGCGAGCGCTACCTCACCAAGGTGCACAACGACGAGTGGATGCGCGACAACCACCTGCTCGACCCGCGCTCGATCCGCGTCGGGACCATCGCCTCGGGCAAGGCGGCGCGCGTGCGCACGCTGTTCAAGGTCGAAGCGGGCGAGCCGATCAAGCGCGCGCTCGCGCTCATCCAGCAGCACGACGTCTCGCAGTTGCCGGTGTTCCGCGGCGCCGAGGTGGTGGGTACGCTCGAGGAGAGCGACGTGCTGCGCACCGCGCTCGCCGATCCCGGCTCGATCGATCGTCCGGTGGACTCCATCATGGCGCCGGCGCTCCCCGTCGTGGGTGCGGCCGAGCCGGCCGACGTGGTCGCCAAGCTGCTCGCGTCGCGGCACCCGGCGGTGCTGGTGCGCGGTGAGAGCGGCGTGGTGCAGGGCATCCTGACGCGCTTCGACATGCTGCAGTTCATCGCGGGAGGGGAGTGATGGCGCACGTCCACGACAAGTCCGGGATCGGCACCAAGGCGATCCACGCGGGCCAGCATCCCGACCCCACGACCGGCGCCGTGATGACGCCCATCTACCAGACGAGCACCTACGCCCAGGAGGCGCTCGGGCGCCACAAGGGTTTCGAGTACGCGCGCACGCACAACGCCACGCGCGCCGCGCTCGAGGGCAACCTCGCCGGGCTCGAGGGTGCGCGCCACGGGCTGTCGTTCGGCTCGGGGCTCGCGGCCACCAACGCGCTCATGCAGACGCTGTCCGCGGGCGACCACGTCGTGTGCGGGCAGAACACCTACGGCGGCACGTTCCGCCTGTTCGACAAGGTCTGGAAGCGCCACGGTCTGTCGTTCACGTTCGTGGACGCGACCTCGACCGAGGCCATCGCGGCCGCGTTCCAGCCCACCACCCGCATGGTGTTCGTCGAGACGCCCACCAACCCGCTCATGCAGCTCACCGACATCGCCGCGGTGGTGGCGGTCGCGAAGCCGCGCGGCATCACGGTGGTGGTGGACAACACGTTCATGACGCCGTACTTCCAGCGGCCGCTCGAGCTGGGTGCCGACGTGGTGTTCCACTCGGTGACCAAGTACCTGAACGGGCACAGCGACATGATCGGCGGCGCGCTGCTCACGAGCGACGACGCGCTGCACGAGCAGCTGCGGTTCCTGCAGAACGCCGCCGGTGCGGTGCCGGGACCCATGGACTGCTTCCTGTGCCTGCGTGGCACCAAGACGCTGGCGGTCCGCATGCAGCGTCACGACGAGAACGCGCGCGAACTGGCGGCGCGGCTCGAGCGTCACCCCAAGGTCTCGAAGGTGTTCTACCCCGGGCTCGTCAGCCATCCGCAGCACGAGCTCGCCAAGCGTCAGGCGAGTGGTTTCGGCGGCATGATCTCGTTCGTGCCCGGCGACGGCTCGCTCGACGCGGGGCGTGCGGTGTTCGACCGCTTCCGGTTGTTCACGCGCGCCGAGAGTCTGGGCGGCGTCGAGAGTCTGGTCTGTCACCCGGCCTCGATGACGCACGCCTCGGTGCCGCGCGAGCGTCGGCTCGCGATGGGCTTCCCCGACGGGTTGTTGCGGTTGTCGGTCGGCATCGAGGACCTCGCCGACCTGACCGAGGATCTGGGGTATGCGCTCGGTTCGGCCTGACCTCGTCCGCGGGCTCGTGCTCGTCGCGCTGCTCGTGGGGGGCGCGGGGTGCGCGCGTCCGCGTGGCGGGTTGGTGGTGGCGACCAGCAACGACCTGCAGGGCAAGACGAGCCCGTGCGGCTGCCACACGCCCAAGGGCGGGCTCGCGCGCCGGGCCACGTTCGTGGACAGCCTGCGCGCCGCGGGGCGCGAGGTGCTGGTGCTCGACGCGGGCGGGTTCTTCCCGGTCACCGACGACGAGCGCGACGCGGGGCCGTTCGTGCTCGAGGAACTGGGGCGTCAGGGCACCGTGGCCGCGGGCGTGGGGCCGAACGAACTGCGCTTCGGCTACTCGTTCGTGCGCGAGCGCGCCCGCGCCGCCGACGTGGCCCTGCTGTGCGCGAACCTGGTGCGGTTCGAGACCGGCGCGCCCGCGTTCGAGGGCTGGCGCACGTTCGAACGTGCCGGGGTGCGGGTGGGCGTGTTCGGCCTCATGGCTGAGGGCGCCGACATGGGCCCGGCGCGCGACTCGCTGCGCGTGGACCCGGTCGAGCCGGCGGCCCGGCGCGCGGTCGAGGCGCTGCGCGCCGACGGGGCGCAGGTCGTGGTGCTGCTCTCGCAGCTCGGGCGCGCCCAGGGCGAGAGCCTCGCGGTGCGCGTGCCCGGGATCGACCTCGTGGTGGGCGGCGGCGGCGTGCCGCACCTCGACGACGGGGTGCGCGTGGGCGACGCGACCGCGGTGTACGGCGGGCACCAGGGTTGGTACATGGGGGTGACCGAGGTGCGGGCGGCAGGGACGGGCCGCGCGGAGCTCGCGGTCCGCACCCACATGCTCGGACCCGGCGTGCGCGACCAGCGCGCGACCGCGGCCGCGGTGAAGGTGTTCGAGGACTCGCTCAACGCCCGCATGCGGCGACGCGACGCCGAACTCGCCGCCGGGACGAAGCCGGGGGCGCGCCCCGAGCACTACGTGGGCATGTCGAACTGCGTCCGCTGCCACAAGCAGGAGTACGCGCAGTGGGCCACCACGGCCCACGCCCGCGCGTGGAAGACGCTGGTGGACCTGCAGAAGGAGTCCACGCCCGCGTGCGTGGGCTGCCACGTGACCGGCTACCGCCAGCCGGGCGGGTTCCGCACCGCCGAGGACGCGGCGCGTCTGGCCAACGTGCAGTGCGAGTCGTGCCACGGCATGGGGACCGACCATCGCGAGTGGCAGGAGAACGGCAACACGGTGGCCGAGGCGGTCTGCCGCACCTGTCACACCCCCACGACCAGTCCCGGGTTCACCATGGCGGCGTACCGCCCGCACGTGCTGCACACCCCGCCGGCCGACCTGCGACCGCTGCCCGAGAGCCCCGCGAAGAAGCTCATGCGGGAAGGGGCCGACCCGCACGGGAAGTGACGATCCGCCGAACGGGCTGCGGTGACCGGACCAGCGGCGTCGGGGTCGCCCGCCACGGAGGAGGGACGAGCGGTCAGCGGTCCCTAACCGTCTATGTCAAGGTTTTGTCAGGGTTTGATTCCCGGCCCTTGCTGCGGCCCTTGCCGGGGGCCGGTCGGGTTGACAAGGTCCGGGGTGGAACATAGCCTGCAACCGCTTCGAGGGAGGGTGTCCACCTCGCGAGAGGGGCGCCTTGGCCGCGATCAAAACCGCATACGCGCATGGACGCAGCCTGCCCGACACCGCTCGAGGTTCTACAGTGGTGTCTTTTCATGGGCACCCATTGTCATCGAAAACACTGGAAAACACGGCCGTTCCCGGCGAATGCCCGGAGGACGGCAGCGTGGAAGGAGGTGAACGTGCACACGATGCGTAAGCTCTTTGCTCTGGCGCTCATGGCCCTGGCCCTCGCGTTCGTCGCGGTGGGTTGTGGCAACAAGACCGAGACGCCTGCCGAGACCGCCACGGAGGCTCCTTCGGAGACGGTCGATACGACGGCTATGGCTGCGGATACCACCGCCGCCGCTGCCGATACGACGGCGGCCCACTAAGGTCGACGTTGGCACGTGTGTCACCCGGGGGGAGTCGCGTTCCACGCGACTCCCCTTCGGCTTTCCGGCCCCGATGCAACCCGGCCGTCGCCACGCGCGTAGCACGAACATGTGGTCGCGTTCCCGTGCCCTCCGGCGTACCCGGTGCGGCAGGGGCGTCCGCCCCCTCGGACCGGGGCAGCGTTCCCGGTCCGGCGCCGGATCACCGGACGGGGGTGGGGGCCCGAATCCCCAGTCGAAGCGACGAGCGGAGGTTGCCATGAAGCGCCGACTCCTCGAACCCGTCTCGATCGGTCTCACCCTCCTCGTCCTCGCCCTCTCGTTCGGCCACGGCTCAGCGGGCGCCGAGGAGCGCCGGATGCGCTTCCGCCCGGTGCCCGCCGAGAGCGTGGCCGCGGTCGAGGCTCGCGACCGCGCGTCCGCCGCCGCCCGCGACGCGGCGAAGGCGACCGACGACGCTCGCGGAGTGGCCGACCTCTCCGTCGAGGTCTCCGACGTCTCCGACTCGACCGACACCACCGAGGCCGTCGAGGACGAGCCCAGGAGCCGCTCCACGACCGGCGAGATCATGCGCTTCGGCAGCGACGTCACCGTGCGCGCCCGGCAGATCGTCTCGGGCGACGTGGTCTCGTTCGGGGGCGACGCCGACATCCGCGGCACGGTGCGCGGGGACGTCGTGGTGATGGGCGGCGACGTCACGCTGCGTCAGGGCGCGGTCGTCGAGGGCGACGTGGTCTGCATGGGCGGCACGCTCACCGAGCACCCGGGCTCGGTCGTGAAGGGTCAGCGCGTCACCGCGCCCCGTTCGCCGGGCGGCAAGCTGTTCATGCCCATGCTGGCCCTGGTCGGGACCGGCGTGCAGTTGGTGCTCAACGTCGTCGGGCTGTTGCTCGCGATCGCGGTCGCGTGGCTGGTGGCCAAGCTCGCGCCCCGGCGCACGCAGTCCGCCCTCGACCAGATCGACACCGCTGCGGGGGCCTCGTTCCTCACCGGCCTCGCCGTGTGGGCGCTCCTCATCCCCAGCGTGGTCGCGCTCGCCCTGGTGATCGCGCTGCTCTGCATCACCATCATCGGCATCCCCCTCGCCGCGGTCGTGGTGCTGGCCTACGTGCTGTTCTTCGCCATCTCGGCGCTCTGGGGGGCGGTCGTGGGCTTCGCGCTCTTCGGTCGCATGCTCCACGCCCGCTTCAAGGGTACGGCGGCCCCGCTCGCGACCGCGGTCGTGTGGGGTGCGGTCGCGGTGCACGGTGCGGCCATCGTGGCCGACCTGTTCGACATCGTGCCCATGTTCGGTTTCGTGGGCGTGCTGCTCATGGTCGTCCACTACGTGCTGCTCTCGGCCCTCGCCACGCTCGGGGCCGGCGCGCTCATCCACAGCGAGTACCGGCGGCGCTGGCTGCAGGAGTGGTGGCAGCGCATCCGACCCGCGCGCCCGAACGACCCGCTGCCGCCGCCGCCCGCCCCACCCGGGGCCGGCATCGCGGGCTGATCGCTCGCGCGCATCCCAGGGGGCCCGGTCGCGTCGCAGGCGACCGGGCCCCATGCGTCTTCGCCGCCTTGCCCGTGGCCGCGGGCTGCGTCAGTCTCGGGTGTCCCTTCGTCATCCCCACCGGAGGCCCCGTGCTCGGCCTGCTGCCCAACCTGCTCTCCGACCTCCAGCGCATCGCCCCGCCCGACCTGCCGCTCCCGGTCGTGTGCCTCATGCTGTTCGTGGACAACGCCACCTTCGCCGCGCTCTCCACGCCCATCCTGCTCACCTATGCGCCGCGTTTCGAGCCGTGGCAGATCGGCGTGTTCGGCGCCGCCTCGGCCGGCGCCGGCAGCACGGTGCAGTTGCTGGTCTTCCGCTGGCTGCTCGCCTCGAACTGGGCCTGGGCCCGCCGGCTCACGCCGTCGCGCGAGGCGGTGGCGCGTGCGCTCTCGGCCTCGCCCTCGGCCTCGTTCCTCGCCATCGTGCTGGCCCGCGCCACGCCGATCCCCGACGCGCCCATCAAGCTCGTCGCCGCGGCCGGCCGCTACCCGCTCCCGCGTTACTTCCTCGCGGTGCTCATCGGTGGCATCCCGTACTTCGCGCTGCTGTCGTGGCTCGGACACGAGTTCCCGATCCCGCCGTGGGTCCTGCTCCTGGTGGTGGCCGCGGTCGGGTTGCTGTTCGTGTTCGAGCGCTGGAGGACGCGTGGCCGCACGCCGCGCGCCTGACCGCGCGGCCACTCCACGCCCGGTCGCGGACGCGGTCGGGGTGGACACCGGCGGCACGTTCACCGACGTGGTCGCCTGGCGTGCGGGACGGCGGGTGGCGTTCAAGGTGCCCTCGACCCCGCGCGACCCCGCGGCCGCGGTGGCCGAGGCCCTCGAGCGAGCCGGTGCGGGGCCGGGCACGCGCGTGCGACACGGTTCCACGGTCGCGACCAACGCCCTGCTCGAACGCAAGGGAGCGCGTGTCGCGTTCGTGACCACCGCGGGGTTCGAGGACCTGCTCGCGATCGGGCGGCAGGACCGCCCCGACCTGTACGCGCTGCGGCCGCGCCGCACCCCTCCGCTGGTCCCGCGCGAGCGTCGCGTCGGGGTGCGCGAGCGCGTCGCGGCCGGTGGGCGCGTCGCGCGCGCGCTCACCGCCGTCGAGGTGGCGCGAGTGGTGCGTCGCGTGCGCGCGCTGCGCCCCGAGGCGGTGGCGGTGGGGCTTCTGCACTCGTGGTCGGCGCCCGCGCACGAGCGGCGTCTCGTGCGCGCGCTCGCCGCGCTCGGGGTGCCGGTGTGCGCGTCGTCGGCGCTGGTGCCCGAGATCCGCGAGTACGAGCGCTTCGCCACCACCGCGGCCAACGCGTTCCTGTTGCCGCGCGTGGGGCGGTACCTCGCGCGTGTCGCGGCCGCGGGCCGTGGCGCCGACCTGCAGGTGGTGCTGTCGCACGGCGGCACCGCACCGGCTGCGCAGGCCGCGCGCGAGCCCGTGCGCCAGTTGCTCTCGGGGCCGGCGGCCGGATTGCGCGCCGCGCTCGCTGCGGCGCGCGCCTGCGGGTACGAGCGCGCGCTCACGCTCGACGTGGGCGGGACCTCGACCGACTGCGCGTTCCTCGGCGGGCGCGACACGGGTGACGACGGTCTGCCGCGCCGCCGCGCGCGCGAGGTGGCGGGTGTGCCCGTGCTCGGGCCCACGCTCGACGTGCACACGGTCGGCGCGGGCGGCGGTTCGATCGCGCGGCTCGATGCGGGCGGTGTGCTGTGCGTGGGGCCCGAGAGCGCGGGCGCCGACCCGGGCCCCGCGTGCTACGGGCGCGGCGGGCCCGCCACGGTCACCGACGCGCTCGTCGTGCTCGGGCTCATCGCGGCCGAGTCGCTCGCGGGCGGGGCGCGGCCGCTCGACCGGGCCGCGGCCCGGCGTGCGCTCGCGGACCTCGCCCACGCCATGCGTGCGCCGTCGCCCGAGGCGGCCGCGGCCGGGGTGCTGCGCGTGGCCGAGGCCCGCATGGAGGCCGCGCTGCGCACCGTTTCGGTGGGCTGCGGCGAGGACCCGCGCGGCGCGGCGCTGGTGGTGTTCGGTGGTGCGGGCGGGCTGCACGCCTGCGCGCTCGCGCACGCGCTCGGCATGCCGGCCGCGATCTGGCCGCGCGACGCCGGGGTGCTGTGCGCGCTCGGTGCACTCGAGGGCGGCTCGCGGCGCGAACGCTCGCGCAGCCTGCTGGTGGACGCCCGCGACACGGCCGCGCTGCGCCGCGCGTTCGCGACCCTCGAGCGCGAGGTGCGTGCGTCGTTCGCGCCCGCCGAGCGCGCGCGGGTGACGATCGAACGGCGGGCCGAGTTGCGCGTGCGCGGTCAGGCGCACGAGTTGGCGGTGCCGGCGTGGCCGCTCGCATGGCTCGCCGAGCGCTTCCATGACGCGCACGAGCGGCGCTACGGGTTCGCCGATCGCACCGCGCTGCTCGAGGTGGTGACGGTCGAGGTCGGCGGCGTGCTGGCGAGCGTGCCGCCGCGCGAGCGGCGCACGGCGCGCTCGAGTGCCGCCCGCACGCGCGTGCGCGTGCGACACGACGGCCGGACGTGGTCGGCGTGGGCGCTCGATCGCGACGCGCTCGCGCCCGGCGAGAGCGTGGCGGGGCCCGCGGTGCTCACCGACGACGGCGCCACGCTGTGGGTCGCGCCGGACTGGCGAGCGCGGCGCCATGCGGGCGGTGCGGTGGTGCTCACGCCGCGGGGGCGGGCATGAGCGCGCGCAGCGCCCGACGCGCGGCCGCGCGGCGTCCCGACCCGGTCGCGCTCGCGCTCTTCCGTGGGTTGTTCACGGCGTGCGCCGAGGAGATGGGGGCCACGCTCATGCGCGCGGCGCACTCGCCCAACATCACCGAGCGCCTCGACCACTCGTGCGCGGTGTTCGACGCGCGCGCGCGCCTGGTGGCGCAGGCCGCGCACATCCCGGTGCACCTCGGCAGCATGCCGCGCGCGGTCGAGGCCGCGCTCGCGGTGGGGCCGCTGCGGCCCGGCGACGTGGTGCTGCTCAACGACCCGTTCGAGGGCGGCACGCACCTGCCCGACCTCACGCTCGTCTCGCCGGTGTTCCTGCCGGGTCGTCGCACGCCGTCGTTCCTGGTCGCCAGCCGCGCGCACCACGCCGACGTAGGCGGCTCCGCGCCGGGGTCGCTGCCGATCGCGAGCGAGGTGTACGAGGAGGGGCTGCGCATCCCGCCGGTGTTCGTGCGGCGGGCCGGGCGCGACGTGCCCGACGTGCTGCGACTGGTGCTCGCCAACGTGCGCACCCCGCACGAGCGCCGCGCCGACCTCGCGGCGCAGTTGGGGGCGCAGGTCACGGGGGAGCGGCGCCTGCGCGAACTCTCCGCGCGTCGGGGCGCCCGTGCGCTCAAGGACGCGGCCGCCGCACTGCTCGACGCCACGGAGCGGCACGCGCGCGCGGCGATCGCGCGCCTGCCGCGCGGCCGGTTCACGTTCGAGGACGTGCTCGACGACGACGGTCGCGGGCACGGCCCGCTCACGGTGCGCGTCGCGCTCACCTTGGGGGGCGGTCGTGTGGTCGCCGACTTCACCGGCACCGACCCGCAAACGGCGGGCCCGGTCAACGCGGTGCGAGCCGTCACCACGGCCGCGGTGCTCTACGCCACGCGCTGCGTGCTCGCCGAGGACGTGGCGGTGAACGACGGGCTGCTGCGCGCGATCGAGGTCGTGACCCCGCGCGGCAGCCTGGTCGATCCGGTGCCACCCGCCGCGGTGGGCGCGGGCAACGTCGAGACCTCGCAACGCATCGTGGACGTGGTGCTGGGCGCGTACGCGCGCGCCCTGCCCGACCGCGTGCCGGCCGCGAGCGCGGGCACCATGAACAACCTGCTCGTCGGCGGGTACGACCCGCAGCGCGGCCGGGCGTTCGCCTACTACGAGACGCTCGGCAGCGGGCACGGGGGCGGGCCCGAGGGTCCGGGCGAGGACGCCATGCAGGCGCACATGACGAACACGCGCAACACGCCGGTCGAGTCGCTCGAGCACGCCTACCCGCTCGAGGTGGTCTCGACCCGCATCCGTCGCGGCAGCGGCGGGCGCGGGCGGGCGCGTGGCGGCGACGGGATCGAGCGGCGCGTGCGCCTGCTCGTGCCGGCCCGCGTCACCGTGCTCGCCGAGCGTCGTCGGCGCGGCCCGTACGGGCTCGCGGGTGGGGCGGCGGGTGCTCCCGGGGTGACGCGCGTCGAGGTCGCCGGCCGCACGCGCACCATGCCGGCCAAGTTCACGGCCGACCTGCCCGCAGGCGCGGTGGTGACGGTGGCCAGTCCGGGCGGGGGTGGGTTCGGCGCGCCGCGGCGGACGCGCCGCCGACGCTCCTAGGCCGCGCTCCCGGCGCGCAGCGAGGCGAGTCGTTCCGCCACCACGCGCCGCGTGAGCGGCGTGCAGTCGGCGGCCGAGACGCGCAGCGCGGCCTCTGGCACCGCGTCGAGGAAGCGGTCGTTCTGCAGCCCCACCAGCACCGTGGGGCGTGCAGCGGCGTGCGCACGCAGTGCGGCGATGCGTTCGGGCGTGAGCGGCACGCGCGACGCGATCGCGATGACGTCGGTGCTCGCGGCCGCGCCGCCGTCGGGCACGCCGGCCTCGCGCAGCGACTGCGCGAAGCTCGGCCCGTGCTTCCACTCGCTCTCCTCGACCACGCGCCAGCCGCCGTCGGGTGCGCGGCCGGTCACCTGCAGCGCGCGTGCGACGAGGTCGGTGAGGCGCGCCTCCCAACCCTCGGGCGTGAGCGCGGTGAGCGGCGTCGCGAGTTCCTCGGGCGTGGGCTCGGGGTGGGCGGCGTCGAACGCGGCGAGTCGCGGGCGCGTCGCGTCGAACAGCGTGCGGTCCACGCTGCCCGCGGTCACGGCCTCGGCGATCGCATAGCGCCCGCGCCGCACCTCCTCGTTCCAGTGCGCGTAGAGCAGCAGGTCGCAGCCCGCCGACAGCGCGGCGAGGCCCGCCTCGGCCGGGGTGCGGCCCGCGGCGGCGCCCTGCATCTCGAGCGCGTCGGTGATCACCACGCCGCGGAAGCCCAGCCGCTCGCGCAGCACGCCCTGCACGATGCGGCGCGAGAACGTCGCGGGCACGCCGGGGTCGAGCGCGGGATAGACGACGTGCGCGGTCATGAGCGACGCCGCGTTGGGGTGGGCCGCGAACGGCACGAACTCGCGCGTCGCGAGGGTGGCCTCGGGCTGGTCGCACACCGGCAGTGCCAGATGCGAGTCGGTGCGCGTGTCCCCGTGGCCGGGGGCGTGCTTGATGCAGCCCGCGAGCCCGGTGCCCACCAGGCCGTCGAGCCACGCGCCCACGTTGGCCGCGACCTGCGCGGGCGAGGTGCCCCACGCGCGCGGGCCGATCACCGGGTTGTCGGGCTCGCTGTGCACGTCGGCCACCGGCGCGAAGTCCCAGTCGAAGCCCACGGCGCGCAGGCGGCGCGCGGTGACGTTCGCGATCCAGGCCAGCGTGGGGGCGTCGGCCACGCGCGCCAGCGTGGCGGCGTTGGGCGGCACCACGAGGTGACCGGCCAGCTGCGAGACCCAGCCACCCTCCTCGTCGAGCGACACGAACAGCCGCCGCGGACGGGCCAGCTCGCGCAGGCGGGCGATGAGCCGGCGGGCGTCCTCGAGGTCGCGGAAGTCGCGCGCGAACAGGATGACCCCGGCGGGCGGGAACTGGGCGAAGTCCTTCTCGAAGGCGGGGTTCAGGCCTTCGGGGGGGATCCCGATCACCATGCGGCGCGAGACGATGTGCTGGGCGTCCATGCGGGCGCACGGTGGGGGAGTCGTCGCCGACTGTCAACGCGGTGTGAGATGTGGCCGGGCCCGCGGACATGGGTTGGGCGCGGGTGCGTGGCGCGGTAGACTCGCCCCATGTTCCGCCCCTCTCGCCCCGTGTCCCCAAGCCCCCGTGCCGTGCTGGTCGCCCTCGTGCTCGCGTCCGTCGCGCTCCTCGTCGGCGCCGCGCCGGCCGGCGCCCAGGGCAAGCCCGCCGCACCGCCCTCCGAGGTGCGCGTGGGGCCCGGCTCGTCGGCCGCGCCCGGTGCGCGCAAGGCGCTCGTGGTCGAGGGCGACAACCACCTGTTCATGGTCTCGGCGCCCGAGGGCTGGGTGCTCGACGACACCTCGGGCATGGGATCGCGCATCCGGTGCGTGTTCTACCCGAAGGGGCAGAAGTGGGCGACATCGCCCACCGTCATGTACGTCAACCCGCTGCACGGGTTCTCGGCCAAGGAGCGCAAGGTCTCGGCGCTCATCGCCGACAGTCAGAAGCAGTTCCTCAAGCGCTCGCCGCGCGGTCGCGTCACCGACGCCGGGACGCTGCCCACCAGCGTGACGGGCAAGAACGCCATCGTGCGCTACTTCTCCGAGGACGGCGGCCCGCCGCACGAGGCCGTGGCCTATGTGCCCGAGAAGGACCTCGTCATGCTCATCGTGCTCTCGTCGCGCACCCCGGCCGGGTTCCAGAAGGCGCTGCCCGCGTTCCGGGAGCTGGTGTCGTTCTACGCCTGGGTCGGCACCAACAAGGAATTCGGCCGATGAGCGGGCGTCCCCGCGTCTCGCGCAAGAGCCTGTGCTTCAACGAGAGCGTCATCCGCGGCATGACGCGGCTCGCCAACCAGCACGGCGCGGTCAACCTGTCGCAGGGCTTCCCCGACTTCCCCGCGCCCGAGCCGGTCAAGGCCGAGGCCGCGCGCGCGGTGATGGCCGACGTGAACCAGTACGCGATCACGTGGGGCGCCAAGCGCCTGCGCGACGCGCTGGTCGCCAAGCACGAACGCTTCACCGGTCTGCGCTACGACCCCGAGCGCGAGGTCGTGGTGTGCTGCGGCTCCACCGAGTGCATGGCGTCGGTCATGCTGGCGCTCGTGGACCCGGGCGACGAGGTGGTGGTGTTCGAGCCGTTCTACGAGAACTACGGCCCCGACGCCATCCTGTCCGGTGCGGTGCCGCGCTTCGTGCAGCTGCGCGCCCCCGACTGGTCGTACGACCCCGCCGAGCTCGAGGCCGCGTTCTCGGACCGCACGCGCGTCATCGTGGTGAACACGCCGAACAACCCGACCGGCAAGGTCTTCACGCGCGCCGAGCTCGAGCACATCGCCGCGCTGTGCCGGAAGTGGGACGTCATCGCGGTCACCGACGAGATCTACGAGCACATCCTGTACGACGGGGCCGAGCACATCGGGCTCGCGACCCTCGACGGGATGCGCGAGCGCACGGTCACGGTCTCGGGGCTCTCGAAGACCTGGAGCCTCACGGGCTGGCGCGTCGGTTGGTGCCTGGCGCCGCCCGACCTCACCGACGCCATCCGCAAGGTGCACGACTTCCTCACCGTGGGCGCCCCGGCGCCCTTGCAGGAGGCGGCCGCGGTCGCGCTCGCCATGCCGGACTCCTACTACGAGGAGCTGGCCGCGCGGTATCGCGAACGTCGGGACTACCTCGTGCCGATACTGGAGCAGGCCGGTTTCCGCCCCATCGCTCCCCGGGGTGCGTACTACGTGATGACCGACCTGTCCGGGTTCGGCTTCCCCGACGACGTCACGTTCGCGCACTGGCTGGTGCGCGAGGTCGGGGTCGCCGGGGTGCCCGGGTCCAGCTTCCACTCCAACCCCGCGGACGGCTCGCAGCGCCTGCGCTTCCATTTCGCCCGGAAGCGCGAGACGCTGGAGGCCGCCGCCGAACGTCTGCAGTCCCTGCGGTCGCGCCTGCCGGCGCGGCCCGCGTCCCTCACTCGGGGGTAGTGTCCGCATGATCCCGCGTCGCCGTCGTCCCATCGGTCCGCTCGTCATCGCCATGGCGCTCTCGCTGCTGCTCGGTTTCGGCTTCGCGCGCGTGCTCTCCGCGACCGACGACCTGCGCACCCAGCTCGACCTGTTCTCGCAGGTGCTCTACACCGTGCAGAACAACTACGTCGAGCCGCCGGACAACGAGAAGCTCATCAAGGGCGCCATCGACGGCATGCTGCGCACGCTCGACCCGCACACGAACTTCCTGCCCAAGCAGCGCGCGGCCGCCATGGACGAGAACTTCCGCGCCGAGTACTCGGGCATCGGCGTGCAGTTCGACATCGTGGACAACAAGATCGTCGTGCTCTCGCCCATCGAGGGCACGCCGGCCTACCGCCTCGGCATCCGCGCCGGCGACAAGATCGTCCAGGTCGACGGCAAGCCGCTCAAGAAGGGGCTCGTCAACGACGACGTGTTCAAGCTCCTCAAGGGCCCGACCGGCACGCAGGTGGGCGTGGATATCGAGCGCCCCGGCGAGGACGAGCTGCTGCACTTCAAGATCGAGCGCGCCAAGATCCCGATCGAGTCGCTGCCCTACGCCTACATGATCCGCCCGGGTGTGGGCTACGTGCGCATGGTGCGCTTCGCGGCCACGACCGGCGAGGAGTTGGAGAACGCCGTCGCCAAGCTGCGCGCCCAGGGCATGCGCAGCCTGCTCATCGACCTGCGCTCGAACTCGGGCGGTCTGCTCACGCAGGCCGTGGACGTGCTCGACCAGCTCGTGCCCGCCGACCAGCGCCTCGTGTACACGCGCGGCCGCATCAACTCGGCGAACGCCGACTACTACTCGACCGCACGCCCCAACAAGTTCCTCGACGGCCCCATCGTGGTGCTGGTGGACCACGGCAGCGCGTCGGCCTCGGAGATCGTCTCGGGCGGCCTGCAGGACCTCGACCGCGGTCTCGTGGTGGGGCTCAACACGTTCGGCAAGGGGTTGGTGCAGAACCAGATCAACCTCACCGAGGGCAAGCTGCTGCTCACCGTGGCCCGTTACTACACTCCGAGCGGCCGCGGCATCCAGCGCGACTACGGCAAGTTCGAGGACGTCACGGACTACCAGACCGAGGCGTACAAGGAGGAGGTGCCGACCGACTCCGTGCTCGCGACCCGGCCCAAGTTCAAGACCGGGACCGGTCGCACGGTGTACGGCGGTGGCGGCATCTACCCCGACGTCATCGTGAAGGACTCGCCGCGCCTGACGCGCGTCGAGGTGGACATGATCCAGAAGCGCGCGTTCTTCGACTACGCCAACCGGCGCGTGCAGCACCTCGCCACGCCGATGAAGCCCGAGATGCTGGCGCGCGACCGGTTCCGCCTGAGCGACGACGAGTGGCGCGACCTGCGGACCGCGATCGCCGACAAGGGCGTGCGCATGGACGACTCCACGTGGACGGCCGAGCAGCCGTTCGTGATGCACCAGTTGCGGGCCGAGTTGGCCGCCCAGACGCTGGGGCCGCTCGAGCGCTACAAGATCGCCGTCGAGGAGGACACCCAGCTCTCGAGCGCGTTGGAGCTGTTCCCGCAGGCCCAGAAGCTCATGGCCTCGGCGCCGCGCCGCGCGGCCGGGCGCACCGGGACGCGCTGACCGCGCGGGTCGGACGAACGCACACGGAGCCCCGGCGGGCGGACCCGCTGGGGCTCCAGGCGTGACAGGGGGTCAGTAGATGGGCGGCGGCGCGTCGTGGCGCGACTTCATGAACGCGATGCCGGGTGCGAGGACCCGGCGCCACACCGCGAGCACCTCGGTGTCGGCCTCGGGGTCGAACTCGGTCACGACCTGCAGCAGCGACTCCAGCCAGACGTCGTAGAGCGCCGCCGGGATGTCGTGGCCGTGGCGGCCGTGGACCGACGCGATGCGCTCCATGTGCACCTGGCCCTCGGGCTTCTCGCCCGCGCTCAGCATCATGAGCACGAGCGAGGCCTTGAGCATGCGGCGCTGCTTGGCGAGGTCGGTGTTCGCGAACTTCTCCCGCGCCTCGGGGGAGGCGGCGAGGAACACCTCGTAGAACCGCTCGAGGAAGCGCGGCTCCGCGTAGCAGCGCGCGAGGCTGTCGTCGAAGATCGCGACGTCGTCGTGGGGCACGGGTCCTCCGGGGATCAGGGTTCGGGGTCGAAGACCCCGAGCGTGTTCAGGATCCACGCGTAGTCGAACGCCGTCTCGTGCAGCGCGTCGTAGCGTCCCGACGCCCCGCCGTGCCCGGCGCCCATGTTGCACTTGAACAGGATGGGGCGACCGCCGGTGTCGAGGGTGCGCATGCGCGCCACCCACTTGGCCGGCTCCCAGTAGCCCACCTGGCTGTCGTTGAGGCTCGTCTGCACGAGCATGGCGGGGTAGGAGGTGCGGGTGAGGTTGTCGTACGGCGAGTAGCGCCGCATGACCTCGAAGTCCTCCTTCACCTTCGGGTTCCCCCACTCCTCGAACTCGCCCACGGTGAGCGGCAGCGACTCGTCGAGCATGGTGTTGATGACGTCCACGAACGGGACGTCGGCGACCACGCCCGTGAACAGGTCGGGACGCAGGTTGGTGACCGCGCCCATGAGCAGACCGCCGGCGCTACCGCCCTGCACGACGAGCCGCTGGGGCGAGCAGACGCGCTCCGACACGAGCCACTCGGCGCACGCGATGAAGTCGGTGAACGAGTTCATCTTGTTGCGCATGCGGCCCTGGTCGTGCCACGCCTTGCCGAGGTCGCCGCCGCCGCGGATGTGAGCGAGCGCGAACACCACGCCGCGGTCCACGAGGCTGAAGCGCGCCGAGCTGAACGTGACGTTCGACGAGATGCCGTACGAACCGTAGGCGTAGAGCAGCGCGGGCGCCTCGCCGGTCCGCTTGACGTCCTTGCGGTGCAGCAGCGTGACGGGGATGCGCGTGCCGTCGGGTGCGGTGGCGTGCACGCGCTCCATGGCGTAGCGCGACGGGTCCCAGCCGCCGAGCACCGGCGTGCGCTTGAGCAGCTTGGAGCCGAGCGTGGCGAGGTCCAGGTCGAACACGCTCGCCGGCGTGAGGAACGACTGGTAGCCGTAGCGGAACGTGGTCGTGGCGTACTCGGCGTTGGCCGCCGGGCCGACCGAGTAGGCGGGCTCGGGGAACTCGACGCGCCGGGTCCGCTTGGCCTCGGGTTCGAGCACGGTGATGCGGGGCAGCGCGTCCTCACGCTCGGTGAGCACGACCGCGCTCGCGAAGCAGTCGTGGTCGGCGATCGTCACGTTCGCGCGGTGCGGCACGACCTCGACCCAGTGCTCGGGCGACGGGGTCGCGGTGGCGGTGCGCACGAGTCGGAACTCGCGCCCCTGATCGTTGGTGCGGATCCAGAACTCGTCGCGGCGGTGGTCCACGTAGTACTCGACGTCCTGCTGGCGCGGCGCGATCGTGGAGAACGCCTGGTAGGGCTGGTCGGCACGCAGGACGCGGACCTCGGACGTGGTGTGGCTCGAGACCGTGTAGAACAGCCACTCGCCGCTGCGCGACAGGCTCACGTCGACGTCGAAGCGCTCGTCGCGCTCCTCGTCGCGCGCGACCGGGCGCGGGGCGGTGAGCTCGCGGTGCAGCAGGCGGTAGCTGCGCTTCGAGACCGCGTCCTCCTGCGTGTAGAACAGCGAGCGGCTGTCGGCGGCCCACGCGATGCTCGTGACGCGCTCGTCGGTGACCGGCAGCGTGTCGCCGATCGCGAGGTCCTTCACGTGCAGGCGGTACTGGCGGTAGCCGTTGTCGTCGGTCGTGTAGGCCAGCATCTGGCCGTCGGGGCTCACCTCGAAGTCGCCGATCGACATGAAGCTGTGCCCCTCGGCGAGCACGTTGAGGTCGAGCAGCACCTGCTCGGGCGCGTTCTCGTCGCGCTTGCGGCAGTAGAGCGGGTACTGGCTGCCCTCGACCGTGCGCGAGTAGTAGAGCCAACCGCCCTTGCGGTACGGCACCGAGAGGTCGGTCTGCTGGATGCGGTTCAGCATCTCCAGGTAGAGCCGCTCGCGCATGGGCTGCTGCGCGGCCAGCGTCTGCTCGGTGTAGGCGTTCTCGGCTTCCAGGTGGCGGATCACCGTGGTGTCCTGCTTGTCGCGCAACCAGGCGTAGTCGTCGGTGAAGCGCTCACCGTGCAGCGTGTACGTGGTGGGGCGCTTCTCGGCGATGGGCGGCTTCGCGGTCGGGGCGTTGGGTGCGGACATGGACGGGCTTCCCCACAGGGTCAGGAGGGTCAGCGACAGGACGGCGCGCACGACGAGGCGGGACGGGGGCATGGCAGGGGTCTCCGGGGACCGGGGCAGGATAGCCGAGGGGTCCGGGGCACGCACCGCCGCGGGGGGCATCGGCCGCGCGCGGGCGCGACTTCAGGGTGCGAAGGTGGAGTGCGTCCGGCGGCTCAGGTGCGGCGCCGGACCACCACCGCGTCGCCCTCGCCGAGTCCGAGCCGGTCGGTGGCCGCACCGCCGACCTGCGCGATCTCGAGCCGGCCGCTCGACCCCAGCAGGGCCACCAGCGTGCCGACCGGGGCGTCGCCGTACGAGCGCGAGATCCCGGGGATGACGCGCTCGAGCACCGCGACCTCGTAGGCGGTGTCGGGGGCGGTCTCGCCGAACGCGGCGGCGAGTGCGGAGCCGGTGAGGTTGGTGAGCGCGTTGCCGAACCGGTCCACGAACACGACCTGACCCACCAGCGTCTCGCCACGGCGGGACGGCTCGTGCGCGGGCAGGCGCACGGGGTCGTGCACGCGCGGGCCGAACGAGGCGATGGGTTCGCCGCACGCGAGTGCGGCGGCCACCGGCGCGAACACGTCGCGGCCGTGGAACGTGCGGCTCACGGGGGTGCGGAAGAAGCGCGTCTCGGTGAGCACGTGCACGCGGGCCTCGGGCGAGCAGAACGCCCACTCGAGCAGGCCGTTGTCGGGGCCCACGAAGAACTGGCCGTGCGACTCGACTGCGAGCGCGCGTCGGTCGGTGCCCACGCCGGGGTCCACGACCGCGAGGTGCACGGTGCCCGGTGGGAAGTCGTGCGCGGCGGCCTCCAGCATGAACGCGGCGCGCGCGACGTGCGCGGGCGGGATGGAGTGCGACAGGTCCACCACGTGCGCCTCGGGCGCGCGCGAGTGCAGCACGCCGTGCACCACGCCCACGAACCAGTCGCTGTGCCCGAAGTCGGACAGGAAGGTCACGATGGGACGTGGCATGGGACCTCCGGAGCGGGTGGACCGCCACCCTATCATGCGCGCGGCGCGAGCATCGGGGCGAGGCGCGCCCACGCGCCCTCGACCGTGAGGCGCGCGAGGCAGCGCAGGTCGTCGCACACGTCGCGGTCGCACGGCGAGCACTCGACGCGCTCCCAGTAGGCGCGGTGTCCGTCGTGCTCGGGGTAGGGGAAGAACATGGCCGGACGATTCCGGCTCATGAGCCCCAACGTGGGCGCACCCGACGCCACCGCGGTGTGCACCGGCCCGGTGTCGCCGCACACGAACGCGGCGCACAGCGACTGCAGCGCGACGAAGCGCGCGATCGGCCAGCCCTCGACGAGGTGCGCGCGCTCGCGCGGCAGGTGCTCGAGCACGGCGCGCGCCATGGCGCCCTCGCCCGGTCCCGCGCTCACCAGCGCGACGAGGTCGGGATGGGCCGCCAGCGCACGCGCCGCGAGGGCCGCGAAGCGTTCGGGCGCCCAGCGCCGCGTGGGCCAGCGTGCCCCGGGGTGCAGCCCGAGCAGGCGCGCGCCCGCCGGCACCCCGAGCGCGTCGAGCGCGGCGCGGGCCTCGTGGCGCGCGGCTCCGGGCAGCGCGAGTCGCGGCGAGACGTCGCCCGCGGGCACGTCCCAACCGAGCGCGGCGACCGAGGCGAGGTGGAAGCCCACGCTCGAGAGCGTGCGCGGCCGGGCGTGGTGCGTGTAGAGCGCCGAGCGCCAGCCCTTGTGGGGATAGCCCACGCGCACGCGCGCGACCGAGGCGAACGTCCACACCGCGGTGCGCGGGTTGCAGAACAGGTCGAACACCACGTCGGGCGCGAACGCGCGCACGCGTGCGAGGAGCGCGAGCGTCTGGCGGGCGTCGGGCCGCGGTGGGACCGCGATCACCTCGGCGAAGCGCGGGTCGTGCGCGAGCAGCGGCGCGAGCGGGGCCTCGGTGAGGTAGGCGGCGCGCGCTCCGGGGCAGGCCGCGAGCGCGGCGTCCACCGCGGGCAGCGTGAGGCACACGTCCCCGAGGAAGCGGGGTCGCACGAACAGGATCCGGCGCACGTCGTCGCCGCGGACTGGCTTCACGGGCGGGGCTCGCTCACTATGGGGCGACCGTAGCGAATGCCGCCCACCCCCGCCACCCGAGGTGCCCATGTCGCACGACCATCCCGGACTCGAGACGCTCGCCGTGCACGGCCCGCACCTCGGTGGCGCCGGCCCCGTGAGCACGCCGCTCGTGCACAGCGCGACGTTCGGCTTCGAGTCGCTCGCCGCGATGGTGGCCGCGCAGGAGGCGGGGCCCGCGGGCGCGATGTACCAGCGCATCGGCCACCCGACCGTGCGCGCGGTCGAGGAGAAGCTCGCCGCGCTCGAGGGCGCCGAGGAGGCGCTGCTGTTCCCGTCGGGGATGGGGGCGATCTCGGCCGCGTTCCTGGCGCTGCTGCGCGCCGGCGACCACGTGGTGTGCGTGGACCCGTGTTACGGCGGCACGCAGGCGCTGCTGCAGTGGGGCGCGGATCGTCTGGGGTGGAGCCACACCTACGTGGACGCGCGGCGTCCCGAGACGTGGGCGGCGGCGTTCCGACCGAACACCCGGTTGCTGCACCTCGAGACCCCCATCAACCCCACGCTCGTGTGCTTCGACATCGCCGAGGCCGCGCGTCTGGGGCACGCGCACGGCGCGCAGGTGACGCTCGACAACACGGTCGCCTCGCCGATCGGTCAGCGCCCGGGCGAACTCGGCGTGGACGTGTCGCTGTACTCGGCCACCAAGTCCATCGCCGGTCACAGCGACCTCCTGGCCGGCGCGGTCATGGGCACGCGCACCGCACTCGCGGGCGTGCACGCCGCGCGCACGGTGTTCGGCCCCACGCTCGACCCCACGAGCGCGTGGCTCATCGAGCGCAGCCTCAAGACCATGCCGCTGCGTGTGCGGGCCGCCAACGCCAACGCGCTCGAACTGGCGCGCCGCCTGCGCGAGCACCCGCGCGTCTCGCAGGTGTTCTACCCGGGTCTGCCCGAGCACCCGACGCACGCCGTCGCCGCGCGCCAGATGCGCGAGGGCTTCGGTCCGCTGCTGGGCTTCGAGGTCCGCGACGGCGCCGAGGCCGCGCTGCGCGTGGTCGAGCGCCTGCGCGTGTTCCGTCACGCCGCCAGCCTGGGCGGGGTGGAGTCGCTCGCCAACCTGGCCGCGTTCACCTCGCACAAGGTGATCGGCCCCGAGGGCCGCGCCCGGGCGGGGATCCCCGAGGGGCTGGTCCGGGTGTCGGCGGGGGTGGAGTCGATCGAGGACCTGTGGGCCGACCTCGCCGAGGGTCTGGCCGGGTCCTGAACCCGGCCCCGGGCCCGGTTTTCAGGGTCTAACCCGTTGCCTGTCAACCCCTTGGTTGTGCGGCGAAGAGTGTTGATGCGCCCGGGGCGGCCCCGGAAGTCCTTGTCGCGCTGGCCGGATCGGTCCGGGACCGGGCCCGTAACCCCTTGTCCCGGGGCTATCAACAATCTTCGCCGCACAAGGTAGACTGGACCGGTGGCTGTCCCATCGTCGACCCGACCGTCGGAGGTTCGTCCCGTGATCCGTCCCGCCCTCGTCCTCGTCCTGCTGGCCGTCCTCGCCGCCCCCTCGGCCCGGGCCGCCACCGCCCCGTCCACCGCCAAGGTCACGCCGGGCGTGGTCACCGACTCGCTCGCGATCCTCGAGCGCATGGTCGCGAAGGACTCCACCAAGGCGGACGTGCTCTACCGGCTCGGCGTCATGTACCTCGACCGCGAGAAGAACGCCGAGGCCGCGCAGGTGTTCGCGCGCGGGATCAAGGCCCGGCCGAAGGACGTCAAGATGCTCGTCAACCTCGGCATCGCGCTCGACAACCTGAGCCGCTCCGAGGAGGCGCAGGACTTCTACCGCCAGGCCATGACCGCCGCGCCCAACGACTCCATCGCGAGCTGCCGCCTCGCGACCTCGCTCTACGCGCAGGGCAAGTTCGCCGAGTCCATGGACCTGCTGCGCACCATCATCGCCAAGCAGCCGCGCGCCCACTGCGCGTTCTTCACCATGGGTGTGGCGTTCGCCGACGCGGGGCTGTACCGCGACGCCATCCGCATGTGGAAGCGCGTCGTGGAGTTCGCCCCGGCGTCGCCCGAGGCGACGAGCGCCAAGGAGAGCATCGAGGTGCTCGAGCGCTTCCTCGCGGGCAAGTGACGCCGCGCGGCGGGGACATGGCGGGCAGCCCGATCTACCTCGACCACAACGCCTCCACGCCGGTCCGCCCCGAGGTCGCCGAGGCCATGCAGCAGGCTCTGCGCGACCTCGGGGCGAACCCGTCCAGTGCGCATCGGGACGGCCAGCGCGCCCGCGCGGCCATCGAACGTGCACGCGCCCAGGCGGCCTCGCTCGTGAACGCGCGCGAGGACGAGGTCGTGTTCTGCTCGGGGGGCACCGAGGCCGACCATCTCGCCCTGATCGGCAGCGCGTGGGCGCAGCGGTCGCGCGGTCAGCACGTGGCGCTGTCCGCGATCGAGCACCATGCGGTGCACGGTGCGGTCGACGTGCTCACCTCGCTCGGCTGGTCGCATTCCACGCTGCCGTGCAACGCGG
>JBJTRI010000034.1:0-18781 GCA_046076045.1 bacterium
GAGCACTTCGCGCTCGTCGAGGCACTGGCCGACGCCATGGGCGCCACGGTCGGGGCGTCGCGCGCGGTGGTGGACGCCGGCTGGCGCTCGCACGGCGAGCAGGTCGGACAGACCGGCAAGACCGTGAGCCCGAAGCTCTACGTGGCGATCGGCATCTCGGGCGCCATCCAGCACCTCGCCGGCATGTCGTCGTCGCGCTGCATCGTCGCCATCAACAAGGACCCCGAGGCGCCCATCTTCAAGGTCGCCGACTACGGTGTGGTGGGGGACCTGTTCGAGGTGGTGCCGGCGCTCACCGACGCCGTGAAGCGGATGCATTGAGTCAAGTGCCGCAGCGGCTTGACGATGTCTTGGCTGCCGCGTAGCGTGGCGAAAACGTGGGCGCATGAGGCGTCCACACAGGGAGGATGACGCTCGACATGCTCGAGTACCTGCCGGTCCTGCTGTTCGTGGTGGTCGGTCTGGGCTTCGGCGCGGTCACCATCGCCGCCTCGTCCCTCATCGTGCCCCGTCGGGTGACCCCCGAGAAGGCCTTGGCCTATGAGTGTGGCGTCGACCCGGTCGGCGACGCGCGCGGCCGCTTCTCGATCAAGTTCTACATGGTCGCCGTGCTCTTCATCCTGTTCGACATCGAGGCGGTGTTCCTCTACCCGTGGGCGGTCTCGTTCCACGGGCTCGGGCTCTACGGCCTCATCGAGATGGTGATCTTCGTGGTCATCCTGCTCGCCGGCTACCTCTACCTGCTCAAGAAGCGCGCGCTCGAGTGGGAGTGACGCGCACACCCCGAGGCCTCCGCCGATGACCGACCCCCGCGACAACCCGTTCCGCACCCTCGCTCAGGCCGCGCCCGCCCCGCGGACGCCCGACCTCGTCATGCCGATGAGCGAGGAGGACCGCATCCGCGAGGAACTCGAGAGCAGCATCCTGTTCACCACGGTCGAGAGCGTGGTCAACTGGGCGCGCGCGAACGCCATCTGGCCGCTCGGCTTCGGGCTCGCGTGCTGCGCCATCGAGATGATGGCCATCGCCGGCCCGCGCTTCGACGTCTCGCGTTTCGGCGCCGAGGTGTTCCGCGGCAGCCCGCGCCAGGCCGACCTCATGATCGTGGCCGGTCGCGTGAGCATCAAGATGGCGCCGGTGCTGCGCCAGCTCTACGACCAGATGCCCGACCCCAAGTGGGTGATCGCGATGGGCGCCTGCAGCTCGTGCGGCGGCGTGTTCAACAACTACGCGATCCTCCAGGGCGTGGACAAGATCGTGCCCGTGGACGTCTACGTGCCCGGCTGCCCGCCGCGGCCCGAGGGTCTCATCCACGGCATCATGAAGCTGCAGGAGAAGATCCTGACCTCGCGCGTCGAGATCGGTCCGGTCCCGCGCAAGCGGAAGCGGAAGGGAGCCGCCTGATGGCCCTGACCCCCGAGCGCGTCGAGGCCCGACTGCGCGAGCGCTTCCCCGGTGTGGCGTTCGAGCGCCAGCAGGGCGAGGCGGTGCGCGACTTCACGCTCTACCTGCCGGCCGAGTCGTTGGTCGAGGTCTGCACCTTCCTGCGCGACGATGCCGAGCTGCGGTTCGCGGTGCTGCCGTGGATGGGCGGCGCCGACTACCTGCCGCGCGTGCCGCGCTTCGAGTGCGTGTACAGCCTGCTCTCGCTCGAGAACCGCCTGCGCTTCACGCTCAAGGTGCGAGTGAGCGAGGAGCAGCCGCGCGTGCCGAGCATCGTGGGCGTGTGGCCCACCGCCAACTGGCACGAGCGCGAGACCTACGACTTCTACGGAATCACGTTCACCGGCCACCCCGACCTCACGCGCATCCTGCTGCCCGAGGACTGGGTGGGTTGGCCACTGCGCAAGGACTCGCCCCTCGGTTACGAGGAGGTCGCGTTCACGCACAACACGCCGGGCCGCCGCGAGCCCTCGCCGGCCCTGCGCAAACTCGCTCCCAAGAAGGTCCGCTACCGTGCGCAGTGAGACGATGACGCTGAACATGGGGCCGCAGCACCCCTCGACGCACGGCGTGCTGCGCGTGGCCATGGAGCTCGACGGCGAGAACGTCGTCGCCTGCAAGCCGATCATCGGCTACCTCCACACCGGCATGGAGAAGCAGGCGGAGTACAAGACGTACACGCAGAGCATCCCGCAGACCGACCGCATGGACTACCTGTCGCCGATGAGCAACAACCTCGCGTTGTGCCTGTCGGCCGAGAAGCTCCTCGGTGTCACGGTGCCCGAGCGCGTGCAGGCGATCCGCGTGCTGCTCACCGAGCTCACGCGCATCAGCGCGCACTGCGTCTGGCTGGGCACGCACGCCATCGACATCGGCGCGCTGACCGTGTTCTGGTACTGCTTCCGCGAGCGCGAGAAGGTGCTGTCCATCTACGACATGGTGGCCGGCGCGCGCATGACCTCGAGCTACTTCCGGGTCGGCGGCCTCGCGATGGACCTGCCGGCGGGCTTCCTCGACCGCTGCGAGAGGTTCATCGACGAGATGCCCGCGCACATCGACGAGTACGAGTCGCTGCTCACGAAGAACCCCATCTGGATCGCCCGCACCCGCGACGTGGCGCCGCTCTCGGCCGCCGACGCGGTGGCGTGGGGCGTGACGGGCCCGACGCTGCGCGGCTCGGGCGTGAAGTGGGACCTGCGCAAGGACCAGCCGTACTCGGGCTACGAGACCTACGACTTCGAGGTCCCGGTGGGCAGCCGCGGCGACGCCTACGACCGCTTCCAGGTCCGCGTCGCCGAGATGCGCCAGTCCACCCGCATCGCCAAGCAGGCGCTCCAGCGCGTGCGCGAGATGGGCGAGAAGGGCGAGTACCGCCTGCGCGACTTCAAGTACGTGCTGCCTCCGAAGGAGGAGGTCAAGACCTCCATGGAGGCGCTCATCCACCACTTCAAGATCGTGGCGCACGGATTCTTCCCGCCGGTGGGCGAAGCCTACGCGGCGGTCGAGGCGCCGAAGGGAGAGCTGGGCTTCTACTTCGTCAGCGACGGTTCGTCGCGGCCCTGGCGCATGAAGATCCGCTCGCCCTCCTTCATCAACCTGCAGGCCCTTCCGGTCATGGTCGAGGGCAAGCTGGTGGCCGACGTCATCGCGGCCATCGGCAGCATCGACATCGTGCTCGGGGAGATCGACCGATGAGCCATGGCACCGTGATGCCCATCGACGGGCCGGCCACGCTGGAGTGGTCGGCGAAGTCGCAGTCCGAGGTCGCCGACATCCTGTCGCGTTACCCGGTGAAGCGCTCCGCCGTGCTGCCGCTGTTGTGGCTCGCGCAGAACGAGTGGGGCTGGCTGTCGCCGGCGGCGCTGCGTCTGGTGGCCGGCACCCTCGGGCTCGCCGAGTCCGAGGTGTACGGCGTCGCCACCTTCTACACCATGTTCAACCTGCAGCCCGTGGGGCGTCACCACCTGCAGGTCTGCATGACGCTGTCGTGCTCGCTCATGGGCGCCGACCGTCTCTACAAGCACCTCGAGCGCAAGCTCGGGGTCGGCCACGGCCAGACCACGCCGGACGGCCGCTTCACGCTGCGCAAGGTCGAGTGCCTCGCCGCCTGCGGCCGCGGTCCGTGCATGCAGGTCGGCTCCGACTATCACGAGAACCTCACCGAGGCGAACGTGGACGCCCTCCTGGAGAAGCTCAAGTGAGCCGCGGCCCGAATCTCTTCAAGGACATCGACACGCCCGGCCTGGCCGGCCTCGACGTGTACCGCAAGCTCGGTGGCTACGAGGCCGTCACCGCCTCGCTCGGCAAGCGGAGCGCCGACGAGGTGATCGAGATCGTGAAGGCCTCGGGCCTGCGCGGTCGTGGTGGCGCCGGCTTCCCGACGGGGCTCAAGTGGAGCTTCGTGCCGAAGCAGTCGCCCAAGGCGCGCTACATCGTGTGCAACGCCGACGAGTCCGAGCCGGGCACGTTCAAGGACCACGAGCTCATGGTGAAGAACCCGCATCAGCTCATCGAGGGCATGATCCTCGGGGGCTACGCGATCGGTTCGCACACGGGCTACATCTACCTGCGCGGCGAGTTCGAGTACGTTCAGCGCATCCTCGACCGCGCGATCGCCGAAGCGCGCGCGGCCGGCCTGCTCGGCGACGACGTCGCGGGCTCGGGCTACGCGTTCCAGTTGCACACGCACCTCGGCGCCGGTGCCTACATCTGCGGCGAGGAGACGGCGCTGCTGTCGTCGCTCGAGGGCTACCGCGGTCAGCCGCGACTCAAGCCGCCGTTCCCCGCGGTCGAGGGCCTGTACGCGTGCCCGACCGTCGTGAACAACAGCGAGACCCTCATGGCCGTGCCGGGCATCGTGAAGAACGGCGCCGCGTGGTACCGCCAGTGGGGCAACGAGAAGAGCGCCGGCACCAAGGTGTTCAGCGTCTCGGGCCCGGTGAAGCGCCCCGGCAACTACGAGGTGCCGCTCGGCTACTCCATGAAGCAGCTCATCGAGCAGGACTGCGGGGGCATGCGCGACGGCCTGAAGCTCAAGGCGGTCATCCCCGGCGGTTCGTCGGTACCCATGCTGCCCGCGGCCGACCTCGACACGCCCCTCGACTACGAGAGCATGAACGCGAAGGGCACGTTCCTCGGTTCGGGCGGCGTCATCGTGATCGACGACCGCACCTGCATCGTGGACGCGCTCTGGAACATCACGCGCTTCTACCAGCACGAGTCGTGCGGCAAGTGCACGCCGTGCCGCGAGGGCACGTACTGGATGAGCGAGGTGCTCGAGCGCCTCGAGAACGGTGAGGGGCGCGACTCCGACATCGACCTGCTCGCGGACGTCGCGGACAACATCCTCGGCAAGAGCTTCTGCGCACTGGGCGATGCCGCGGCCATGCCGGTGCAGGGTGCGCTCAAGCACTTCCGGGCCGAGTTCGAGCACCATGTGAAGCACAAGACCTGCCTCGTGAACCGTCGCCGCGAGGAAGTCGCGGGGGTGAAGGCGTGAGCACGATGGTCAAGGTCACGATCGACGGCCGCACCGTCGAGGTCCCCGCGGGCACACTCGTCACCGACGCGGCGCGCGCCGCCGAGGTGCACGTCCCCATCTTCTGCTCGCACTCGAAGCTGCCGCCGCTCGGTGCGTGCCGCATCTGCGTCGTCGAGGTGGGCACACCCAAGCTGGGCGCCGACCGCCAGCCCGTGATCGGGGCCGACGGCAAGCCCGAGATCGCGTGGATGCCCAAGGTGCAGACCGGGTGCACCACGCCGGTCTCCGACGGCATGCACGTGCGCACCGCGTCCAACGTCGCGACCAAGGCGCGCAAGGGCGTGATGGAGTTCCTGCTCGTCAACCACCCGCTCGACTGCCCGGTGTGCGACGAGGGCGGCGAGTGCCAGTTGCAGGACCTCGCGTTCGCGTTCGGCCACGACGGCTCGCGCATGGACGAGGCCAAGCGCACCTTCGACAGCGAGGACCTCGGTCCGATCGTGAAGAAGGAGGCGAACCGCTGCATCGTGTGCATGCGCTGCGTGCGCTACTGCGACGAGGTCATGGGCGAGAACGCGCTCACGGCCCACCAGCGCGGCGTCCACACCGAGATCTCGTCGTTCGATCGCCAGCCGCTCGCCTGCGAGCAGTGCGGCAACTGCGTCGAGGTCTGCCCGGTCGGCGCGCTCACCGCGCTGCCGTACCGCTTCAAGGCGCGTCCGTGGGACCTGCGCCAGCACATCACCATCTGCGAGTGGTGCCCGAACGGCTGCTCGGTCCGCCTCGGCGTGCGCGGCATGGAGATCCTGCGCGCGCGCGGCACCGAGTTCCGCGGCGTGAACCAGGAGTACCTGTGCGTGCGCGGCCGCTTCGGTCACGAGTTCGTGAACGCCGCCGACCGGCTCACGGCGCCGCTGCTGCGCACCGGTGCCGCGCTCCAGCCGTCCACGACCGACGAGGCCACGGCGTTCGTGGCCGCGCGCCTGCGCGACCTCGCGGCGACGCACGGCCCCGACAGCATCGCGTTCCTCGGTGGCGAGAAGCTGAACGTCGAGGAGCAGTACCTGTTGCAGAAGCTCGCGCGCACCGTGCTCGGCACGCCGAACCTCGACGCGCGCACGCGCCCCGCGGCCGCGGTCGCCGGCGACGCGCTGCTGCGTGCGACGGGCGGTGGCCGACCGGGTCTCACCTTCGACGCGATCACCGCGGCCCAGGAGGTGCTCGTGCTGTTCGAGGACCTGCAGGGCGAGGCGCCACTCGCGCAGGCGGCCGTCGTGCGCGGCTTCCGCCAGCGCGGCCTGCACGTCACCGTGGCGCACGCGCGCCGCGTGAAGCTCGCGCGCGCGAAGTTCAAGGGGGATTGGCTCGGGCTGCGTCCGGGCTCGGAACTCGCCCTCACGCTCGCGCTCACCAAGTCGGCGCTCGACCTCGGCGTGCCTGCGGGCGTGCCGGGCGAGGTCGCCTCGGCGCTCGCCTCGCTGCAGGGTTCGCTCGCGGCGTGGACGCCCGAGCGCATCGAGGCCGAGACCGGCGTGAGCGGGGCGGCGGTGTCCGCCGCCGCCAAGCGCATGCGCGAGGCCGGTCGCAAGGCCCTGTTGTTCGGCCGCGGCGTGCTCGAGCACGCGCAGGCCCCGCAGTTGCTGCAGGCCGTCGAGAACCTCGCGTGGGCGCTCGGTGCCATCACCGCCGAGTCCTCGTCGGTCATGGCGTTCGGTCCGCACCACGACAGCGCGGGCGCGCTCGAGATGGGGCTCGTGCCCGACACCCTGCCGGGCTTCACCCCGGCCCCGCAGCGCGGCCTCACGGCGCGCGAGGCGTTGGCCGCGGCGGCCGAGGGCAAGGTGCGCGCGCTGTGGATCCTCGCCGACGACCTGCTCGTGAGCGCCGCCGATCGCGCGCTCGTCGAGCGTGCACTCGAGCGCTGCGAGCTCGTGATCGTGAACGAGTTGTTCCTCACGCGCACGGCCGCCCGCGCCCACGTCGTGTTCCCGGTCGCCGCCTTCGCCGAGAAGGAGGGCTCGGTGCTCAACAGCGAGCGCCGTCTGCAGCGCTCGAACCGCGCGCTGTCGCCGCGTCGCGGGGCCCGTGCCGATTGGGAGGTGCTGCAGGGGGTCGCGCGCGAACTCGGCGCGGACTGGCGTTACCGCACGGCCGAGGACGTGTTCCGCGAGATCGCGCGCACCGTCCCCGGTTTCGCGGGCCTGTCGTACGCCACGCTGCTGCCCGATGGCGCGCTGCTCGCGGGCACCCCGGTGGCCGCGCAGGTGAAGCCGGTCGAGTGGACCGCGGCGGCGGCGGGGGACGGCCTGTGGCTGCTCTCCGGCGGCACGCTGTTCGCCGACGGCAGCCTGTCGTCGCGTTCGGCGACGCTCGCGAAGCTCGCGGGTGCCGCGCGTGTCCGGGTCTCGCCGGCCGAGGCGTCGCGCCTCGGGTTCGCGGCGGGGGACCTCGTCGAGCTGACCGGCCCTGCCGGGGCGGCCTCGTTCGCGGTCGAGATCGACGATTCGGTACCCGCCGGCGCGGTGTTCGTCCCGGCCCCGGGTGCGGAACTCAACCGACTGGGTGTGCCGACCGGTGGCGGCTTGCGCGTGAAGGCGCGCAAGGCCACGGGCGCGGCCACGGTCGGGGCCTAGGGGGGACGACGGCATGGCCGCGTTGTGGGAGATCCCGGCTGTCCAGACGCTGACCTGGGCGCTCGTGAAGGTGCTCATCATCCTGCAGGTGATGCTGGGCGTGGTGTCGTACCTCATCTACGCCGAGCGCAAGATCTGCGGACACATCCAGGCCCGCACGGGCCCGAACCGCGTCGGTCCGTTCGGCCTGCTGCAGCCGATCGCCGACGTGCTCAAGCTCCTCTTCAAGGAGGAGTTCATCCCCGCGAAGGCGAACAAGGTGATCTTCCACCTCGCGCCCATCCTCGCGGTGTTCCCGGCCATCGTGACGTTCTCGGTCATCCCCATGGGCCCGCCGCCCACGTTCGTGGTGACCGACATCAACGTCGGCCTGCTGCTGTTCATGGCCATGTCGAGCTTGGGCGTCTACGCCATCACGCTCGGTGGCTGGTCCTCGAACAACAAGTACGCACTGCTCGGGGGGCTGCGCTCGTCGGCGCAGATGATCTCGTACGAGCTCGCCATGGGCATCTCGACCGTGCCGGTCATCCTGTACGCGGGCACCATGTCGCTGGTCGGCATCGTGCAGCACCAGGCGGGCTTCACCTCGATCGGTCCCGTGCCGCTGCCGAACTGGGGCATCTTCCAGTGGTACCTGGTGATCCCGTTCGTGATCTTCCTCATCACGGCGTTCGCCGAGACGAATCGTGCGCCCTTCGACCTGCCCGAGGCCGAGGGTGAGCTCGTCGCCGGCTTCCACACCGAGTACTCGTCCATGAAGTGGGCGCTGTTCTTCCTCGGCGAGTACATGAACATGCTGGTCATCTGCTCGGTCGCGGTGACGCTGTTCTTCGGCGGCTGGCATGGCCCGCTCGTGGACCGCCTGCCGTGGATGGGGCTGGTCTGGTACCTCCTCAAGCTGTCCGCGTTCATGTTCTTCTTCATCTGGGTGCGCTGGACGTTCCCCCGGCTCCGCTACGACCAGCTCATGGCGTTCGGATGGAAGGTGCTGCTGCCGGCCTCGATCGTGAACGTCCTGATCGCCGCCCTCTGGCTCTACGGGAAGGGGCCCCGCTGATGCTCGAGCTGTTCTTCGGGTTCGCCGCGCTGCTCGTGGTGACCTCGCTCTTGGTCGTGCTGCACAAGAACCCGGTCACGAGCGCGCTGTTCCTGGTCCTCGCGTTCAGCTCGCTGGCGGGCATCTACCTGCTGCTGAACGCCGAATTCCTCGGGATGGTGCAGATCATCGTGTACGCCGGCGCCATCATGGTGCTGTTCCTGTTCGTGATCATGTACCTGAACCTCCAGCACGACGTGGAGACCGGCTTGCAGATCGCGGTCCGCCGCGGCATCGGCTGGTTCACCGGCGCGGCGGCGCTGCTCACCGCGGGCCTGCTCATCCGTCGTGGTTGGGCGCTCGGGCCCGCGAACGAGCAGCTCCCCGAGGCGGCCGCCGGCAACGTCGGTGCGCTCGGTCGCACCCTGTTCTCCCGCTACCTGTTCCCGTTCGAGATCACGTCCATCCTGCTGCTCGTGGCGATGGTCGGTGTGATCATCATCGCGCGCGGTCGCACCAAGGCCGCCGGGGAGGGCGCGTGATCCCGCTCCCGTACCTCATCGGTCTGTCGGCGATCGTGTTCGCGATCGGCGTCATCGGCGTGCTCGTGCGCCGCAACGCGCTCGTCATCTTCATGTCCATCGAGCTCATGCTGAACGCCGCGAACCTCGCGTTCGTGTCGTTCGCGGCTCACATGAAGTCGCTCGACGGGCAGATCTTCGTGTTCTTCGTGATGACCGTGGCCGCCGCCGAGGTGGCCATCGGACTGGCCATCATCGTCCATCTCTTCCGCTTGCGGGAGAGCGTGTTCGTGGACGAGATCCACCTGCTCAAGGGCTGACCCGTGAACCTGCCGATGCTCTGGATCATCCCGGCCCTACCGCTCGCTGCGGTCGCGCTCAACCTGTTGCTCGGCGACCGGCTGGGCAAGCGGGGCACCACGCTGCTCGCCGTCGGCTCGGTCGTCACCGCGTTCGGCTTCGCGCTGCGCGCCGTGCTGCACCTGGCCGGCCTGCCCGAGGCCGGCCGCGAGATCCACGAGGTCGCCTGGACGTGGATGCGCGTGGGCGACTTCTCCGTGGACGTGGCGTTCCTGCTCGACCCGCTCTCGGCCATCATGGTGCTCGTGGTGACCGGCGTGGGCTCGCTCATCCACATCTACGCCACCGGCTACATGAGCCACGACCCGTCGTTCCGGCGGTTCTTCCTGTACCTCAACCTCTTCATGTTCGCGATGCTCACGCTCGTGCTCGCGGACAACTACCTGCTCATGTTCGTGGGTTGGGAAGGGGTGGGTCTGTGTTCGTACCTGCTGATCGGGTTCTGGACCGAGCGTCCGTCGGCGGCCGAGGCGGGCAAGAAGGCGTTCATCGTCAACCGCATCGGTGACTTCGGCTTCATGCTCGGCGCCTTCCTGCTGATCGGGGCGACGGGCTCGCTCGCGTACTCCAAGGTGTTCGAGGCCGCGCCGCACGTGTTCGCGGTCGGCGGCGGGCTCATCACCGCGGCCACCCTGCTCATGTTCCTCGGCGCGACCGGCAAGAGCGCGCAGATCCCGCTGTTCGTCTGGCTGCCCGACGCCATGGAGGGCCCGACCCCGGTGTCGGCGCTCATCCACGCGGCCACCATGGTGACCGCCGGCGTCTACATGCTCGCCCGCAGCCACGTGCTCTTCACCATGGCGCCGGTGACCATGGAGGTCGTGGCCTGGATCGGCGCGGCCACCGCGCTCATGGCGGCGACGATCGGGCTCGCGCAGAACGACATCAAGCGCGTGCTCGCGTACTCCACGGTGAGCCAGCTCGGCTACATGTTCATGGCGTGCGGCGTCGGCGCGTTCGGTGCCGGCATCTTCCACGTCATGACCCACGCGTTCTTCAAGGCCCTGCTCTTCATGGGCGCGGGCTCGGTCATCCACGCCATGAGCGACGAGCAGGACATGCGCCGCATGGGCGGTCTGGCCTCGAAGCTGCCGTGGACGCACGCCACCATGCTCGTCGCGACGCTCGCCATCGCGGGCATCCCCGGACTCGCGGGCTTCTTCAGCAAGGACGAGATCCTCGCGGCGGCGTGGGCGACGGGGCACAAGGGCATCTGGCTGGCCGGCATGATCGGCGCCACGCTCACCGCGTTCTACATGACCCGCCTCTACGTGCTGACCTTCCGCGGGCCCTCGCGCCTGTCGCACGAGGCCGAGCACCACCTGCACGAGTCGCCGCCCTCGATGATCGCGCCGCTCGTGGTGCTGGCGGTGCTCTCGGTGGTGGGCGGCTACATCGGTATGCCCTTCCAGGAGGGTGGCAACACGCTCGCGCGCTGGCTCGCGCCGGTGCTCGAGGCCGGTGGCCACGGTGCGCACGGTGGTGGGCATGGCGGCGGCCATCACCTGCCGCACTCGGTCGAGTGGGCGCTCATCGGCGCCTCGGTGGCGGTGGGCCTGTTCGGCATGTTCATGGCCTTCCGCAGCTACCTGTGGAGCCCGGCGCTCGCGACCTCGCTGAAGGCTCGCCTCTCGGGCCTGCACCGCCTGCTCGAGAACAAGTACTGGGTGGATGAGTTCTACCACGCGACCGTGGTCCGCCCGTTCGTCGGCGCGTCGGAGTGGCTGTGGCGGGTGTGGGACGCCAAGGTGGTGGACGGCATCGTGAACGGTGTCGGCTACACGCTCGAGGGCGGCTCCGCGATCCTCAAGCTGTTCCAGACGGGCTTCGTCGGGACGTACGCGCTCTTCATCACGCTCGGCGTGATCGCGCTGTTCCTCCACTTCCTGAGGTGACGGTGGCTTCGATCCCCTGGTTGTCCTTCCTCGTGTTCTTCCCGCTCGTCGGGGCGGTCCTCCTGCTGCTGTCGCCCAAGGGGGCCGAGCGCTCCGCTCGCCTGTGGGCCACCGTGATCGCGGCCATCGAGTTCGCGGTCTCGCTGCCCCTGTGGTGGCGCGTCGTGCCCGGCACGCCCGGCTTCCAGTTCGAGGAGAAGGTGGACTGGATCCCCGTCCTGGGGGCCCGCTACCACCTCGGCGTGGACGGCATGAGCGGCCTGCTCGTGCTGCTCACCACGTTCATGTCGCTCATCGCGATCGTGGGCGCGTGGACGTCGGTGGAGAAGCGCACGAAGGAGTTCTTCGCGCTCATGCTCGCCCTCGAGGCCGGCATGATCGGGACGTTCCTGTGCCTCGACCTCCTGCTGTTCTACGTGTTCTGGGAGGCGATGCTCATCCCGATGTACCTGCTGATCGGTGTGTGGGGCGGCCAGCGCCGCATCTACGCCGCGGTCAAGTTCTTCCTCTACACGATGGCCGGCAGCGTGCTCATGCTGGTCGCCATCCTGTGGCTGTGGCACCAGCACAAGGTCATCACCGGCACGCCGACGTTCGCGCTCGAGGCGTTCTACGCCATGCCGCTCGAGCCCGGCCAGCAGTTCTGGCTGTTCCTCGCGTTCGCCTTCGCGTTCGCGATCAAGGTTCCGATGTGGCCGGTGCACACCTGGCTGCCCGACGCGCACGTCGAGGCGCCCACAGCGGGCTCGGTCATCCTGGCCGCCGTCCTGCTCAAGATGGGCACCTACGGCTTCGTGCGCTTCGCGATGCCCATGTTCCCGAACGCCCTGATCGAGTGCGCGCCGTGGATCGCGTGGCTCTCGATCGTGGGCATCGTGTACGGCGCCGTGGTCGCCATGGTGCAGCCCGACCTCAAGAAGCTGGTCGCCTACTCGTCGGTGAGCCACATGGGCTTCTGCATGCTCGGCCTGGTGGCGCTCAACGCCCAGGGTTTCGCGGGCTCCATGATGACCATGCTCAACCACGGCGTCTCGACCGGCGCGCTGTTCCTCCTCGTCGGCGTGCTCTACGAGCGCCGTCACACGCGCGCGATCGCCGACTTCGGCGGACTGTGGAAGGTCGTGCCCGTGTTCTCCGTGCTGTTCCTGGTCGTCACGCTGTCGTCGATCGGCCTGCCCGGCACCAACGGCTTCATCGGCGAGTTCCTCGTGCTCCTCGGCGCCTTCAAGGCGAACCTGTGGTGGGCGGTGGCCGCCGCGACCGGTGTCATCCTGTCCGCGTGCTACATGCTGTGGATGTACCAGCGCGTGGTGTTCGGTCCCGTGACGCACGAGGAGAACCAGCGTCTCGGTGACCTCACCGGGCGCGAGCGCCTGGTGTTCGCGCCGCTCATCGTCCTCATCTTCTGGATGGGCGTCGCCCCGCAGCCGTTCCTCGACCGCATGCAGCCCTCGCTCGACCGCGTCATCACGCTGGTCCAGACGCGTGCGATCGCCAACGACCCGTCGGCCGCGATCGCGCCGCCGGCGACCCCGACCCCGGCCGCCCCGCACGGCAAGCCCGCAGGGGAGGTGCACTGATGAACGTCGTCCCGCAGCCGAACTTCCTGCCGGTGGACTGGTGGGCGCTCGGCGCCGTGCTCGCGCTCACCGTGGGCAGCATCGTCCTGCTGCTCATGGAGTTCGTCCCGCCGCGCCCGAACGGCAACCGTGGTCCGATCGTCTCGCTCCTCACGCTCGCGGCCGCCGCCTTCGCGGTCTGGAACGTGCGGTTCGACAAGCGCGCGCTGTTCGACGGCATGTTCGTGCACGACGGCATGACCGTGTTCTTCACCCTCATGTTCTGCGCCGTGGGTGCGGTCTCCGTGCTGTTCTCGTGGGAGTACACGAAGCGCACGCGCATGAGCATGCCGGAGTACTACGCGCTGTTGCTCACGTCCGTGCTCGGCATGGTCGTGATGGCCGCCTCGAACGACCTCATCACCATATTCCTGGGGCTGGAGCTCATGTCGCTCTCGCTCTACGTGCTGGTGGGCTTCCGCCGGAACCTGCTCGAGTCGAACGAGGCTGCGCTGAAGTACTTCCTGCTGGGCGCGTTCGCGTCGGGCTTCCTGCTGTACGGTATCGCGCTGCTCTACGGCGCGACCGGCAGCACGAACCTGCAGGTCATCGGCGACTTCCTCGGCGACACGCCGATCGCGAACAACGGCCTCGCGGTGGTCGGCGGCCTGCTCGTGCTGTCCGGGTTCCTGTTCAAGGTCGCGGCGGTCCCGTTCCACATGTGGACCCCCGACGCCTACCAGGGCGCCCCGACCAGCGTGACGGGCTTCATGTCCGCGGGTGCGAAGGCGGCCGGCTTCGCGGCGCTCATCCGCATCGTGATGCGCGCGCTGCCGTCGTACGCCGACGAGTGGCAGTCGCTGCTCGCGGTCATCGCCATGCTCACCATGACGGTCGGCAACGTCACGGCCCTGCTCCAGACCAACCTCAAGCGCATGCTCGCCTATTCGAGCATCGCGCACGCCGGCTACATCCTGGTCGCGATCGTGGCGGGCGGGTTCGAGGGCTACGGTGCCGCGGTCTTCTACCTCGCGGTGTACTCGGTGATGAACCTCGGCGCGTTCGCCGTGCTGACCATGCTGGGACGCGGGCACGACGAGCCGCTGCTGGTCTCGGACCTGTCGGGCATGGGCTTCCGCCGCCCGATCGCCGGCCTCGCGCTGGCGCTGTTCATGATCTCGCTCGGCGGCATCCCGCCCACGGCGGGCTTCATGGGCAAGTTGATGGTGTTCAACTCGGCCGTGAAGGCGGGCGGGCTCATGCCGCTCATCATCGTGGGCGTGCTCAACAGCGTGGTGTCGGTGTACTACTACCTGCGCGTCACGGTGGCGCTCTACATGCGCGAGCCCGAGGGGGAGCCGACCGCGTTCAGTTGGAACGCCCCGGCGGCGCTGGCCCTGCTCGTGACCGCGGCGCTCACGCTGTGGTGGGGGCTGCAGTCGCAGGCGCTCTGGATCGAGGCGCAGCGCAGCGTCCTCGGCCTGCTCTAGTCCGCTCCCGTCCGTGGCGAGGCCCCCGGCGCCCTGCGCGCCGGGTGCCTCGCTGCGTCCGCAGGGTGGGGCGGCTGCGGTGCGCGCCGTGAGCGCTCCCCGCGTGCCACTGTGGCGACGACGGACTGGGGGAGGCCTCTGGGGGGCAGCGCGGGCCACGCGGCGCTCTGGCGGCATCCTGGGGCTCGTGGGGGCAAAAGGACTCCGGGTCCACCTCCCCAGCCATCCCCCGATGGGCCGGTTCGCTGAACCCGGATCGAATCCCTCTCCAGTGTCGCGGTCGGAAGTCCCCGGCGTTGTTGCGGGTTGCCGGTTCCGTCGCACCGATGGATGCGGTTTCGACCTAGACAAGCGGCACCTTAACAAGAAACGACACCGGACCCAAGAGAATTCGATTTCAGACTTGAAAAAGTTCGTCTCAGGGTATCGGCGACCTTCTGACCATGTGGCAGGGAATCGGTCCGCACGACCGCCTTCGGGAGTTCGGCCGCAGGGGGCCACATGTATGCGCGAGCGGACGGATCTTCCGCTGTGGTGGACGAAGGTGCCGGTCCTGTGGCCCATTCGGTCCTTGCGCGCCTCGAGCTGGACCCGCTCGGCTCGAACCCTCTCAGTCAACGCGGGCAGGTTCGAGCACGCAGGACATCGAGCGCAGAATCATCCGCCCTCGAGCGTTGCGGGTGCGCACGGCGTTCGGCCGTGACGTCAGCGCTGTCCTCGCGTCCCACTCATGATCGAGCGACGCATGGAGAGCGCCATCCGAATCGCGCACGAGCCGCGCACGAATCGCGCACGAGCCGCGCACGAATCGCGCATGAGTCGCGCACGAATCGCGCACGAATCGCGCACGGGCCGCGCACGGGCCGCGCACGAGCGGCGCACGAGCCGCGCAGGAGCGGCGCACGAGCCGCGCAGGAGCGGCGCACGAGCCGCGCACGAGCCGCGCACGAATCGCGCACGAATCGCGCACGAGCCGCGCACGGGCCGCGCACAGGCCGCGCACGGGCCGCGCACGGGCCGCGCACGAGCGGCGCACGAGCCGCGCAGGAGCGGCGCACGAGCCGCGCACGAGCGGCGCACGAGCCGCGCACGGGCCGCGCACGGGCCGCGCAGGAGCGGCGCACGAGCCGCGCAGGAGCGGCGCACGAGCCGCGCAGGAGTCGCGCATGAGTCGTGTGCGAACGCCACGCCCGTGCGATTCAAGCGCTACTCGAGGGGCGCGCGCGTCCCGTGCGCGCGCTGCCGGGCCCCGTACGACTCCTGAGCCGATCCGGTCGGCGGGCGCACCCGCCGCGGGGGATCAGTCGCGGTGGTCGGTCGCGGGTGCGGTGGCCGGCCGAGCGGTCGGGACGGCGTCCCGGTCCACGAACTCGTCGGCGAGGCGGTCGCGCAGGCGCGAGCGCAGCCACATCAACCCGACCGCGAACAGCGCGAGCGGGATGAGCGAGAGCGCGATCGTGCTGAGGAAGAACGCCGTGCGGTTCGCGGGATTGCCGCCACCGCAGACCGCGCACGCCTCGGCGACCCGCGGCAGAGCGGCGACCAGCGCCGTGGCGAGGGCGAGGCGGCGCGCGAGGCTCACCGGTACACCATCCACCACAGGGCCGGCCACATGAGCACGACGAAGCCCCAGAACACGAGGGCGGCCGAGAAGCGGCCGCGCGTCAGCGTGCCCGTGAGCACGCCGCGCAGGCAGATGAGCAGGTAGACGAGGGCGGCGACGGCGTGAGCGGCGTGGCACCCCACGATGAGGTAGAAGAACCCACCGATCTGGCTGGACGACACCGTGAGCCCCTGGGCGAGCAGCGCGGCCCACTCGGCGCCCTGCAGTCCGACGAACAGCGCCCCCAGCACGCAGCCCAGCACGAGCGGCAGGCGGGCCGCGGTGGCCCCGGCACGGCCGTGGACCCGGTGCGCCCAGAACACGGCGACCCCGCTCGCGAGCAGCATGAGCGTGTTGACCGCCGTGCGCTCGAACGGCAAGCGGGGTTGGTCGGCCGGTGGCCACATGCCCGGCGGCACCGAGTTGCGCACGATGCTGAACGCGGACAGGAAGCCCATGAACAGCATGACCTCGGTGAGGACGAAGATGGCCATGCCGAACGGCGCATGGTCGGTGAACCCGCGCCGTCCGGAGGCTGGTGCGATCGTGGGGCCGTTCACGTCAGTGCCCGGACCCGCTCGGGGTCTCGCCGCCATGGGAGGCCCCGCCATGCTTCGACGCCTCGCCGTGCTCACCATGCGCCTTGGGGTTGGGACGGATGCTGTTGTGCCAACCGGCGTCCTTCTCCCAGCGCTGGCCGCGCTCATGCTGGATGTCGGGGGCGAGGGCGCCGTAGAGCAGCACCATGAGCGCGACGCCCGTGACCATGATCCAGCGGATGATCGGCTGCTCGACGTCGATGTGCATGAAGTGCTTCGCGACCAACCACGCCTTGACCGCCGCGATGCCGAACGCGGTCAGCAGGGTGATCCAGGGCATGTGGAAGCGCTCGCCGACGAACGGTCCGATGACGCTGATGACGAGCAGGACCAGGAGGATGGCCCAGATCTTCACGTAGTGGCGCTCGTGACCGTGGTCGTGGTCGTGACCCTGGCCGTGCGCCTGCGTGTGAGCGGACATGAGGTCTCCTTGGCCTTACTTGGCGATGTAGAGGAGGGGGAACAGGAAGATCCAGACGAGATCCACGAAGTGCCAGTAGATCCCGATGTTCTCGACGCGGTGCAGATCCTGGTTCTTCGCCGCACTCGCGGCCACCCACGCCATGATGCACATGCCGGCGATGACGTGGAACGCGTGCAGGCCGGCGGCGGTGTAGTAGTAGGACCAGAACCCGCCCGACTGCAGCGTGAAGCCGAGGTGGATCTCGTGGGACCACTCGAAGGCCTTCACGATGAGGAAGATGAAGCCGCCGCCGATGGTCAGCCACAGCAGTCGGGCCGCCTTCGGACCGTTCCCCTTCGAGGCCGCCGCATGGGCCAGTACGGCGCACAGCGACGAACTCAGCAGCACGAGCGTGTTGAAGGCGCCAGCCCAGGTGTTCGTATGGGCCGCCTGTGCGGCCCACTCGGCGTGGGACAGACGGTGAAGCAGGTAGGCCACCAGGACACCGCCGAAGATGACGACCTCGGACATGAGCACCCACCACACGGCCAGACGGCCGGTGGGCATGTTCATGCTGGCGCGCTGCGTGGCGATGGTCTTCGTGCTCATGGTCGTCACGCCCTCTCGTTCTGGGGCCAGTAGTCCTTGTCCCGGCCGGGGGTGGCGTACTCGTACGGGCCGCGGAACACCTCGGGCATCTGGTCCGCAGGCCAGTTGCCGTGGGGCGGCGGGGAGTCGGCGGTCCACTCGAGCGTGTTCGCGTTCCACGGGTTCTTGCCCGCCTTCTTGCCGCGGAACATGCTCCACACGAAGTTGAACAGGAACACGAACTGGAACAGCAGCATCACGACGAGCGAGACCGTGGAGACGATGCGCAGGTTCTGCATCCACGGCACCGCGAGGTCGGGGAAGTTCGTGAAGTCGTAGATGCGGCGGTGCTCGCCGTTCATCCCGAGGAAGAACATGGGGATGAAGATGAAGTTGAACGGGATGATCGAGCCCCAGAAGTGGATCTTGCCGAGACGCTCGTCCATCATGCGGCCGAACATCTTGGGGAACCAGTAGGTGATGCCCGCGACCGTCCCGATGATGGCGATGGGGTAGAACGTGTAGTGGAAGTGGGCCACGACGAAGTAGGTGTCGTGCGCGTGGATGTCGTAGCCGCTGGCGCCCAGGTAGATGCCGGTCACGCCACCGATGAGGAACTCGGCCATGAACGCGAGCGCCCACAGCATGGGCACCGTGAACCGGATCGAGCCGCCGTACAGCGTGGCGATGTACAGGAAGCACATCTCGGCGATGGGGATCGAGATGAGCACCGTCGTCACCGTGAACACATTGGCCATGCGCGGGTCGATGCCGGCCACGAACTGATGGTGCGCCCACACGAAGAATGACAGCACGCCGGTCGCGATGACCGTGTAGAGGACCGTCTTGTAGGCGAACAGTTTCTTGCGCGCGAACACGGTCATGACCTCGGCCACGATGCCCATGGCGGGCAGCAGCACGACGTACACCTCGGGGTGGCCGAAGAACCAGAACAGGTGCTGCCAGAGGATCGCACCTCCGTTCTCCGCCTCGAAGACCACCGCTCCGTACTGCCGGTCGATGAAGGCCATCGCAAGGGCTGCGGCGAGGACCGGGAAGGCGATGAGCGCCAGGACGCTGGTAATGAACACCGTCCAGGTGAAGATCGGCATCCGGAACATCGTCATGCCGGGGGCACGCATCGTGAAGATCGTGGTGATGAAGTTGACC
>JBJTRI010000035.1:0-5436 GCA_046076045.1 bacterium
GGGCTACCTCGCGGTGAGCCTCGGCTATTTCCGCACGCTGTTCAGTGCGCCCGGGGGCAGCACGTCGTCGGAGATCCCGACCGAGGAGCGTGAGGCCATGGGGCTCTCCCCCGGGCTTGTGAGGTTCTCGAGCGGGCTCGACGAGGACATCGCGGGCACGCTGCAGCGCATCGAGCGCTGCCTGAGCGAGGTCGGCGTGGCCCCGCGCGGCCGACGCCCCGACGCGCACGAGGCGGTCGCGAGCGGGTAGCGCGCGCGGCGGGCGCGGGGCGCGAGCGGACCCGGCAGCCGTCGGGATCGCGACGCGTACGCGCTCCGCATCGACGACGGCATGCGTGCGAGCGTGGCGCATGCGGATCGGGTGGCGGCCGGGACCGCGACGCGAACGCGGTGCACGGGAGCGGAGCGACGAGGGGGCGCGTGCGCCTCAGTGCGCGAGCGCGTCGTCGAGCGCTTCGAGGAGGCGTTGGACCTCGGCGGGCGTGTTGTAGTGGGCCAGGCTCACGCGCACCACGCCCCCGCGCTCGTGCAGACCCAGTGCGGTCATGGCGCGGTGCGCGTAGAAGTGCCCCCAGCGCGTCGCGAGCCGCGCCCGGTCGAGCGCGGTGGGCACGCTGCTCGCGTGCCGGCCCTCGACCGTGAACGCCACGGTGGCCACGCGCCGTGCGGGATCCGCGGTGGACTCGCCCAGCACGCGCACGCCGGGACGGGCCGCGAGGTCGGCGAGCAGCGGCGCCACGAGTGCGGCCTCGTGCGCGGCGATGGCGTCGAACGCCCGCGCCATGCGCGCCCGATCGTCCCCCACCCCGCCGCCGGGCAGCATCGCCTCGAGCGCGAGCAGGTGCTCGACGATCCCGGGCAGCGCCGACGCCAACTCGTGCGGCACGCCACCGGGTTCGAGCTTGTCGGGCAGCTCGGTCTCGGCCTTGAAGAAGTGGTTCTGGCCCTGCACGCGCTCGAGCAACTCGCGCCGCCCGTAGAGCATGCCGAGGTGCGGGCCGAACAGCTTGTAGAGCGAGACCACGTACAGGTCGGCGCCGAGCGCCTTCACGTCCACGGACCGGTGTGGCGCGTAGGCCACTCCGTCCACGGCCGCGAGCGCGCCCGCGGCATGGATGCGGTCGATCGCCGCACGCGCGTCGTGGATGGAGCCGACCACGTTGGCGCAGTGCGTGAACGCGACCAGTCGGGTGCGCGGCACGAGCAGCGGCTCGAGGTCCTCGACGTGCAGCATCTGCGTGGCGGGACGCAGCGCCCACGTGCGCACCGTGATACCGCGCGACTCGAGCATGCGCCACGCACCGATGTTGGACTCGTGGTCGAGGTCGCTGACCACGAGCGAGTCGCCGGGCGACAGCGTGGCGCCGAACGCATGCGCGAACGTACGCAGGTTGGCGGTGGTCGAGGGGCCCAGCACGACCTCGCCGGGGTCCGCGCCCAGCAGGAGCTCGGCCGCGCGGTGGCCGGCCGCGACGCGCGCGGCGGCCTCGACCGAGAGCGCGTGCGAGGCGCCCAACTGCACGCCCAAGCGCTCCATGTGGTCGCGCACGCGCGCGATGACGCCGTCGGTGGCCACGCTGCCGCCGGCGTTGTCGAACAGCGCCCAGTCGGTGGCGAGCGCCGGGAAGCGCGCACGCACCGCCGCGAGCAGGGCGGGCTCGAACGCCCGCGGGGCGACCACCGCGGACGCCGGGCTCACCGCATCACTCCCGGACCGAGCGCAGCGAGGCCTCGGCGCGGCGCAGCTTCTCGAGCGTCTCCTCGAGCTGTGCGAGGCGCTCGTTCTCCTTGGCCACGATCTCGGGCTTGGCCTTGGCGAGGAAGTCCTGGTTGCGCAGCTTGCGCTTCACGCCCTCGAGGTCCGAGAGCAGCTTCTCGGCCTCGCGCGCGAGCCGTGCACGCTCCTCGTCGAGGTCGATGAGCCCCTCGAGCGGCAGGAACACCTCGGCGCCCTCGACCACGGCCGAGGCCGCCACCGGCGGACGCGAGCCGTCGCGCGCGAGCGTGAGCGTCTCGATGCGCGCGAGCGGACGGAACTGCGACTCGAGGCGCTCGATGAGGTCGAGCTGCGCGCCCTCGCCGCGGATGACGACGGGGACCGGCTTGCCGGGCGGGATCTTGGACTCGGCGCGCAGGTTGCGCACCGCCACCACCACCGCCTGCAGGAACGCCACCTCGCGCTCGGCCTGCGCGTCCATCCACGCCTTGCGCGACTTGGGCCACGCCGCGGTGGCGAGCGTGTCGCCGTCGTGCGGGATGGCCTGCCACAGCTCCTCGGAGACGAACGGCATGAATGGGTGGAGCAGGCGCAGGATGCCGTCGAGCACCTTCCAGCTCACCCAGCGCACGGTGCGCAGGTCGGCGCGCTGATCGGCCGTCATGGCGTCGCCCAGGTCGGCGAGCGCCCAGCGCGACTTGGCCATCTCGAGGTACCAGTCGCAGTACTCGTTCCACGCGAAGTGGTAGACGCCCTGCGCGGCCTCGGCGAACCGGTAGGTCTTCAGGTTGCGCGTCACGTCGCGCGTGGCGTCGGCGAACCGCGACAGGATCCAGCGGTCGGCGAGCGTGAGCCGCAGCTGCGACTCCTTCACCGTGCCGAGGTCCTCGCCACCCAGGCGCATGTTCACGAGCTTGGTGGCGTTCCACAGCTTGTTGGCGAAGAACTTGCCGGTCTCGAGCGCCTTCTCGTCGAACTTGAGGTCCTGCCCCGTCGGCGTCTGGACCATGCAGAAGCGCACGCTGTCGGCGCCGTACCTGTCCATCATGGCGAGCGGGTCGGGCGAGTTGCCCAGCGACTTGCTCATCTTGCGACCCTGCGCGTCGCGCACGATGCTCGTGAAGTACACGTGCGCGAACGGCGACTCGCCCATGAAGTGGTAGCCGGCCATGATCATGCGCGCGACCCAGAAGAAGATGATGTCGCTGCCGGTGACCATGAGGCTGTTCGGGTAGTAGCGCTTGAGGTCCTCGGTGTCGTCGGGCCAGCCGAGCGTGGCGAACGGCCACAGCCACGAGCTGAACCACGTGTCGAGCACGTCCTCGTCCTGGCGCCAGCCGTCGCCCTCGGGCGGGTCGAGCGACACGACCATCTCGTCGCCGCGATACCAGACCGGGATGCGGTGCCCCCACCACAACTGACGCGAGATGCACCAATCGCGGATGTTCTCGAGCCAGTGGAGGTACACCTTCTTCCACCGCGCCGGGAACATCTTGACCCTGCCCTTCTTGGCGGCCTCGATGGCGGGCGCGGCGAGCGGGGCCATCTTCACGAACCACTGCCAGCTCAGGTACGGCTCGATGACCGTGTTGCAGCGCGAGCAGTGCCCGACGCTGTTGTGGTGGTCGTCGATCCGGTCGAGGTAGCCCGCGTCCTGCAGCGCGGCCACGATGCGCTGGCGCGCCTCGAAGCGGTCGAGCCCGCGGAAGTCGCCCGCCGCGTCGTTCATCTTGCCGTCCTCGTCCATGACGACGATCTCGGGCAGGTTGTGACGACGACCGGTCTGGAAGTCGTTCGGGTCGTGGGCGGGCGTGACCTTGACGCAGCCGGTGCCGAACTTGGCGTCGACCATGTCGTCGGCGACGATGGGGATCTCGCGGCGCACGAGCGGCAGCACGACGCTGCGTCCGACGAGCTTGGTGTAGCGCGGGTCCTTGGGGTTCACCGCGACGGCGGTGTCGCCCAGCATGGTCTCGGGGCGCGTGGTGGCCACGGTGAGCGAGCCGCTACCGTCGGCGAGCGGGTAGCGCAGGTGCCAGAGGTGGCCGTCCTTCTCGACCATGTCCACTTCCTCGTCGGACAAAGCCGTTCGACAGCGCGGGCACCAGTTGACGATGTAGCGGCCACGGTAGACGAGGCCCTCGTCGTAGAGCTTCTTGAACACGGTGAGCACCGCGCGCGAGTAGCCCTCGTCGAGCGTGAAGCGCTCGCGCGACCAGTCGGGCGTGGTGCCGAGGCGGCGCTCCTGCTGGAAGATGAGTCCGCCGTACTGCTCCTTCCACGCCCACACCGACTCGAGGAACTTGTCGCGTCCGAGGTCGTGCCGCGACTTCTTCTCGGCGCGCAGCTTCTTCTCGACCACGTTCTGCGTGGCGATGCCGGCGTGGTCCATGCCCGGGATGTAAAGGGTCTCGCGCCCCTCCATGCGCTGCCAGCGCACGATGGTGTCGCGGATGGACTCGCCGAGCACGTGCCCCATGGTGAGCGACCCCGTCACGTTGGGCGGCGGGATGGCGATGACGAACGGCGCCTTGGCGCCGGTCCCCTTGGGCTGGGCAGCGAGGTCGGCGCGGGGCTGGAAGACGCCCTGCTGCTCCCACCACGTGTAGCGGGCGGGCTCGATGCGGCTGGGGTCGTAGGGCTGGGACAGCGCCTCGGGATTGCCCGGACGCATGGGAGGCTCCTCTCTCATTGTGCGGCGAAGATTGTTGAGACGCCCGACGTCGGGCCGGCCAGGACGCTAAGTCGTTGTCCCGTGGTCCCGGGATCGGCCTTGGGGCACCCGAAGAGGGCTCCCAGGGGGGCATCAACAATCTTCGCCGCACAACCTAAGGGCTTGCGGCGGTTGAGGGTGGACGGCCTCAGGGCGCCGGTCGCATTCGGGGCGACCGTAGCCCACCCGGCAAAACACGGTCAACCGTCCGAACGCCCCCCGATCGCCCCCTCCAGCACGCCCCGCAACTCCTCCACCACTCCCTCGTTCCACTCGTGTCCGCCGGTGAACAGGCGCGTCGTCACCTCGACGCCGGACGACCGCAACCCGGTGGCGTCCGACGCCAACCGCTCGGGGGTGTACCAGGGGTCCTCCGAGCCGGTCCGCAACTCCACGCGGGGCCACGGCCCCGGGCCCCCGGCGCGCAGTTCGGGCGGGGTGTCGCCCCCGACCGCGAACAGCACCGCGGGACGGCGGCGCCCCATGCGGGCGGCGCGCCAGGCCATCGCCACCCCCTGCGAGAAGCCGGCGAGCACCAGCGTGCGCGGTTCGCCGTGCTCGCGCGCGAGCGCGTCGAGCACCGCGTCCACGTACGCCACGTTGTCGGCGATCGCGTGCTCGCGGTCCTGACGCGTCATCCACGTCGCCACCACCTCGTCGCGGCGGTTGTAGTGCGGGTGGAGCGCCTGCACCGCGGCCACGCACCAGCGCGCGTCGGGGTCGGCGGCCACCAGGCCGGGCAGGAAGACCTCGGCCGATTGCGCCTGGCCGTGGAACCCCACCAACCAGCGATCCGCAGGCCCGCTCGCACGACGCACGAGCGTGCGGCCGTGCACGGTCGCGGGGACAATCAACGGTTGCGCATCGGGAACGGGCGGCATGTCTCCCCCGGGCAGGACGGTGCGAGCGTGGACGCGCACGACACTAACGGCGCGCGCGCGCGGATGCATCCGCCGCGGCGACCGTCTATCGTCGCAGGCCATGGACCGCCGCCCCGTGCGCCCCG
>JBJTRI010000036.1:0-3526 GCA_046076045.1 bacterium
CGGCCGCCACGATGGCGGCACCGGTCGCGACCGCGGAGGCGACGCCCGCGAGCCCCGCCCCCGCCGCGCCCGCGATCGCACAGCAGCCCGTCACCGCGTCGGTCGAGCCCACCGTGCCCGCGGATCCGTCGCCCACCCTCGCGCAGGACGCTCCCAGCGCCGACGTGCAGGCCCCCGTGTCGCACGACGCGCCGACCACCGACGAGACGCCCGTCGCGCGAACCGCTGAAGCGACGCCCGTCGCGCCGACCGCCGACGAGACGTCCGTCGAGCCGACCACCGAGGTGGCGCCCGCGAACATCGTCGAGGCGAAGCCCACCGCGCGGGACGCGAAGCGTCGCACGTCGCGCAAGGAGGCACGTCGCGCCGCCCGCGCCAACGCGCAGCCTGCGACACCCACCGTGCCCTCCACGCCCGTGACCACGCCGACCACCGACGCCACCACGAGCACGCCTGTCGCCGCCCCCGCGCCGATCGCGGACGTCACGCGCAGCGAGCGTCCCGCGCTCCCGCGTCCCGAGGCCCCGCCGCTCGACTCCGCGCATCCGCGCGTGAAGGAGTGGGTGTCGCGCTTCGAGCACGCCAAGAACGATCGCAGCGGCAAGCTGCCGCCCATCACCGCGCCCGACGCGCTCCCCACGTTCGTGGCGCACCGCCCGGCGTCCACCGTCATGTCGCGTCGCGTCGTGACCGTACTGCGCGCGGGTCACTCGCTCCCCGAGCCCACGCCCGCCACGCCGATCCACGACACGGTCGCGAAGCCGTCGGATCCCTCAACGAGCGACACCACCGTCATGTCGCGGCCGACCGTCGGGCCTGCCCCCGTGACGCCTGCGCCGAGCACGCCCGCTGCGTCCGATACGAGCACGGCCTCGCACACCACACCGGCCGCCGCCGTCGTGACGACGAACGGTGCGCCGAAGGACGTCACGTCGGACACCGCGAACAACTCCGCGGACATCACCGCGGACGTGAACGCCAACGCGAACGCGAACTCCGACGCGAATGCGAACTCCGACGCGAACGCCAACGCGAACGCGAACACCAACGCCGCGGCGGCCGACGAAGCGCCGACCCCCGCGGCCTCGACGAGCGCCACGCCGGTCAACGACGTCGCCCCCACCACCGCAGCGACACGCAACGCGCCAAAGGACGTCGCACCGCCGGTCGTGGGTACGCCGGGGCCCAGCACGCCCGCGCCGACTCCGCCCGCGCGCACGACCAACGACTCGCCCAGTGCCACCCCGCGTCACGAGCGACCGCGCACGCGTCGGCAGCGTCGCGCCGAGCAGCGCGCGCGTCTGGCGCAGAGCGGCACCACCGCGGCCACGCCCACCACGCCTGCGCCCACGTCGCCGAGTGGCCCGCGCATCGCCGAGCTGGTGACGGCCGCACAGCCCGAGTCCACGCCCGCCGCCACCGCGTCCACGCCTCGCCGAGCCGGTCCGCGCTCCCCGCGGCACCTCGAGTGGCTGCAGGGTGCGCTGCCGATCATCATCCTCATCGCGGTCGCGGTGTGTGCGGTCATGTACAGCCTGCGCGGTGGGCTCGACCAGTACACGCTGCCGTCGGGTCGTCCCGCGGTGAGCACGCCGCCGGTCGCCGCCACGCCCGCGCCCAACCCGGTCGCCAGCACGCTCGAGCCCGCGCGGTTCGTGGTCGCGCCGTGGCCGGGTGCCACGCCGGTGCCGGTCGCGGGCGAACCCGCGTCGAGCACGCCCACATCCGTCACCACCAACGACGAGGCCCCGGTCACCGAGGCCCCCGCCACCGCACCCGAACCCGTCGCCACCACCGTCACGCCCGCGGCCGCACGCCCGGCCGTGGACCTGCCGGTGCCCGCGTTCCGCCTGTCGGTGGGCACGTTCCTGTTCCAGGACCGCGCGCAGCAGCGCGCCCGCGAGATCACGCGCCGCACCGGACTGAGCGCACGCGTGAAGGCGATGGGCCCCGAGAGCGCGCGCATGTGGCGCGTGTACGTGGGCGAGTTCACGACCGAGACCGAGGCCGAAGCCGAGGCCGACCGCCTGCTCGGGCGCGGCATCGTCACCGAGGCGTTGGTCGAGAGCATCCCGGGCAACGCGTCGCGCTGATGCAAGCCTCGTCGCACACCCCTTCCGGGCGCACGGCGACCCCTCGCCGCGCGCGCCGCACGCCATCGGACATGACCCCCGAACCGAGCCGCCCCACGCACCCGTTCGTCACCACCGCACCCGCGCGCGCCACGCTGCCGCGACTGGTGCAGGACTTCGGTGCGCGCGCGCCGTTCGTGCTGCTCACGGGCGATCCGGGTTCGGGCCGCAGCTGGCTCGCCGGCGAGTGGATCGACCGCATGGGTGGGCGCAGCGCCCCGGTGGTGCTGCCCGACCCCGCCCCGCTCGCGAGCGGCATGACCGACGCGCTGTGCGCGCTGTTCGGGGGCGCGACGCGCCACACCGACTCGCTGTCCGAGCGCACCGCCCGCATGGTGGAGGCGGTGCGCGAGTCGTGCGCCGAGGATCGCGTGGGGCTGGTGATCGCCGACGACGCCGACCGCCTGGACGACGCGCAGTTGCTCGAACTCGAGCGCCTCGCGCGCGCGGTGCGCACCGCCGACGTGCCGTTCGAGGTCATGCTGGTGGGCTCGCCCCTGCTGCCGCTGCGCCTCGCCTCGCCCGCGCTGTCCGAGTTGCAGGCGCAGGTGTCCTTGCAGGTCGCGCTCGCGCGTCTCACCCCCGAGGACACGCGCGAGTACCTGCTCACGCGACTCGGCAACGACCACGCCCAGGGCGAGGGACGGTTCTCGCGCAAGGCGTGCCGCGACATCCACCAGGAGGCCCTCGGGCTCATCGGCACGGTCGAGGCGATCGCCGCCGAGGCGATCCGTCGCGCCGGCAACAGCCCGGTCTCGACCGAGCACGTGCGACAGGCGGTGCGCGTGGTGCGCACCGGGCGCGGCACCGAGCACGCGCCCTACGAGCCGTCGGCGCGCGAGGACGAGGTCGCGTCCGCCGAGGCATCGCCCGCCGCGTCCGCGACCACTCCCGTCAAGATGAGCGCCTCCGCCGACGCGGCGGTCGAGACGACGAGCGCACGGGCCAGTGCCAACCCCCGCCCGTCCGCACGCCAGGCGACCACCGCACCCGCGTTCGCTCCCGCGACCGCACCCGCGACCGCTCCCGCTCCCGCACCCGCGACCGCACCCGCGCCCGCTCCCGCCCCGACGAACGCTCCCGCCGACGCGCTGATCGAAACGACGAGCGCACGGGCCAGCACCAACCCGCGCGCGTCCGCGACCTCCAACCGGTCGCAGGGTCGTGACGCCTCGCGTCCCGCCAGCGACACGCCGCGCGACGCACGCCACGACGAGCCCGACTGGACCCCTCCCGAACTCGACACGCGCCCGCACGCCGAGCGTGCGAAGGACTGGCTGAGTCGCTTCGGCGGTGCGGGCAGCATCCGCATCGGTGTGCCGTCCGCTCCCACCGCGTCCCTCGACGAGGCCGAGTTGCTCGCGCGCGTGAACGCCGAGGACGCGGTCGCGTCG
>JBJTRI010000037.1:0-4609 GCA_046076045.1 bacterium
TCCGTCGCCTGCAGGTCGCTCATCATGCGCACCAACTGCTGGGTGGTGATGGCGCTCTCCTCGTAGAGCTTCTCGAGGTAGCGTTAGCGGACGCGCTAGATACGCACCTAGTCACCGGCCGCGAGGGCGGGCAGGAAGCGCTGTTCCACCACCGCGAAGAACGTCTCGACGTGCTCGTCGTGTGTCTCCAGCACGGACTTGAACTCGGGATGTCCCGCGAGCGACTTGTGCCAGTGTGCGGACCGACGCCGGTACTCCGCATGCAACGCCTCGAGGCGCTCGGTCCCCTTGCGGATCCGGGCCGGGTCGCGCTCGGCTTCGAGATCGTGCGTGAGGAGGTAGGGCTCCATGAGGTTGAGGGGCGGCGGGATGATGTCGGCGACCGCGTCCTTGGACTCGGAGATGGCGTCCGAGGCCGCATCGATGCGGGCCATGCCCCACAACGCGACGACGGCCAGCACGAGCAGCCCCACGCTGCTGCCCGCCACGAGGGCGGTGAGCTGCTGACGGATGGTGAAGCGGTTCAAGACGGACGACAGGGATCGCACTCGGTTCTCCATGGGGCGGGGAGGGTCCGCGTCGGACTCTTCCTCAGTTCATCTCGATGGCGCCGACACCCGCGACACGCTCGACCTGCAGCAGACCGATCAACCGCTCACCCGAGTGCGCGATACCGGTCAGGAACGAGGTGTCCACGGCCGCACCGCAGTCGGGCGTGGCCTCGAGCTGGTCGGCGTTGACGTCGAGCACGTCCGACACCGCATCCACGATGAGCCCCACGACCTTGTGACCCACCTTCACGACGATGATGACCGTGAACGGCGTGTAGTCCTGGGCGGCCATCCCGAAGCGGGCGCGCAGGTCCACCACCGGCACCACCGCACCGCGCAGGTTCATGAGACCCTTCACGTGCGACGGGGCGTTCGGGATCGGCGTCACGGGCGAGTAGCCCTTGATCTCCTGGACGTCGAGGATCTCGATCCCGTACTCCTCCTGCCCGAGGCAGAAGGTGAGGAACTGCTGACGGCCGTCGAGACGGGCCGTCTCCGCGAGCTTGTTCGCTGCCATGTCATCCTTCCTTTCAGGCCGGCATCGCCAGCTCGGAGCCGAGTTCGGCGTCGAGCGGACGGCCAGCGTGGAGACGGGCGAGACCCGCCACGTCGAGGATCAGCGCCACACGGCCATCGCCCATGATGGTCGCGCCCATCGTCCCCTCGATGCGCCGGTAGTTGGCGTCGAGGTTCTTGATCACCACCTGCTGCTGCCCCAGCACCTCCTCAACCAGCAGGGCGTAACGCTTGCCCTGATGGATCGCGATCACGACGAGCCCCTCGGTCGAGCGGGTGAGCCGCGTCTGCAGGCCGAGCAACTCGCTCGTGCGCAGCATGGGGATGGACTCCCCGCGCACGATCACGACCTCGCCCTTGCCGAGCACCTCGTGCACGCACTCGCTCGTCGGCCGCAGCGACTCCTCGATCCCGGCGAGCGGCACCACGAACGGGTGGGCACCGACCGACAGCACGAGTCCGTCGAGGATCGCCAGCGTGAGCGGCAACCGGATGCGCATGACCGAACCCTTGCCGGGCTCGCTCTCGACCTGGAGCGTGCCGTTGAGCTTCTCGACGTTGCGCTTGACCACGTCGAGCCCCACACCGCGCCCCGAGACGTCCGTGACGGCCGCCGCGGTCGAGAAGCCGGGCATGAAGATCATGCCGAGCAGCTGCTCCTCGCTCGGGTTGTCCTCGGCGCGCAGCAGGCCGCGCTCGATCGCCTTGCGGCGGATGCGCTCGCGATCCAGCCCCTTGCCGTCGTCGCACACGTCGATCGTGACGCTGCCACCCTCGGTGCGCGCCACCAGACTCACGGTGCCCTCGGCGGGCTTGCCCGCCGCGATGCGGTCGGCCTCGGGCTCGAGGCCGTGGTCCACGGCGTTGCGCACGAGGTGGGTGAGCGGGTCGCCGAGCAACTCGATCATGCCCTTGTCGATCTCGGTGTCCTCGCCGACCGTGACCAGCTTCACCCGCTTGCCGCAGGTGGTCGCGAGGTCGCGCACGACGCGGGTGAAGCGCTGGAAGACGCTCGCGACGGGCACCATGCGCATGCGCATGACGCGCTCCTGCAACTCGCGCGTGTTGCGCTCCACGTCGGCCAGGGCCTCGTGCAGCTGCGTGAGCTTCTCGGGCGTGAACGCCTGCGCGATCTGGGTCACGATCGACTGCGAGATGACGAGCTCCCCGACCAGATCCACCAGCGTGTCCACCTTGCGCACCGAGACGCGGATGGAGGCGTTGGTGTCGGCGTCGGTGCTGCGGCGGCGCGGTTCCTGACCCGGACGTACCGAACCCGGCACGACCGTGTCCTGACCGTTGGCGGACCACAGCTCGGCGTAACCCGGCGTGCCGCTCGGGGCAGGGGGCGGTGCGGGAGCATCGTCGGCCGGCGGCTCGACCGCAGGCTCCTCGCTCGCCGCCTCGGGTTCGCTCGAGACGATCGCCGACTCGGGACCGGCCTCAGGAGCCGCACTGCCGTCGAACGGCTGCGACCGCGCGTGTTCGAGCTCGGCCTTCATGGCGTCCACACCCGGGGGCAGGTCCTCGTTCAGACGCGCCGCGCTCATGAGGCCCGAGAGCATGTCCGTGGCACGCAGCAGGAGGCTGGCGATCGCGCTCGTCGTCTTGCGTTCGTGGCGGCGGATCTGGTCGAGCAGCCCCTCCATGACGTGCGCGAACGAGCTCACGTCGGTGAGCCCGAAGCTCGACGCACCACCCTTGATGGAGTGGGCCGCACGGAACACGCCGTTCAGGAGCTCATCGTCGTCTCCTGCGGACTCCAATCGAAGCAGGCCGGTCTCCAGCGTCTGGAGGTTCTCGCCGGCCTCCTCGAAGAACATGTCCCGGAACTCCTTGAGTTCGTCATCCATGAGCGTGGTCCTCGTGTCTCCCGTTGGGGTTCAGAACAGGTCCACCTCGCCCGGATCCAGCGACCGCTGCAGCACCGTGCGCTTCACGGTGTGCAACTCGTCGAGACCGGATCGGAGCGTGGTGGCGAGCGCGTCGAGGGCCGCGCCGGCCGGGCATGCCGCATGCCCCTGGTGGTCGATACTCGGCGCGGCGAGGTTCGCGGACAGGCGGGACAGGCCCTTCAGTCGCGAATCCACCTCGTCCAGCAGCTGGGCGTTGAGGTCCTCGAACTGCAGACTCTCGGTGGCGAGGACCGACGTCGTGGACATCATGATGGCGAGCGCACGCAACTCCCCGTGGAGTTCGGCCGGCATGGTGGACTCGTGCGTCTCGAGCAGTTCGTCGAGCGTGTGCACCGCGCTCGACATCTGCGCGAACGCCTGCACGAGTCGGCCGGCGGCCTCGCTCGTGATGCGGTGCGCGCGCGCCAACCCGTCCTGGGCCGAGGCGAACTCCTGCCGCAGGCCCTCGAGCACCTCGGCCTGCAGTGCGAGCACGCGCGCGCGGTTCTCCGCGCTCTTGGCGTGCGAGCACTGGAAGGCTCCGGCTCGTTCGTGGGACGGATGCGGATGGACATCCATGTCGGTGGCGTCTCCGGTCGGGGATGGGGCGTCAGGGCAGCAGCTTCGCGACCACCTGCAGCAGCATGTCCGGGTTGAAGGGCTTCACGATCCAGCCCGACGCGCCGGCGGCCTTGCCCTGCTGCTTGATCTCGGGCTTGGTCTCGGTGGTGAGGATGAGGATCGGGACCTTGCGCCCCTCGGGACGCGAGCGGACCGCCTTGACGAACGTGATGCCGTCCATGACCGGCATGTAGACGTCGGTCACGATCAGGTCCACGGCCGTCCCCGCGAGGCGGTCGAGCCCTTCCTGCCCGTTCGCGCCCAACTTGAGCTCGAAACCGGCCTTGCGCAGCGTTTGCGCCACCATCTCGCGCATGACGGACGAGTCGTCCACCACCAGCGCGGTCTTCACGTGGGCCATCGTCGCCCCCCATGCGATTCGGATGCGTCGGGTCACCGGATCGGCCACTCGTGGGCCGTCGTCCTCGCCAGTCTCGGCCGCATACCGACTTCCTTGAGGCGGTCCCCTCGAATGGAACGAGGCTGGTACCGATGGTCCATGCGGCACCGCTCAAGGATGGACGCTGCACACCGAGACTCCCGGCATCGTGTGCCGATGGCGTTCGCGCGTGCCGTGCGGACGACGGACCACGCGGGGAGAGGACTCCCCGGATCAGGCCTGGAGGCCCTCGTGATGCCCGTCCGTCCCCGAGTCACCGCGCTGCTCGCGTCCTTCGTGGCGCTGTCCCTCGCGGCGAGTGCTCACGCCGCGACCGACCCGGTGCAGTTGCGCTTCGGGATGGGCGTGCAGGTGGACCGCTTGCACTCGGTCCCCGCCGACAGCCTCGGGCTGTCCTCGACGCAAGGCATCACCACACGCATGGCCTGTGACCTGCGGGTGCTGGCGCTCCCGATGAAAGGGGCCGATCGCCCCGAGCTCCACGTCACGGGTGAGACCAACCTCGCGCAGCGCGCGCTCCCGATCGGGGAGTTCGCGGGCCCGGGCTACACCGGCCCACCGGTCGAGGAGCAGCGCGTGATCGAGGTCATCGCGGGCGTGCACCTCACGCTCCCCATGTCCATGGT